>ADZZ01000547.1 GCA_000179315.1 delta proteobacterium NaphS2
TCCGGAAACCGTCAGCCCTTTTTTACCGCGACGAGGCCATGGAACCGAACTTTTCAAAAAAAAACCACAAACACCAGGGCACTTCTTTCGCCCCAGCCTTCGTGGCCTCATTATCGGAGAATTTACGCTTCATTAAACCGGCCGACGTCTTCGTGACGTCCTAACGACCGGTTAACCCTAAAAAAGCGCATCCTCATTCAAGCTGAGAGAAATGTATAGCATCTTCATGCCCGGGTCAAGTCTTAAGCCGCGTCAAACCCGGAAATTTTTTTGTATTCGGGAGCTATGTAATTTATCATGAAATATTCTATAGTAGAATAACAGGAAACAAAAAGAAAAAAATAGATGTTGCTGTAAAAAAATGATCCCCTTTTTGCTTTGAATCGTCTATATGAGAAAAAAATCTGCCCTGCAATTCATGGATTACAGGTCAGGCAAATCAATTGTGGCAAGCATGGCGGAATGAGGGGCAATGTGATCAAAAAAGGCGTACTGGAGAGATGGACCAAGGAGGACTCCCTGGAGCTGTACCACATCAAAAGCTGGGGAGCGGGCTATTTCGATATATCCGATGCGGGAAACGTGGTGATTCGTCCCATCAGACAGGACAAGGAGATCTCCGTCGATTTGATGGGCGTTTTGTCCGGGATTATCGATCGCGGCTATGAATTGCCCGTGTTGTTGCGGATCGAAAACATTCTGCGCTCACAGATCAAGGAATTGAACGACAGCTTCGCCGCCGCCATTCAGGAGTACGGGTATCAGGGGGCGTACCGGGCCGTTTACCCCATCAAGGTCAACCAGCAGCAGCAGGTGGTGGAAGCCATTGCCCGGTTCGGATCGGAGTATCACCACGGGCTTGAAGCGGGAAGCAAGGCGGAATTGATCGCGGCCCTTTCCTTTCTGGACGACCCGGAGGCATGCCTGATCTGTAACGGCTACAAAGACCGGGAATTCGTGGACCTGGGCCTGTATGCCTGTCGCATGGGGCTCAAATGTTTCTTTGTTGTTGAGATCCCCGGTGAACTGGACTTGATCCTGGAGCGATCCAAAGCCTTGGGCATTCGGCCTCTCATCGGCGTCCGCATCAAGGTTTCCACCCAGGGTGGGGGACACTGGATGGAGAGCGGCGGGGACCGAAGTATTTTCGGACTCAGCATCACCCAGGTCCTGACAGTGGTTGAAAAACTGAAGCGCTGCGAAATGTTGGACTGTTTTCAGCTGCTTCATTACCATCTGGGTTCCCAAATCCCCAACATTCGGGACATCCGCTCGGCGGTCATGGAGGCGTGCCGCGTTTATGCGGGCCTGGTCGATGAAGGCGCGCCCATGCGGTATTTCGATCTGGGCGGAGGCCTGGCGGTGGATTACGACGGATCCAATACCAATTACGTGACCAGCCGGAATTACGGATTGAACGAGTACTGCTCCGACATCATCGAATCCATTATGAGCATCCTGGATGAAGAAAATATACCCCATCCCACGATCATTACCGAAACCGGTAGGGCCATCGTGGCCTACTATTCGGTCCTTCTGTTCAACGTGCTGGACAGCCGTCGGTTCGAAGGTGAACCGATTCCCGAAACCCTTCCCGAGAACACCCACGAAATTATTCAGAACCTTCATGAGACCCTCAAAAGCCTTAGCCTCAAGAATACCCAGGAATGCTACAACGACGCCATCTACTATCGGGACCAGGTTCGCCAATTGTTCAAGGTGGGTGAAATCAGTCTTAGGGAGCGTTCCCTGTCGGAAAACATATTCTGGCACCTGGTTCGGGGAATCGCACAAAATATCCGGCAGCTTAAGTTCGTTCCCAAGGACCTCCAGGATATCCCCGTCGCACTGGCCGACACCTATTACGGCAATTTCAGTGTGTTTCAATCCCTGCCGGACGCCTGGGCCATCGAACATCTGTTTCCCATCATGCCCATTCATCGGCTTAACGAAATGCCCTCCTGCCTGGCCACCGTGGCGGATATAACCTGCGATTCCGACGGAAAAATTGATAAATTCATTGACATTCACGGCGTTCGCAATGCCCTTCCCCTGCACCAGTTGATTCCGGGTGAAGAATATTACCTGGGGGTCTTCCTGGTGGGAGCTTATCAGGAAACCCTGGGGGATCTGCACAATCTTTTCGGCGATACCAATGTGGTGACCATCCGGGTGACCGAAGACGGCCGGTACAGCCTGGTTCGGGAGCTGGAAGGGGACACTGTGGCGGATGTTCTCTCCTATGTGGAGTACGAACCTAAAAATATGATGGCACGCTTTTTGAAATTCGCGGAGAAGGCAGTGGGAGAACGACGCATTACGGCGCAGGAACGCCGCAAGATCATGAAGGCTTACGAATCGGGGCTTCGCGGATACACCTATTTTGAGCGATAGCAACCGGAAAAGGGGGGGAAGATCATGCCGAATGTGTTGATTATCGGTGCGGGCGGGGTCGGGCAGGTGGTGACCCACAAGTGCGCCCGGGCGCCTGAGGTGTTTGAAAACATCTGCCTGGCCAGCCGGAATATTGAGAAGTGTAACAAGATCGCCGCGCAACTGCCGAAATCCATTCGGACCGCCGAGGTGGATGCGGACGACGTGGGGGCTCTGGTTAAGCTGATTCGCGCTGAAAAACCGGGCTTGGTGCTTCATGTGGCACTTCCTTACCAGGATCTTCACATCATGGATGCCTGTCTTGAGACGGGGGTCCATTATCTGGATACGGCCAATTACGAACCGCCGGACGAGGCCCGGTTCTGTTATGACTGGCAGTGGAAATATCACGATAGGTTTAAAGAGCGCGGCATCATGGCGCTTCTGGGGAGCGGTTTTGATCCGGGGGTTACCAATGTGTTTTGCGCCTGGGCCAAGAAAATGCATTTTGACGAAATCCGCGAACTGGATATCATCGATTGCAACGCCGGAGACCACGGTCAGCCCTTTGCCACCAATTTCAATCCGGAAATCAACATCCGGGAAGTTACGGCGCGCGGACGCTACTATGAAGCGGGCAGGTGGCGGGAGACCGAACCGCTCTCCATTCATAGGGAATTCGATTTTCCCGAAGGGATCGGTCCCCGAAAAATTTATCTCATGTACCACGAAGAATTGGAGTCCCTCACCCGCCACATGCCGGACATCCGGCGTGCGCGCTTCTGGATGACCTTTTCCGACAATTACCTGAAACACCTGGAGGTCCTCGAAAATGTGGGGATGACCCGCATTGATCCGGTGGAATATGAAGGTAAAAAAATCATTCCCCTGAAATTCTTGAAGGCCCTCCTCCCGGATCCGGGATCACTGGGACCCCTGACCCGGGGCCGCACCTGCATTGGATGCCTGATCAAAGGCATCAAAGACGGAAAGGAAAAATCCTACTACATTTACAACATCTGCGACCATGAAAAAGCCTTTAAAGAAGTGGGAAGCCAGGCCATCAGCTACACAACCGGCGTGCCCGCCATGATCGGCGCCATGATGGTGCTCACGGGAAAGTGGAAGGGAAAAGGGGTTTTCAACATGGAACAGTTTGACCCGGAACCTTTTATGAGAGAACTGCCCCGATACGGCCTGCCATGGACCGAAACAACCCTTTAGGCCTGGATTTGGAAGGCGTTTCCACGCCCTGTTTCGTGGTGGACGAGGGGCGGCTTCGACAAAATCTGGCCGTCTTGAAGCACGTGCAAGATCGAACCGGTTGCCGGATCCTGCTGGCGCTGAAGGCGTTTGCCATGTTTTCCGTGTTTCCGCTTCTTGGAAAAACCCTGCACGGCGTGTGCGCCAGTTCTCCCCACGAGGCTCGCCTGGGATACGAGGAATTCAAGGGTGAGGTGCACACCTTTGCCGCCGCCTACAGCGAGGCCCAGATGCGGAAAGTGATGCGGTATTCCAATGTGGTGGTTTTTAATTCCTTTTCACAGTGGGACCGCTTCAGACCCTTCCTTCAGAATGCTTCAAAAGATATCCGGTGTGGCATCCGCGTCAATCCGGAACATTCCGAGGGAAAAGTGCCGCTTTATGATCCCTGCGCGTCCGGGTCCCGCCTGGGGGTGCGGCGGTCCCGGTTTGAGGGAGAGGATCTCACGGGGATTTCCGGACTTCATTTTCACACCCTTTGTGAACACAACGTCGATGCCCTCGAACGCACCTTGCGGGTATTTGAAGAAAAATTCGGATCATTTTTGAAGGGCATGACATGGGTCAATTTTGGTGGGGGGCATCACATTACGCGTCCTGATTACGATGTGGAGCAGCTCTGCCGTCTGATTCTGGATTTCAAACGCCGTTATTCGCTTCAGGTTTACCTGGAACCCGGTGAAGCGGTTGCACTGAATGCGGGCATTCTGGTTGCGACGGTTCTTGACATTGTACAAAATGACATGCCCATTGCCGTTCTGGATACGAGCGTCCCGTGCCATATGCCCGATGTTCTGGAGATGCCGTATCGGCCGGAGGTGGCTTGCACGGGACTGCCGCAAGAGAAAGCCTATACCTATCGGTTGACGGGGCAGAGCTGTCTGGCGGGAGATGTGGCCGGGGAGTATTCTTTTGACCGTCCGCTGCATTTGGGACAGCGGCTCGCTTTTCTCGATATGGCCCATTATACCATGGTGAAAACCAATACCTTTAACGGTGTGGCGCTGCCTGACATCGCCCTTTACGACCATCGAAACGATTCCGTTCAAGTCATCAGGACTTTTGGATACGAAGATTACCGGATGCGCCTGTCATGATTCATCAGGATGATATGCATAACGGCGCCCTTCGCTACCCCGCTTTTCTGACGTCGGAACTGGGTCGGGTGAATCCGGATCAGGCGCTGTTCCACGTGATTCCCGTCCCTTATGAAAAAACCGTCACTTACGGGACAGGCACCCGAAAAGGCCCTGCCGCGATCCTCGAAGCTTCCCAGCAGTTGGAACTCTATGATGGAAAGGGTATTCCAGCTGAAAAAGGCATATATACGGATACGGTGCATTCTTGCGGCGGAGAAGAAGACGTTGTTCTGGATGCTCTCGCAGTGAGGGTAGAAGGAATTCTTGCGAAAAGGAAAATTCCGTTGATTCTGGGGGGCGAGCACACCATCACGGCAGGTGTTCTAAAAGGGGTGGCCCGTTTGTTGGGTTCCATCGGTGTCATACAATTCGATGCGCATGCAGATCTTCGAGACCGTTACGAGGGGTCCAGATACAATCATGCCTGTGTCATGCGACGCGTGCTGGAGATGGGGCACAGGCTTTTCCAGATCGGCACCAGAAGCCTTTCCATGGAGGAAGCGGTCTATCGAAAGAAACGGGGACTCGACACTCTGGATGCCGAAGATATCGCAAAAAGCGGCATTCCGGAGACACTTCTGCCAGAGAATTTCCCTGATAATGTCTATTTGACCATTGACGTTGACTGTATGGACCCTTCCCTTATGCCGGCTACGGGCACACCGGAGCCCGGCGGAATGACCTGGTACCAGATGATGGAAGCGCTTTCAAGGGTCTGCCGCCAAAGGAAGGTCATCGGCTTTGATATTGTGGAACTGGCTCCCATGACTGGTTTTCACGCGCCTGACTATACCATTGCAAGGCTCATTTACCAGATGATGGGATTGATCACCGAGTAGTAAGGGTGGTGCATTGGAATTTCATGTTCCTGTTTTCAAGGAAAGCGGAAGTTTTAGTTCCGAATAGAGCGCTTTTATGGGCTTTTGAAATTTAAAAAAAATGATCTACAAAAAGAATACGTTTAGAGGAACTGCTTGTTCCCATGCGTGAGCAGATGGAAAACGGAGGGAACTATAACTTTCAAATTTGTTTGGTTTTTTTTAGGAGGAAAAAAGTCATTTGGTATCATATTTTTGGCATGTCTGTTGCTTTTAACGATCTGGCCGGGCAGTGCAACAGTCCTGTTTTTGGGCCGTTGCACGATGGTTTTTCAGAACCGTAAAGATCAAACAGCCGCTTGAGAAAAAAGATGTATCAAGCACGTATTCAGGAATTGTAAAATGAAAGGATGAACAAAATGGATGTTGATGATACTGTTGCCGAAATGATGATTTCAGGTGTTGTCATGGCCATTGAATGGGACGATGACGACGATGTAACGGAGATCGAAATTTCAACTGATGATGACAGCTATTACGTTGAAAAAAATGCCCTGTGGGATGAATTGGTTGAGTTATGTGACAGCCAAGTGGAAGTGACAGGCATTGTGACGGAGGAAAAAGACGGTACCAAGGAAATTCTTGTTACCGGTTATGAAGCTTTGGACGACATCGATTATGATGAAGAAGGAATTGAATATGACGATGTCTATGATGAGTGGAGTTTCGAAAACCAAGAAGAAGACGAAGCCCGCTATTAATTAATAAGGTGATTCGCAATTCTCAAACAGGTATGTGTCGGCCACAGATCGAAACACCTTTCCGTTAGAGGGTCTTCGCTGTGTTCTCTCTCAAGAATACCAAATTAGCATGCTGCCAATTGGAGTTTTATCATGCGGGATCAGACGCTTTATTGCATTCAGTGTGACAGTCCGTTTACATTTACTGTAGCTCAGCAGAAACGTGTAAAATCGCAGGGGTTTGATGCACCCAAGCGGTGCCCTGAATGTCGAAAGCACAAGCAAAAGTCGGGCAACTCGGAAAGCAGGCGAAAAAAAAGAAACCGGAGAGATGTGGAACCCTGGGAAATCATTGAAGACGATGATTAATTAGGAAAAACGTTTTCTGCTTTACAGCTTTACAGCAGCATACACGGGAAAAAATCCTGAATCTTCCCATACGTTACAGGTTTGTCAATATAGGCCCTCCGGGTGCATGACGGGAGGCGCTATTTTCTTTTTATTCCATCCTTTGTCATCTAAATTCTCGGGGGGAAACGGAACCCTGAGTTTTTTTTTACCATTTGAAGAAGCATTCCCTGATTCTTTTTCGAAGAGCTTCTCGAATTTCTTCTGGTGCACTGCGCTCAGTATGCGCATGTTTGCAACAGACTTTGATACGGGCTGTTCCTCAAGGTTGAGAAGCGGAACAATATTTTTGGCACAAATATCGCAGAGAGGAAAAAAGTCTTGAGACACAAATGCCTCCTTGGCATTGAAATATGAAATTAAGCAGTGGGAATTAAAAATGGGGCATCCGTTAGAAAGGCGAAAAATAACAGCAAAAGGAATTCTGCTTCCTTCGGAATGGGATGACAATGGCGCTGTTCTCGCGCTGACGTTTTTCACCCATGATGAAGATGAATACAAGATTAAAGGAAAGGAATTACTGCCTGAACTGCTCGGGATTTTGCGCCGGGAACTCTTTATTGAAGGATATCTTAGGTGGGAAGACGGTGAAAAGATGATACAGATAACCGCTTTCACCCCTTTTGGCATTCCGTAATGCATGGCGATCTTCTGCGGCGAAGGGTTAAAAAAAACATGGTTGATACAGCGAAAAGCAGTACGGCTTCAAGCCTCAGTCTTCTTGATGGCGCTATTCCCCAGACACCGATCATCGCGCCGGAACTGGAAACGCAGAAACGTCTGGCGGCTGATCCTTTAGAACCCCTTGAAATGCGGTTGGAAGCCTACGAGGACATCGTAGAATCGGAAGTAGGTGACACAAGTCTGAGCAGATCAAGGAATATCGAGCGGAGTGTGGGCCTGCGACAGATTTATCTGAAATTCGAGGGAGGCAATCCCACCGGTGCTCAAAAGGACCGTATCGCTTTTGCGCAGGCGCTTGATGCTTTAAGACGAGGGTTTGACGCCATAACGGTGGCCACCTGTGGAAATTACGGTGCTGCCACGGCCATCGCTTCATCAATGGCGGGTCTTCAGTGTGTTGCATATATTCCTGAAGGTTATCATACTCGGCGTATCCATGAAATGCGCTATTTCGGATGTGAAATTGTCCGGGTGCCCGGAAATTACGAGGATGCCGTGTTCGCATCCAGGGCCAGGGCCGTAGCCGATGAAATTTATGATGCAAATCCGGGAGGCGCCAATACGGCCATTCAATTGAAGGCTTATGGGGAAATCGCCTACGAAATTTACGATGATTTGCGGGATGCGCCGGCGGTTGTGGCCGTACCGGTTTCCAACGGCACGACCCTCGCGGGTATCTACAAAGGGTTCATCAGCCTCTACCGACGCGGGAAGACCTCCCGAATCCCCAGAATGGTGGCGGGTTCGTCTCATAACAAAAACCCGATCATTCGTGCCTGGGCAAAAAATAAACCTTCATGCGAGGACCTCTCCCCCGACAGTATTCGGGAAACACCCGTCAATGAACCGCTTATTAACTGGCATGCCATCGACGGCGATCACGCCCTCTCAGCCATTCGCCATACCGACGGCTGGGCTTCCAACGCCAGCGATCGAAATATGGTGACCTATGCACGAATGATTCGAGAAAAAGAGGGGCTTAACGCCCTGCCTGCTTCCACGGCCGGGTTGATCGCCCTGCTTGAAAAACACCGGAAAAGCCCGCTGCCCGGGGACCGGTACGTGGTCATTCTCACCGGGAGAAACCAATGAACAATCATTTTGATGGAAACGCCATCGTCTATTGCGAAGGCGCCTTCGGCACACCCAATGGAAAAACTGCTCACGGGCTGGTACGACGAACCGAGCGTTACCATGTTCTTGTAGTGGTGGATTCCCGTCATGCTGGTGCGGATGCGGGCATGATTCTGGATGGCAAGGAAAACCGAATCCCCGTTTATAACAGCGTATCCGATGCGGTTCGTGCCTTTGACGGCAGTTCTTCCCATCGCGCTACCCATCTGGTCGTGGGTTTGGCGCCGGATGGCGGCCGTCTTCCTCCGGATGCCCGGAAGGATGTGCTTTTGGCCCTGGAAAAGGGCCTTCATGTGGATTCGGGCCTCCACGATTTTCTTTCCGAAGACCCGCAAATGCAGGCGTTGGCGGAAAAAACGGGCGTGCGCATCCGGGATGTGCGAAAGGTGCCCGAAAGAAGGAATCTTCATTTTTTCAGCGGAAAAATCGAGGAAGTGTCATGCCTCAAGGTGGCGGTCCTGGGAAGCGATTCCGCCATAGGAAAACGGACCACCGCCTGGATTCTGTATGATGCGTTGAAATCGGCCGGATATACTGCAGAACTTATCGGAACGGGTCAGACCGCCTGGATGCAGGGTGTTCGATACGGCATCATCCTGGATTCCCTCATCAATGATTTTGTTTCCGGTGAAATCGAGCATGCGGTATGGCAGGCGTGGCATGAAGCCTATCCTGATATCATGCTCCTTGAAGGACAGGGGAGTCTCATGAACCCCGCTTATCCGGGCGGATTCGAAATCCTTGCAGCGGGGCGGCCGGATGTGGTGGTGCTGCAGCATGCCCCCAACCGACTCGAATATGATGGATTTCCCGGCTATCCCATGCATTCCCTGGAAAAACAGATTCAGGCCATAGAGCTGCTGTCTGAAAAACCGGTTGTGGCTGTCACCCTTAATCACGAAGGACTCTTACCGGAAGATATCCCCGAATGCTGTAACAGCATTGAGAGGGATGCCGGCGTTCCCGCCTTTGATGTGCTTTTAAACGGCGCCCAAGGACTCGTAAAGTTGTTAGAACCTTTCATCAAGAGATAGGAAGCGACGAGGAAAAAGTTGGCAGAAGAAATCGAGAACCAAGGGAGGGGATCCCTAGCGGATTCTCTCCGGGTGCTGAATGTGATCGAACAGTTGGAAGTGGGACCGGTAGCGCTTGAAAAGCGCCGTCTCACGGCACCGTACCGGGTCACCCGAAATGGTGAAACCCATGAAACAGAACTCATTTACAAGTTCGAAGAAGATGTTTTTGATCCCAACGATGCGGCCACCCGGAATCTGGGATGCATGATGGCCGTTCAACCGGCACTTAATTACGGACTGTTTTGCAGGGAGATCGTCTTTCTGGGTCAGTTTGACAAGGACGATCGCCGGTTTATCCGACTTATGATGGCAAACACGGCGCGAGAGATCTACGTAAAGAAATTTTTGGAACCGAATCCCTTTTTAAGAGGGGAGGCGGCCGAATTATCCCCTGTGAAAAGAGAAAACTATCTCCTTTCAAACCTCGTCTTCAAACACGTGGGACCTTTAAAAGGCGATGTTACAGAAAGTGTTGGCCCTTGGGGCGAAAGCGGGAAGGACAGCGCGCGTTACGCTGTTTTGTCCAGTGGCGGAAAGGACAGTCTTCTGAGCTTCGGCCTTCTCAACGAAATGGACATGGAAGTCCATCCCGTTTTCGTCAATGAATCGGGAAGACACTGGTTCACGGCGCTCAACGCCTACCGTCATTTCAGTGGAAACGTTGATCGCACGGCTCGGGTGTGGACCAACTCCGATCGTGTCTTCAACTGGATGCTGCGGCATCTCCCATTTGTTCGACAGGATTTTGCCGGTATCCGATCCGATGAATATCCCATCCGGCTCTGGACGGTGGCGGTCTTCATTTTTGGAACGCTGCCCATTTTGCTGAAAAGGGGCGTCGGACGTCTGGTGATCGGAGATGAATACGATACGACGAGGCGTTTCTCCTTCAAAGGGATCACCCACTATGACGGCCTCTTTGATCAGAGCCGGTATTTCGACAACGCACTCACCCGTTATTTTCACCGGAAGGGATGGGGCGTCAGTCAGTTCTCCATTCTGCGGCCGTTGTCGGAACTGCTCATTGAAAAGATCCTGGTTGAGCGGTATCCCGCATTGCAGCGGCACCAGGTTTCCTGTCATGCGGCCCATAAAGACGGAGAGCGGGTGAAGCCCTGCGGTCGATGTGAAAAGTGCATGCGCATTATTGCTCTGTTGCGGGCGCTCGATGCGGACCCAAGTGCGTGCGGTTATACATCCGTACAGGTGGACCAGGCGCTCATGAATGTTATGGAAAAGGGAATTCATCAGGAAGCTGAAGGCATACGGCACCTGGCCTTTCTGCTGCGGCGCAAAGGATATCTGGCGGAAGGGCGAATGGGGGAAGTGCGGGCAAGGGAGCGTTCCGAGATCATGAAACTCCGTTTTGACAAAGAAAGGTCACCGCTGGACGGCATCCCCCTTGAAATCAGAGCACCCCTCTACCGCATCTGTATGACCCATTCAGAGGGCGCCGTCAAGCGGCGCGGTCGTTCCTGGGTAGAATTGGATCTCTGGACGGACGGAGACATGAAACGTCCCTACCCCTTTGAACACCTAAACACAACACCTTCTCGAAAGGAAGGATCAGGGGCCGATGGTGAAATAAAGCAACATCTCCTTGGGGAACTGACCTGGCCGGAAGCGAAACGCCGCTTTAAGGAAGTGGATGTGGCGCTTCTCCCGGTCGGCGCCATTGAGCAGCATGGTCCGCACCTGCCGCTGGACTGCGATGCATATGATGCGGATTATCTGGCCAAAGCCGTGGCCGAATATTGTGATCCGCCGAGGCCGCTGGTGCTGCCGCTGGTTTCCTATGGTGTCAGCTATCATCACGAGGACTTCAGCGGAACGTTGAGCGTCAACCCCGAAACCCTTTCCCAAATGGTCTATGATATCGGTATGAGCGCCGTCCGACACGGTATCACCAAACTGGTGATCATAAACGGTCACGGCGGGAACAGCCCGGCCCTTCATTTCGCGGCCCAGATGATCAACCGCGACGCTCACATTTTCACCTGTGTCGATACGGGGGAGAGCAGTGATCCGGATATCTACGCCATGGCCGAGACACCCAACGATGTGCATGCGGGCGAGATCGAAACGAGCACCACCATGGCAACGCGTCCCCATATGGTTCGTTCCGGCAAGATCAGAAAATTCGTGCCCCGCTTTTCCAGCCGTTACCTGGACTTTACCTCCCGGCGAAGCGTGGGATGGTATGCCCATACCTCAAAGATTTCATCTTCAGGCGTCATGGGTGATCCCACAAAGGGCAGCGTTCTGAAAGGGGAACGCATCTGGAAGGTGATGATTGAAAACCTGGCGGCCTTTGTTCAGGAACTGCAGCGTTTGAGCCTGGATGAAATCCACCAGAAGAGGTATTAACGTCCGTGAAAATTGTTCAGATCGAAGCCGTTCCGGTCGCACTTTCCATGAATGAGCCCTACCATATCGCCTACGAAACCGTCAGCGAAACCACCAATATTTTCCTGCGTATTGAGACTTCCAAGGGCATTGACGGGTACGGGTGCGCAGCGCCCGATGAACCGGTTACCGGCGAAAAAGCGGAATTTTTGCCGGGTGCCGTTGATTCCGTTGTCGCTCCGACCCTTAAGGGCTCCGACCCCCTCAGGCGCACCCGTTTGATGCGGCAACTGAGAGCCCATCTAAAGCATATGCCGTCCCTTCTGGCTGCGGTCAACATGGCGCTTCTGGATATTCTGGGAAAGAGTTGCGGACTCCCTTTGTGGAAGATTCTGGGAGGTTTTCGGGATCGTATCAAAACCAGCGTCACAATCGGCATTCTTCCGGAGAAGGAGACCGTCGAACGGGCCGTTTTCTGGAAAGCACAGGGGTTTCGCGCCCTGAAACTCAAAGGGGGGCGTCACGTGGAAGGCGACATCGCACGGCTGCTTCGGGTAAGGGAGGCCGTGGGCGCCTCCATGGAATTACGTTTTGACGCCAATCAGGGGTTTACGCTGGAAGAATCGCTGCGATTTGTCGCTGAAACGCGGAAGGCCCGTTTGGAGCTCATGGAACAACCCACCCCCAGAGCCGCACCGGAACTTCTGAAACACGTCACAGGAAAGGTCTCCATTCCGGTGATGGCCGACGAAAGCCTTATGACGCTGAGGGATGCCTTCCGCATTGCCCGCGGGGGTCTGGCCGATATGGTGAATATCAAACTCATGAAGGTCGGGGGCGTTGACGAAGCCATGCAGATCAACGCCGTTGCCAAAGCAGCGGGTCTGGAAGCCATGGTGGGGTGCATGGACGAGTCGGCCCTGGCCATTGCGGCAGGTCTTCATTTGGCTCTGGCGTGCCCCAATGTCCGGTACGCGGATTTGGATGGCCATCTGGACCTGAAAAACGACCCGGCTGCCGGCGCCGTCATATTGCGAAAAGGGACCCTTTTCCCACAGGATTTGCCCGGATTGGGTGCTGATCCCCAACTGGGAAACATGCTTTTCTGATCCCGTTTTTTCACCCGTTTTCCGCGATCACTTCCTCCCAATAGCAGTAATAAACCATCCACCCTTTCTAAGGGTGGATGGTTTATTCCGGTGTTTCCGTGGCCAATGTCGGCCACTGTCATCCCATGGTCGTGGAGACCATGCGAGAGCAATCTGAGAAGCTGCTTCATTTCCTGGGTACTGATTTCTATTACGAATCACAATCCCTTCTCATGCAGAAACTCGCCCAAATCACCCCCGGTGATTTTCCTAAATGTCCAACCTTGGCATGGCAAGGCTGTTCAGTTCATTCAAATAATCGCGCTGCCGTACTCCTTCAATTGAGCTTTGTTTGCTCAACGAGGCGAAAGCCTCAAGAGCCTCGTCTTCCCCTACAATATCCTTTTTGCCACACTGCCATTCATTTTCTTTTGCCGTCTCCTTTGCAGTCTTTCTCGCTTTTTCAAGGTAGAAGTGCCAATACATCAACGCCTCGTCTGCATCTCTTATGGGCTGGAGTTCAACTTCGTTCGCAAGTCTGCCTTTCAGTGCCGGAAGCATCTCACGATATCGTTGCAAAGCATCTGTGGTCAGTGCGACCATCAAGAACAAGTACTTTGGCAGTGCATCTATTAGCGCCCTGAGTGCCGAAAGATAGCGCAGGACTACTGATTTTGATAAATTACCTGCCTGTTTTTCCAACTCATCGAGCAAGATAAAAACTCCCCGCAATTTATCAAGTTTTGCGCTGAAAAGCACTAAATCGCGCAAAGCGCGGGTTTTTGATTCCACAGTATCCAAACGGAAGTGCACTCTTAATTCTTCCCTGTGTGCCTTCCTGACCGGGAGTCCCAACAGCCATTGTTGAGCGAGTTCAATTGCATAATCAAAGTCCTCCCTCTCAGAATTGTTTTTGCTGTAGATCAGCGACTCAATCATATTTCTCATATCTGGAAGTCGTATCCCCTCAAAATATGCCTCGACAGGCCCTTTTCTATTTATTCCAGAAGCAGCTCTGATCACCCTTTTAAGGTGAACCGCACCAAGTTGTTGAAAAATGGATCTAACCAATGGGTCGAACGATGGTTCCGGGTCTGCCACGTACCGAATAACGAAGAAGCCTCTATCTCTCAGCTTTTCATGCAAAGCATTCTCATAAGCATTCAAAAGATTTGTTTTCCCTATCCCTTGGCTGGCTGTAACAGCCAACGCATAGGAATTCGCCGTTCCAATGAAAGCCTTCACGGCCCTATCGACTTTCTTATCAGCAGAAACAGACAGGTGCGGATGTCCGCTCGTCTGTGCAGCACTGGGAAATGGATTGGAGAGCACGCCAAAACGCTTGCACAGCTCCTCTTGAGCATGTTCGCTCTCCTCTTCCTCAATATCGTCTTCAAAAAGATCTTCAAGGGGCATATTTAACATCCTGGAGTCTGATTCTAACAGCTGAAGTACCTGGGAACAAAAAATCCCCACGATAGAGGTATTTCTGATCGATGATAGGTCTACCATCCTTTGTTATTATAACAGAGAAAGAATGATCATCGAAGCGTGTATCAGGTGTTGATCCCTCTACGAATACTTGAAGAAATTCATTATCCCTCGCAAGAGGCAAAAGGGTATACACTGCCAAAGGATGAACATGTTTCTCAATTGCTAGCGATTCTACCCATTTCCCCGTCAGCACCCACTCGGTCTTGTCCTTTTCCCGTAGATCTTGATATATATCTAAAGCCATTCGGGCAAATGTTTCATCTTCCGGCCAATTAGGTGTGAAGACAATTCCACTTTCTACTACACGCAACCAAGCGCAGGCTGCTTCACCCAAAGTCAGATATGTCGGTAATGCAGTCTTGGAAATGGGCATTTCCGGGTCCTCAAGAGAGACTACTCCTTTTTCTTGAACAAATTCGAAAAACTTGCGAAACGAAGGCACGGTCAAAAGAATAGTTCTCAATTTGTCGGTATCTATCGTTCGCAAGGCCTCCCAAAGTTCCCCGAGAATATTTGTTTTTAGAAGATCTTCTTTTTCCTCCAAAACCAATTCGCCACTGCGAAGAAACCTTTCATACTTAAGGTAGGTACTCCAGGCCTTCACATCGACAGTGTTCTTCGCTTCTTCCCGGGAGATACGGCCTTTGTCAACGATATGCCCGATCAATGAAAGCATTTTGTTCGGAGAAAATTTATAAGAACCTGACAAACTTAAGGTCTTTTTAGTTCGCGCCTTTGGTTTTCTTTCGGTTTTCGTGCCATCATCTTCTGTTCGTTGAGAACGGAGAGATGGAGCGATTAAAGTCTCGCTACATTCAAAATTGGACCAAAGGAGGTCCTCCTTTGCGTGAAGAGGTTGCCATGACACCTCCTCAGCATCTCTTACAATACCCCAAAGATCAAAGATGGTTTCGGGATCTCCAGTAGAAATACGCACTCTGCCAAAGGACACAGCCAATTCCCACAACACGTCCACAAAAGAGACTGTATAAATCCTTTCTGAAAATGGCTCGTAAAGGGCACCAGTCAACGTGCAACCCTCAATTTGTGGAACCGATCGTGCTTGGAAGAAAAAGACCCCGAGGCCCTCAGCCATCGCCATCCGCGCCATACCCTGGTCACTTGTAAGCACGAAAAGTGGGTGGTCTGGTCGAACATCAAACTGGAAGCGTCTTGCCGTCTCCACAATAAGACGATCAGCAAAGCTTCGCGTGACATTCTGCAAACCCAAATTTTTGTCCTCTGTATCGCTCGACGGCGTAACAATTCCCCGCAAAGGATCAGCACCCAAGTCGCCTCTATCAAGCTCGAGTTCAGGCGCGAGCTCCATCTTTAAAAGCGTCCTTTGACCCCCTTGACTGAGCAAATGCTGGCGAAGGGCATTGGCACGCCGAGAATCTTTGATTTTATCCGTTTTAAAACGAACTTTGAAATAGTTATCCACATTGGTTAGAATTTCCATATGGACTATGGCGGGAACTTTTATTCGGGCCCAGGGTGTAAGAAATCGGCAGACAAAATTAAGAGCGCCCTGGTGAACGGCACTTGTGTCAGGAACAATGGTTGTCGGTTTCTCCAGCGGCAGCACTGAAATTGTATCGGCATCAAATACGGGCATGCAGATGAGCGTACGACGAACAACATCCTGAAGGCCTTGGTGAAACGACTTCTTGATCTTTGCAAGATGATCTTTACTTATGCTTTCAGGCAGAGCTTCTCTGATGGACTCGTCTAATACGATTTTTTTTGGTATCGACCACTCGAATCCGCCGTAGCAAATGGCGCATTTTTCATCATAGCGTACTTGTTGCGGATCATCCACATTTGAGTTAGGATAGAAATTAACTTTACCGATGGAAATCCAGTTTTCGCCATTTTTTCCCGCAAAACAAATATCTTCACTTACGCAAATGTCAAAAGATCGTTGTGTGGCAAGTATTTTCGCTAATTGCTTTACAGCGTCATTCTTGTCTATTAGTTTCATTGTGGTGGAGCCCTACTCTGACGAATTAACGGAGCGTTATGCTGGCGCCTGGTACGTCACGAAAGGTATCGCAAACCCATCGTAACTGCCAACGTAATGCAATTAAGCGCTGCTGGCGAATGCAGACTGGTAATCCATCGCTGTCGGGGGACTCTCTTTCTTGCGAGGAATCGGTCCAAGACGAATTCTCATTGTCCAGAACTCCATCAAGAAGTCTGACAGCACCCTCAAGCGCTTTTATTTTTCGCTCGGAAGGATCCTTTTTTGGAAGAAACGTATCTATAGCTTTTAAGAAAAAGATTTTGGGTTATTGGGAATCTATGCTTCCGTCAAGTTCTTATAGAACCCAAAAAGCGAAAGGACTTCGTTTTTCAGGTCTTTAAAATGAAGAAGCGCTTCTTCTACTTTGTCTTTCAGTGAATCGAAAGTCGGGAAATGATGAAGGTGGATTTCTTTTTCCTTGATTTTTTTCCAGAGCTTTTCGATTGGGTTATAATCCGGTGAATAGGATGGCAAATTATAAACCGTAACGCGATCCGCCTTTTTTTCGAAGAATTTCTTCATCGCTTTACTTGTGTGGTATCTCGCGCCGTCCTGGATAAGAATAATGTGCTTTCTGGTTTTGGATAATACTTCGGTCAAGAAGGCTTCATAAGCTTCAGAATTAAGTCGGCCTTCATCGTGCCCTTTACAAAAAAACCGGCCAGAGAAATAGTCGATCAAACCGAAGACTTTATAACCTTTACGTTTTCCTGATGTTTTCACGACTGGTTGATGTCCCCTTTTGGCCCATGTGTAGGTTAGAGAACCCCACTGCGGAAATGAGGCTTCGTCACCAAACAAAATGTATGCATTTTTCTCTTTGGCCAAGTTAGAGATTTCAGGCCATGTTGTTTTAAGCCACTCCTTGCGTTTTTCAGGATCTTTATGATCTGATACAAATTTTGCTTTTTGGTACGAAAAATCCATGTTTTTGAGAAGTTGGGAAATGTAGAAGACATTATATTGCACGCCGAATTTCTCGTAAATCAGTGTCTGTATCATGGGACTGCGCCAGCATGCGCCAGGAAACCCAGCTTTTGTGGGTCCTTCAATAATGAGTGACTCCAGTTCCTTTTTTTGTGTCTTGGTCAATTTTGATGGCCGTCCAGACGGTTTCTTTGATCTCAGGCTTTCTACGCCTTTAAACAGAAGGGTATTCACCCACAAACGAATGGCTTCTTTGCTTACTTTCAAGGTTACCGCTATTACTGAATATGGGGTCCCATCGGATACTGCCAGGATAGCCAGTATCTTTTTGCACATGGACAGATTCCCAACTTTTTGGGCTTGATCGAGCATTTTATGACACTTTTTGCGGGTACGGTTATTGAGGCTGATTCTGATATTTTTTTCATCGGGACCTCCCTTAAAACGCAGTTTTAACAACCTTCATACATTTTATCGCCGCTTTTGTCCCGCAAAAAATGAACCCAAACCCAAAAAAGTTTTCTTAACACCTATATCAGCCCTGATCGAATTTCCTCGACTTTGGTGACGTCCTCGATTGCATCAAACAGACTCTCCTGCATTTCCCAGTGATAAATTTGCTCGTGAAAAGAAGAGAGATCCGCAGGTTTGCCCTGGCCGACATCAATATATTGGCGCCGCCACCGTATGGGTCGCCAGACCGAAAGTCTTATATCAGGCGATTCATTAGACTGCACTCTATCTGCCATCGTTCCTCCCCCAAAACAAAATTTTCAAATTGCAATCAATAAACCGCTGAATAGAGTGAATGATTTTTTATTTCATAAAATTATGTTTATTTTGGAGTTCTAGGAGGCTCATGAGAGCACTTATTTCAGTTCCTAAAACGATTTTCCACAATCGGAATATTTTACGATGCAAAACATTAGGAAAATTGCGTTTGGGTGTCAAGAAAAAGGTTAGTGGCAAAACAGCTTCTTTCCATTTTAAGCTAGATTACGCCATCCATTCATGATAGAAATGCATTTGCTAAATCGACGTTCAGGTGACAGCGCGGAGTAACCCGGCGGCCCGGTCTCTCCAATTCTTCGAATGCAGACACAGGAGTGCGATATGGCTGATACCCCTATTTTAGAGGATGGCGGGAAAAAGATCTCCGGTGAGATCATTTCGGTACGGGGCAGTGTTGTGGACGTTGAATTTCCCGAAACCCTGCCACCCATCCAATCACTCATTCGATCCGGCCAAGACGACAAAATCCTCATTGAAGTTGCAACACATCTGGATGAAAAGCGGGTACGGGGCATTGCCCTGAACGCCACGGCGGGACTCTATCGCGGAGATCACGCCTGGACCTTGAGCGATCCGCTGAAAGCCCCCGTTGGAAAAGCGCTGTTGGGACGTATGTTCAACGTGTTCGGGCATCCCATTGATGGAATGGATATGCCTTCGGAAATCGATTACCGCTCCATTCATCAGCCACCCATAGAACTTGCGAGGCGGATCACCACGGAAGATGTTTTTTTCACGGGGATCAAGGCCATCGATCTATTGGTGCCCCTGGAGCGGGGCGGCAAGGCGGGACTTTTTGGCGGTGCGGGTGTGGGCAAAACCGTTGTGATTACGGAGCTGATTCACAACATGGTGGGCAAACACAAGGGAATGAGCATTTTCTGTGGCATCGGTGAAAGGTGTCGGGAAGGGGAGGAGCTGCATCGGGAGATGGGTGAAGCGGGCGTGCTCCCCAACACCGTGATGGTTTTCGGCCAGATGAATGAGCCGCCGGGCGCCCGGTTTCGCGTGGGACACACGGCCATGACCATGGCCGAATATTTCCGTGACGATCTGAATCAGGACGTACTGCTCTTGATCGACAATATTTTCCGGTTTATTCAGGCAGGCTCCGAGCTGTCCGGACTTCTGGGCCGCCTCCCTTCACGTATGGGCTACCAGCCCACCATGGCGACGGAACTGGCGGAGCTGGAAGAAAGGATTTCCAGCACCAGTGAAGCGGCCATCACTTCCATTCAGGCCGTTTATGTCCCCGCCGACGACCTAACGGATCCTTCGGCGGTACATACTTTCGGTCACCTATCCGCATCCATCGTGCTATCCAGAAAGCGGGCCAGTGAAGGATTCTACCCGGCCATCGACCCGCTTCAATCCCGCTCCATCATGCTGCAACCGAGGATCCTGGGAGAACGGCATTATCAGGTGGCCCGGGAAGTGAGAAGGACGCTCGCTACCTATGAAGAACTGAAAGACATCATCGCCATGCTGGGTTTGGAAGAACTGTCACGGGAAGATCGAAAAACGGTTTATCGGGCCCGGCGTTTGGAGCGGTTTTTCACCCAGCCGTTTTTTACCACCACCCAGTTTACGGGTTTGGAGGGAAAGCTGGTGGATATCGAGGACACTATTGACGGGTGCGAACGGATTCTAAACGATGAATTTTCGGAGCACCCCGAGAGTTCTTTATATATGATCGGTGCCATTGGGGAGGCAACCGTTTGAAACTCCAGATATTACAGCCTTCGAATATTTTTCTGGATCAGGAAGTGGAAAAAGTTACGGCGGAAGGGCCGGAGGGCGCTTTCGGCATCCGGCCCCGTCATCTGGATATGGCGGCCGCACTTGTGCCGGGAATTTTGACATACTGGCCCAAAGGGGGCGGCGAAAAATTTCTGGCGATCAATGGCGGCATTCTGGTGAAACAGGGGAATTTGGTGCGCGTGGCCACGCGCATGGCCGTTAAAGGAGAGCTGGGGCTGCTTCATGAGACGGTCAATCGTTTCATCAACCATATGGATGAGCGGGAGCGCAAGGCACGCCAGGCGGTGGCGCGCCTGGAAGCCGATTTTGTTCGTCGGTTTGTGGAGTTTGACAAGAATGTCTGATAATGGTCCGAAATACGGCAAACGATTTTCCCGTGAGGTCCATGTCAGGGAAAAAAGGAAACTCAGGGCCCGTGAGAACAAAACCGACCAAGTCTGGTTTGGATTGGGCATGTTCGGCGTTGTGGGATGGGCCGTGGCCATTCCCACGGTGCTGGGTATTTTCCTGGGTGTGTGGATCGATATGAAATGGCATACGACCCAGTCCTGGACGCTCATGCTGCTCATGATCGGTTTGATAATCGGGTGTCTCAATGCGTGGTTCTGGGTCAATCGACAACGAAAATCCATCAACCGGGAACGGGAGGAATAATGTAAGGGCGGATTATCTTTTGCCCTTCGCAAAAACCGATGGCCAACGATGTCATATATTGGGGTCTTGCCTTTTTGTGGGGCGTGCTGCTGGGATCGCTCTATTTTGGCGGCCTTTGGATAACGCTTAGAAAAATGCCCGAAAAAAAGAAGAAAAAGCGCTGGCTGGCCCTCAGCTACATCCTGCGCCTGTGCGTGGCGCTCGTCGGATTCTGGATCGTCATAGAACTAAAGGGTCCGCCTGCTTTCTTTTTCACGCTGGCCGGTTTTTTTCTGACCAGATTCGTGATGACCCGCTTTTTGTCTCCAAAAAAGAACGAAGGGAGCGATCATGCAACTCAGTCCTGACGACCATGTCTTCTGGCGATATGATTCATTGGTGCTGAACAGCACGATTCTTTACACCTGGATCATCATGGTGCTTCTGACGCTGGGTTCCTGGCTGGTAACGCGGCGATTGCGAACCGGAGTGCACATCTCCAAGATCCAGCATGTGCTGGAGGTGGTGGTGCACGGCATCGATCAACAGCTTCGGGAGATTTCGCCCCATCGACCGCGTGGATTTCTTCCCTTTCTGGGAACGCTCTTCCTTTTTATCGCGGTTTCCAATCTGCTTTCCATTATCCCGGGATTTGAGCCCCCCACCGGGTCTCTCTCCACCACGGCAGGTCTTTCCATCTGTGTTTTTGCCGCGGTGCCCATTTACGGAATCGGAGAAATCGGATTGAGACGCTATTTGCTGAACTATTTGCGCCCCACGCCCTTCATGTTGCCATTTAACATTATGGGCGAACTATCCAGAACGCTTGCACTTTCCGTTCGGCTCTTCGGAAACGTTATGAGCAGCTCCATGATCGGCGCAATCCTTTTGATCATTGCGCCCCTGATTTTTCCCATCCTTATGCAGCTGTTGGGGTTGCTGACGGGTTTGGTGCAGGCTTATATCTTCGCCATCCTGGCGGCCGTTTATATCAGCGCGGGGATGGAAGCAGGTGAACCGGTTCAATAAGCTGTCGGATTACATCTGTCGGCACTTTGCCGGCGGTTTATTCCCGGCGGCCCTATTCAAATAAGGAGAAACAGTATGGATGCACTCGGTTGGATTGCGGTGGCCTCAATTCTTGCGGCAGGCATCGGCATGGGCATCGGCGCCATTGGTCCGGCTCTGGGAGAAGGGCGCGCCCTGGCTCAGGCGCTCGGTTCCATTGCCCAGCAGCCCGATGAAACCAACACCATCACACGAACGTTGTTTGTGGGTATGGCCATGGTGGAATCCACGGCCATTTATTGCTTCGTGGTTGCCATGATTCTCATTTTTGCCAATCCCTTTTGGAACTATTTTCTGGAAAAGACCGGAGGGTGATCCGTGCTCATTAACTGGTTCACGGTTTTCGCTCAAATCGTCAATTTTCTCATCCTGATCTACCTGTTGAAACGGTTTCTGTTCGGCCCGATTCTTCGGGCGATGGCTGAACGGGAAAAGAAAATGGCGGATGCTCTGGATCGTGCCGAGACTGCCGAGCGGGAAGCAAGAGAAAAATTCCGGGGTCTTGAAGAGGAGAAGGCGGCTTTTGACCGGGAACGTGAAGCGCTCATGATCCGGGCGCGGAAAGAAGTGGAAGAATGGCGCGAAGAAGCCGTTCAAAAAGGCCGGAACGAGATTGAGCGTCTCCACAGGGCGTGGGTGGCGGACATGAGCCG
Organism: delta proteobacterium NaphS2; assembly: GCA_000179315.1. Lineage (GTDB taxonomy): Bacteria > Desulfobacterota > DSM-4660 > Desulfatiglandales > Desulfatiglandaceae > NaphS2. The sequence goes on from ADZZ01000547.1 coordinate 22,424, forward strand.
AAACCAACAGGCTTTTTTGGACGGGCTTAAGCAGCGTATGGTGGCGCAGTTGATGCATATGGGCGAGAAGGTGCTTCGGGATCTGGCGGACCAGGGGTTGAACCGGCAGGTGTTGCAGGTATTTCTGGAAAAAGTGTCAGACAAAACGGATATGTTGCGTACGCATGCGGCGAAAGGTGAAATCCTGGTCCAATCGGGAATCCCTTTTGAAGAAGATGATGAAGAAACCCTCCGAGCGGGTCTCAGCAGGCAGTTTGGCGGCAAGACAAACATCAGAGTGGAATCGGTTCCGAAACTTGGATTCGGCATTCAACTGCTGGCGGGAGACCGGAAAACGGCGTGGCATCTGGCTGACTATCTGCAAGACCTGGAAACGGAGATTTTTCAAAACATCTTTATGGATGCTGAATCAAAAGCATGAAAGAAGAAAAGAAAGTGGAAAAAACCGGGCTTCAGGATGCGTTGGATGAATTCGACCGCGCCGTGGGACAGGGGGTTGATCGCTTTGTTCCGGTCCTTAAACAGGAAGAAGTGGGACACATCAAGTCCGTGGGACAGGGGATCGTCTGGGCCGATGGTCTGGGGGAAGTGCAAAATGAAGAACTGGTGACAATCGATCCGGATATCTCGGGGATGGTTCTGGATATTCTCCCCGATCGGGTCGGTATTATTTTGTTCGGACCCAGCGAGGCGGTCAGTGCGGGGAATCAGGTCGCGCGTAGCGGCCGCGTTCTGGATGTCCCCGTCAGCGATCATTTAATCGGCCGGGTGGTGGATCCCCTGGGCCGGCCCATGGACGGAAAAGGCATTATTGAAGCTAACAAACGGTTGGTTGTGCTCCGGGAAGCGCCCCCGATCATGGATCGTGCGCCGGTGGTAAAGCCTCTGCAGACCGGCCTCAAGGTCGTTGATGCGCTTTTCCCCATCGGACGGGGGCAGCGGGAATTGATTCTGGGGGACCGTCAAACCGGCAAAACCGCTTTAGCCTTGGATGCCATCGTCAACCAGAAGGGCAAAGACGTGCTGTGCATCTATTGCGCCATCGGACAGCGCAGTTCGGGCATTGCCAAAGTCGTGGCCGAACTGGAAAGAGAAGGGGCCATGGACTACAGCGTGGTGATTGTGGTGGAAGGAGATGACCCGCCGGGTCTTCAATTCATTGCGCCCTATGCGGCCACGACCATGGGTGAATTTTTCATGGAGCAGGGAAAGGATGTGCTCATCGTCTATGACGACATGACCCGCCATGCCCTGGCATACCGTCAACTGAGCCTGCTGCTCAGAAGACCTCCCGGGCGCGAGGCGTTTCCCGGGGACATCTTTTATGTTCATTCAAGGCTTCTGGAGAGATCGACCCATCTCAAAGAAGAGCGGGGCGGCGGATCACTCACAGCCCTTCCCATTGCCGAGACCGAAGCCCAAAACATATCCGCCTATATCCCCACCAACCTTATCTCCATTACGGACGGGCAGATTTATCTGTCTCCGGAACTCTTTCAAAAAGGCGTTCTCCCGGCGGTGGACGTGGGTAAATCCGTATCCCGGGTGGGGGGGAAGGCCCAGATTCCCGCCTATCGTCAGGTGGCGGGAGACCTGCGGCTTTCCTACACCCAGTTTCAGGAGCTGGAGGCTTTCGCGCGATTCGGCACCCGGCTGGATGAGCGCACCCGCGCGACCCTGGAACACGGACGTCGCGTTCGGGAGGCTTTAAAACAGCGGGAGCTTTCCACCATGACGGCCGGAGAGCAGATTGCGGTACTGTTGGCGGTGGCCCGGGGGCTCATGGATCCGGTTCCCGTTGAGAAAGTTTCTGAAGCGGAATCAGCCATTCTTGAAAAAGTGAAAGCGGAATTGGGCGACCTCGAAAACACCATTGAACGCGCCGAAAAAGATGATCCCCTCTGGGAACAACTGGCGGCGCACATGGAGACGGTCCTGAACACGTTTAAAGCGCAGAAGGAAGAAGATGCAGACACTGGAATCCCTGAATCGGAAGATCAAGACGGCCCGGGACCTGCTGGGAGTGGTCAAGACCATGAAAAGTCTGGCCGCGGTAAACATTCGGCAGTTTGAAGGGGCTGTGGAATCTTTGGAGGAATACCGATCGGTGGTGGATTTGGGTTGGACGGTTTTTATGAGAATGGGCCGGCCCGCGGTTTATCCCCCGAAAAATGAAGGGAACGTATGCCTGGTGGTGGGATCCGACCAGGGCATGTGCGGGCAGTTCAACGAGTCCATTTGGCCCTTTCTGCAGGAACAGGTGAAAGCTGAAACTGCCTCCGATGGAAAATGGAACTACTGGAGCGTCGGTGAAAAGATTCACGGTATGCTGGCTGATGCGGGGGTCCCCAATGATGTGCATTTCCCGGCTCCCGGGAGCCTGAACGCCGTCATCCAACGGGTTCAGGAAACCATTGCAATGGTGGAGGAACGGCGTTCAAGCAAAACCCTTGAAACGCTTTATCTCTGCCATCACGTGGTCGGCGACCAGGGGGGATACGCGCCGGTCTTTCAAAAGGTGCTGCCGTTGGATGCATCCTGGGCTCACGAGCACGCCTCAACGACATGGCCGAACCGCTGTCTGCCCATGCTCGGCGCATCCCGCGACACCATGTTTGCCCATCTTTTCAGGCAATATCTGTTTATTTCCTTTTACCGGGCGTTTGCGCAGTCCCTTGCCGGCGAGAACGCCGCACGCCTCATGGCCATGCAGGCTGCCGAAAAAAACATTATCGAGCTTCAAGACGACCTGCAGGCCCGCTTCCGCGAACAGCGACAGGCGGCCATCACCAGCGAACTTTTGGATATTATCTCCGGGTTTGAGGCGTTGAGCGAAGAAGTTGAGATGTGAGGAAAATGGATGCTGGCTAAAAAAACCAGATCTTTCCTGGCGAGAGTCTCTCTTATTTCGTGCTGGTCTATGTTACACGGCCAAAGCTAAAAGCACGGACACACAATATGCGTGATGAATACCTATTTCCAAGTATTGAGTTGCTAAGCCGAGATTATGTCCTCGTACAGGCGTGGAAAAAGACGGCTTCATATATCCGTTACCATAACTGGTATTCGGATACATTGGAACTGGATCGAACTACCGTAAACATCCCGCGGTTTCTCGATGGCTTAGTCAGCAAGTTAAAATAACATGTACAAATCTGTTGACTTTTACTCTAATTCCATACTACAGTCAACTGCATGGAAACTCAACAGAAGGAAGCCCTGATTAATCAGGTTAAACAAAGGTTCCAGTTGATGGTTGCCCACTTGTCTGAGAAGGACAAAAGAATATGGGCTGCATCAGAAGCTATAGTCAATACCGTATATCTTGATACTGTTATTGACAACATTTTCTGAATATGTTAAAAATTCCTCTGAAAATGGGAAAAGTCACCTTTTTGGAGGAATACCTCAATGTCGTTTCAAGGGAAACAGCTTCCTGCTGAATTGGTTGAAACTGTTGTCCGGCTGAAAAATCACTATGATGAAGAAAGAAAAACTGGAAAATTTGTTTCAACAAAGGATGCCGCCAAACGGACAGCAGATGCTCTGGGAATAGGCATCGCCACAGTAAAGAGAATAATGGCCCAGTATAAAAAAGATGGCGATGAAGTTGTTGTCCGGATAAAGGAACGTCCTGGTAGACCGCCGTCAAGTATGTGCCCGATCGCCCAACCCATTGTGAGAAAATTTATTAGAACTGAGAACCTGGGTGGAAGGCGTGTCAGCATCGGCAGGGTGTGCAAGTTCCTGAGTTCAAAACACGGGATCGATGTTCCAAAAATGACCCTTTGGCGTGCACTTAACCGGTGGGGTTTCAGTCATGGCGAAGGCCGAAGAAGAAATAGCCTGAAGGAACAGGATCGAATTATATTTGCACGACGAGAATACCTCAGAGCCAAGCTTGCCAATCGAAATCCCGATGGAAC
>ADZZ01000546.1 GCA_000179315.1 delta proteobacterium NaphS2
CTGCTGGATTGCGCTACGCTCATTGCCGGATCATGAACCACCAGGCTTTAAAGCAATTGCGGGATTCCATCGAAACTTACGGGCAAATCGTTCCGGCCCTGGTTGTTACAGAGAAAGACAAACTGATTCTGGTTGATGGGTACTTGCGTGTTCGAGCGCTTCGTGCCTGCGGAAAGGACCAAATATGTGTCCATTTATCAGAAGAAAACGAACAAAATGCCATGTTTTCGCTTTTGGCCAAAACCAATGAACGGCAATGGGAAGCCATTGAGCAGTCGGTTTTGCTTCAGGAATTACATCGGCGGTTCGGGTGCAGCCTCTCCCATATCGCAGCCCGGATAGGACGCGACAAAAGTTTTGTGAAACGACGGCTTGATCTGGTTGAGGCCCTGCCTGAAAATATTTTGAAAGCCGTGATTTCAGGAACGCTTTCAACCTGGAGTGCCAGCCGTGTCATGGCGCCGTTGGCGCGCGCCAACATTAAAGACGCACAAAAACTGATGGCCCACCTGGAAAATGAACCTTTATCCACGAGGGAACTGGCCCATTTTTACGAACATTACCAAAAAAGCAACCGGTCTGTTCGAGACCGCATGCTGGAAAATCCCTTTCTTTTCATAAAGGTTCAAAATGAAAGAATCCAATCCGAACAGGCCAAGGAGATTCATGACGGACCGGAAGGCAAATGGTTCAAGGATATTAAAATGGTATATGCTGTGCTCGGACGTCTGCTGAAAACCGTTTCCCATGTCCATTATCCAAAAAGCGATCCATTTAAGAAACAAACCCTGAAAGCCTGGGTGAACAAAGTCGAAAATCAGGCGGCAAAACTCAAAAAAGAGATAGAGCCATGATCAGACAATCCAAAAAGATGCCATTTTGGAACTGAAAATACCGGTATGAGTTTGCGCAAAATCGCCCGAACGCTCAAGTCAGCCGAAATACCATCACGAAGATCTTAAAGGATCCGGATGAAGCAGCACCCCACAGAGAATCCCGGCATGAAGAACATGTCCCTTTAATCCGCGATCTTTTCAGGATGCAA
>ADZZ01000545.1 GCA_000179315.1 delta proteobacterium NaphS2
TGGAGGAGCCCACCGTGGAAGATACCATCAGTATTCTTCGAGGGCTGAAAGAAAAATATGAGGTGCACCACGGTGTGCGCATTAAAGATTCCGCCCTTGTGGCGGCGGCAACCCTTTCCAATCGATACATCACGGACCGTTTTCTGCCGGACAAAGCCATTGATTTGATTGATGAGGCCACCAGCCGTCTGCGGATCGAGATCGACAGCATGCCTGCCGAGATCGATACAATTCAGCGCAAGATCACACAGCTGGAGATCGAAAATGAGGCGTTGAAGAAGGAAAAGGACAAAGCCTCCAAAGAGCGGCGTGAGAAAATCAAGGATGAATTGAAAGAGTTGAAATCTCAAACCGAGGAAATGACCAAACACTGGAAAAAAGAAAAAGAGGCCATTCACAGTATTCAGAGCATCAAGGAACGGATGGAATCAACCAAGTCCGAGGCTCAGATTGCGGAGCGTGACGGAGATCTTGCCAGGGCGGCCCAGCTGAAATACGGGCAACTGGGGGAACTGGAAAAGACCCTGGCGGAAGAGAACCGAAAACTTGAGAAACTTCAGAGCGGTCAGAAAATGCTCAAGGAAGAAGTGGACAGCGAGGATATCGCCGAGGTGGTGGCGAAATGGACCGGTATTCCCGTCTCGCGAATGATGGAGGGGGAAAAGGAAAAGCTTCTGCAGATGGAAGAGCGTCTTTCACAGCGCGTCGTGGGCCAGCAGAAGGCCATCGATGCCGTGGCCAACGCGGTGCGCCGGGCCCGATCGGGGCTGCAGGATCCCAACCGGCCCATCGGATCCTTTATTTTCCTGGGGCCCACCGGCGTGGGAAAGACGGAATTGGCCCGCACCCTGGCGCAGTTCCTCTTTGATGATGAGCAATACATGGTGCGTGTGGATATGAGTGAATACATGGAGAAACACTCGGTAGCGCGATTGATCGGTGCGCCTCCGGGTTATGTGGGTTATGAAGAAGAGTTATCTCACCGAGGCCATTCGGCGTCACCCCTATTCGTGGTCTCTTTGATGAAT
>ADZZ01000544.1 GCA_000179315.1 delta proteobacterium NaphS2
AGGTTCATTTTCCAGGTGGGCCATCAGTTTTTGTGCGTCTTTAATGTTGGCGCGCGCCAACGGCGCCATGACACGGCTGGCACTCCAGGTTGAAAGCGTTCCTGAAATCACGGCTTTCAAAATATTTTCAGGCAGGGCCTCAACCAGATCAAGCCGTCGTTTCACAAAACTTTTGTCGCGTCCTATCCGGGCTGCGATATGGGAGAGGCTGCACCCGAACCGCCGATGTAATTCCTGAAGCAAAACCGACTGCTCAATGGCTTCCCATTGCCGTTCATTGGTTTTGGCCAAAAGCGAAAACATGGCATTTTGTTCGTTTTCTTCTGATAAATGGACACATATTTGGTCCTTTCCGCAGGCACGAAGCGCTCGAACACGCAAGTACCCATCAACCAGAATCAGTTTGTCTTTCTCTGTAACAACCAGGGCCGGAACGATTTGCCCGTAAGTTTCGATGGAATCCCGCAATTGCTTTAAAGCCTGGTGGTTCATGATCCGGCAATGAGCGTAGCGCAATTCCAGCAGATGAATATCAACTGTTCGGGTTGATCCCACGTCCTTTCTCCCGAATGATTTCCTGTACGGTTTCTCCAAGACTGAACCATCCCCCGTTCCGGACTTCCTTCACAGGTTTCACGATCACTGGACGATCCGGAAGGGAAAGCACCTGAAACACACGGCCGTCAAATCCAATCAGGTCCTTGKCCAGCAAGCGATTACGGGCATTGATATATTGATCTGCATCCACCCTTAGAATCCGGCRGATTTTGTCGTAGCCGTAATAAGACAGCCCGTTTTTGTCAGATACCACCACCAGAAAAATGTAGAGCAGCAGTTCAATATGACTCACGCTCTCCCAAAAACCCTTTCGCAAAAAGCGATGTTCAATAAAGSCAAACCGCCGCGATT
>ADZZ01000543.1 GCA_000179315.1 delta proteobacterium NaphS2
AAACCGTTCCGCCGGGGTGTCTGCTCGTTGCAAACCTGACAGACTGCACACATGAAATAAGGCGGTACTGGGACTGTGACCTACCACCGGAAAATGACCATTCAGATGAAACGGATTTTGACCGATGTGTCGCTATGGTCCGAGAGAAATTCGATGAGGCGGTACGATTCCGCCTCAGGGCCGATGTCCCCGTGGGCGTCTATCTGAGTGGGGGAATTGATTCCGCAATCGTCGCAGCAACGGTGGGGAATAAGGGGACGTCCCGGGGCCATGCCCTATGCCGCTCATCTTTTGACACACCGGTTTAGCGATGTGGCCGGTCCCGGACTTGAAAAATTGGCAGCGCATTCCGACCCATGGGTCAGCGAAAAGGCGCGGGCAATCTTATTGGACATTCATCGAGCAGGGGTTCCCAAGCTTTGGATAAAAACTCTGAACGGCTTCGAGGTGCTGCGAGGTGGGGCCGCCATGACGGAAGCGGATTGGCAGCGCAAAAGGGCTCAAACACTACTCAAAGCGATCATTGCGCGCGGCGGCAAAAAGGTCCCCAAGGATGTCGTGATCGAAGAGGACTGGGCCGCCGAAAAGCGTTCGAAATTAAGAATGTTGTACCTGGACACACTTTTGACGCTCGCCCCAATATGTACCGATCAAGGCGCCTGGAAAAAGGCCGAACGCTGTTACTTGAAAGCCATAGATAGCGATTCCCTCCTTGAAGAGGCCTATCGGGGGCTCATGATTTTGTATGACCGACAGGGCATGCACAGCCATGCCGTTCGGGTCTATGAAACTTGTAAATTCAAGCTGAGAGAGGCATTACAAGTCCCCCGCCAGAAACAATGGCAATCTACAAAAAATTATGGAAAMCTGCCCAGTAATAACCCMATCATCCCTTCCCACGTCATCGTCGGTCGTGGTTACCTTTGGTACC
>ADZZ01000542.1 GCA_000179315.1 delta proteobacterium NaphS2
TGAAAGCCAGGATGGCATAAGAGAACCAGTGTGCTCGTTCCCTGCCGAGATTGGTGGAAGAAAAAGCATTTTGTAGAGGCTTTAAGATATCGTTTAGAATAAACATGTTGCCAAGCTCCTTTCCGATGGAATATCAATAAGTTGTTATCGAATCCTATCACGAGATGGAGCGAATTTCAAGGGTAAAAAGTTAAATAACTAGTTGAATTTATTGGCATAAAAATTGAAAAAATTTTCATTTTTCGTGCCAAAATTCTCTGCGCATAATAAAAAAAATGCGCGGAACTGGCTGGAAAAATTGGAAAAGGTTCAAAAACGGTGAAACTTTAGTTTTGTTTTTGCCTGATTGATTTATCGTTGCAAGGCGATGCGTGACGGACTGCCTATCTTCTGATCGGGGTGCTGTTTCGAGAAAACCCTTGGGGCTCTGCCCCAAACCCCGAGGTTTTTTTAGGCATGAAGGCTCCTCGGAAATATCACATAAAAAAGGGGAGCCCGAAGACTCCCCTCCCGATGACGATATTTCGTCGTCGCCTATCCGGCTATCCCTTGGCGAGTTGCTCCTCAGCAGAGCTCGCCTCTGTTTCACCGAATCTGATTATGCAGGTTTAGCACTATCCCGTTTCCTCCACTGCGGTAAGAATATGTTCAGCCGATACAAGCTGGGCATTCTGCAGTGCCGCCACATTCAATGAGAGGTGTGCCAGCAGATTGATTTTGCGTGGCAGACCGTTTGTCGCCTGAAAAAGCGCTTCAAGAGCCGGCTGTTCAAAAAGATCCATCTGGGTTCCGGCCAACTCAAGCCGGTGTTTCAGATAAGGGAGCAACTCCTCTTTTGCAARACCGGATATGTGATAACGCACCACAAGCCTTTGAGCCAAAGGCTCATGGACGGACAGTGAAAGCCGTCGCCTCAACTCGGCCTGGCCAACAAATATCATGCAGAGACGATTTTGTGAGTCCATCTCATAGTTTGTCAGCAGCCTGAGGTTTTCGAGGACCTCGTTTCTCAAGTATTGCGCTTCATCAATAATCAGCACTGGCCTGATTTTGGATTCCAGACAGAGTCGGTTGACCTCCATATGGATGGAACGATAAAGGGCTGCCAGGCTCCGTTCCGTGGTTAGCCCCATTTCCCAGGCAATGGATTTGTAGATATCCGTTACATTGCCGGTGGTCAGAGGAACGTAAAACACCCGGTACAGACCCGTATTCAGAGAAGCGGCCATCTTTCGGCAGAT
>ADZZ01000541.1 GCA_000179315.1 delta proteobacterium NaphS2
AATCTCAAAAATGAAACTGTCCACGATGCTCGTGAGCTGGAGGGCGTGATCCGTCAAGCGATCAGGAGAGCTGAGTTATGAGGAATCCTTTTAAATCTGAGTGAGGCCGAAGTTCAGACCCGACAGGAGAATGGCCGCAAAAGGCGACTGCAGGAGGCCAAATTCCCCATCTTAAAGCCAATGGAAACATTCGATTTTGATGCAGCTCCCGGACTGGACGTCCGGCTCATGAAGGAGCTTGCCAATTGCGATTACGTGAAAAAAAGCCGCAATATAATTTTTGCTGGGAAAAGCGGCGCCGGGAAAACGCACCTATCCACAGCTTTGGGCATGGAGGCTTGCAAGCAGGGAATCAGGTCCCGTTTTGTCACCGGCTGCGGCCTAGCCAATGAACTTATTGAAGCCAGAGATGAAAAACAGTTAGGCCGAGCAGTCAAACGGTATGCCTCTTACGGACTGCTCATTATTGATGAACTGGGATACATTCCTTTTTCCAAGGAAGGGGCACAGCTGATTTTCCAAATATTGGCGGAACGTCACGAAAGAAAATCCGTCATCATAACCACCAATAAGGGATTTGGAGACTGGACGGAAATATTTGGTGATCCCAGTATGACGGCAGCGCTGCTGGATCGGGTAACGCATAAGGCCCACATCATCAATTGCGACTGGGACAGTTACCGTTTAAAGGAAACATTGAAAAGGAGCCCCAAATGAAAGAAATCACTATATACAATACGTTAAAGGGCAGGCTGGAAACAGTCAGTTTTGAGTTTACAGATGAAAACACCACCTGGTTTGATGACCTTGAGGATTACTATATTTACAGGATCGCAGATGCGTTCGGCGGACTCCTGGTCCAAGAAACCGGATATACTTATCCGATTCTATAGGGCGTACCGAAATAGTTGATACCGAAAAAAGTGCTTGACAAGTTTACACAGCTTCCAAATAAAATTCATCTCCTTGGCTCTCAAAGGCATCTTTCCCGAGATATTCTTCCTCAGCATTTTCTGAATATATCTCATCGAGTTTTTCATCTTCAGCCCAATATCTTTYCTCTTGTTCAAAAACCTTCGAAATGATGGCTTTACATGTGCTGGTGGTGACCTTAGCAAAAGCTTCCGGTAGTCTTTTGCGAAGACCAGCCATTGTAAAATCGCAATTATCGGCCATGTGGTTTTTTAATACTGCCCAGCACGTTTCGATTGGTTGCAATTCCGGATGGTAAGGCGGTGTGCGCAGTATGGAAATGCCATGTTGTTCAGCAATTTGGTCCAATTTGAATTCTGGCGCTGGCGCCAAGCGTGTACACAATTCAGACAATTCAGACTTGAGCATATCTTCCCGCCAAGGGTAACCATTGCGGGTCAGCCAGGCTCGTAATTGCTCTTTCCTGCTGCTTTTATTTGGAATACTCTCAGTATCAAGTACGTTATGATATCTGGCATTATCCAGGATAACGATAGCCTCAGATGGAATATTCGGTAACAATTGGGTCTCAAACCATGTAGAAAAATTGTCCCAGTTCATCTGGCCATGATAGTCGCCGGTTCGTTTTTTCGCCTCAAAAACAAGTTGAGCCCCGCCTACCCAGCCATCTTCCGTGATCGCATGAACCAATATGAAACGAG
>ADZZ01000540.1 GCA_000179315.1 delta proteobacterium NaphS2
GATCCACTGTGTTTTTCGAAAGACCCAGACAACCCGGACAGGGCACTTGAGTGTTTTGAGCATAACGATTTGGGAGTATGCGTTGACTTCACGGTATTTTCCGTACAGGAAGACGTGATAGGTTGAAGCGTACGCCATGAATGCCGCCGCCATTTCAGCGCACGAACCCAACCTGCTGCCATATTTTTTGGGTCTTCCCGGCTTTTTGGAAGAACCGATCTTGGGGATGGAGTACAGTACGGTATTGGAACGTAATCTTGAAAGCAAATGAACAAAATTTCCGAGTTTAGTGCGGAGGGGTTTGAACAGGCCGTTATTTCCGAACCAGCTGTCACAAACGATTATTATGTCAACGCCGGCAAAGTGTTGAGCTACCTGAATTACCATCTCGACAGCTTGTTGGAGTTTGGTTTGGAAAGAAACGACCTTTCCGGCAACCCTCATATTGTCCGATTTGGCATTTATGGCCTTTTGGGGCAAATAAAATCGCTGTGAAAGGGGGAGACAAGCCCATCGTCCTTTGATGACCTTTAACAGACCAATAAGAACCACATTCTGTGCCCATGGATATTTGGATTGATTGTCCTTTGCGGCATGATCGAAGATATGAGAACATCCGAAGATGTTGCGACCTGTCTTTGGATTGATGAAATCATCTAATGCGATCATAAGTCGCCCATCGGACAAGGGGTCAGGAATGAGGTGCCATAAGGCGGCCCATAGGTTATGCCATGGTATTTTGTTGGAAGCCATAAAGGTGTAGAATCGACGTTTGTTAATGTTGAGCCCAAACAAGGTATTGAGGCAACGCAACACGTTTGAAGAGATAGATGAAGTGAAAGGGATGATGAAAGCCAGGATGGCATAAGAGAACCAGTGTGCTCGTTCCCTGCCGAGATTGGTGGAAGAAAAAGCATTTTGTAGAGGCTTTAAGATATCGTTTAGAATAAACATGTTGCCAAGCTCCTTTCCGATGGAATATCAATAAGTTGTTATCGAATCCTATCACGAGATGGAGCGAATTTCAAGGGTAAAAAGTTAAATAACTAGTTGAATTTATTGGCATAAAAATTGAAAAAATTTTCATTTTTCGTGCCAAAATTCTCTGCGCATAATAAAAAAAATGCGCGGAACTGGCTGGAAAAATTGGAAAAGGTTCAAAAACGGTGAAACTTTAGTTTCATGTATTTGCCGCCTTTTTCTCCCCTAAGGAACTGTCCGTGATTAACAAGAACAATATTCTTGAATTGACGGCTAATCTTCAAATCTGTGAATTTCAAAATTGTTCAAGTTATTTTCGGACAGCTTCTAAGTCCCCAGACAATCCATGATAAATAGCCGGGGGGTGTTTCGCTTCCGCTATGTTCCTGTGATGGGGGCCTTTTTCGACATTAGACATTTCTGAGGGCTCGGGCGACTACCGTTGTAATATCCATGACCTCAATCGCCATTTTCTCCCGTCTCGTTTGGCCTTTAAGTGTCCTCACACATTGCTGGCAGGCGGTGACCACTTTTTCAGCGCCTGTTTTTCGGATCTCTTCAATTCTTCTTTTTGACAGAGTACCGGAGAGGGCAGGATCCGTCATTTCCAGGTTGCCGCCGCCACCGCAGCAGATGCTTCCTGCCCGGTTGTTTTCCAGTTCAATCAGTTCAAGGCCCGAAATAGCGTCTAAGATTTTACTGGGTGCATCGTTCTCCCCCCGTTTCGGCCGAGATCGCAGGGGTCGTGATAGGTGACGGACCGGGGTATGCGCTCGATCCACTGCAATGGCGCCTTTCTCACGACAGAGTGCTTCGATGCGCTTCCCCTGTTTCTCCACCAAATCTTTGTCTCCGTTCACCTCGATGAGCAACAGGGCCTGGGCCTGCGCATTAAACTGCGCGCCACCGTAATCGCTGATTACATCCAGCACGGTGCGGTCCATCAATTCGAGGGTAGTCGGTACCATGCCCGCCGCCAGAATGGCGGGATCAGGCGGATACATGAGTCCATGCAGGGCGACTTCCTTTTGCAGGTCCGCATTGATCACGCCGAGCTGAATCACTGCGCACATACTTTCCCGGTCGATTTCGAGAATCTTGTTCATGCGGTGAAAGGCCATGATGACACCGCCTTCACGCGCCACCGAGCTGCCGCAGATATTGGTGCCGGCTCCCCGGGGAATGATATGGTGTTTTCAGGAATGCTATCCCACCCGCAGATGAATGCCCGACGGTAGCGATTCGCCGAATATTTGGGTTTCCTCTTGTTGCGCCAGGGGCACCACTTCTGTCAGGACCCGAATGTGAGGGGTGGCCCATTCGTGGCGGCTGAGCCAGTCGATAATTTCTTGGATGACTTCGGGGGCCAGGTCCCGTTTGCGGTCTCCGGTGAGCCGGGCCATCTGGGCGAGGGCCATTCCCACAGGTTGCGGTTTCTTCCAGTCTTGAGACAGGATGGTTTTGATCCAGGAGGTCACCAGACTGGCCGAAAGGACCCGGTCGATGGGGCCGTAAAGGGGTTCACGCGCACCGATCCTGGAAAGGGACCACCAGTGCTGAGGTCGGGATTTCTTGGGATGCAGACTTTTCAGCAATTGCTTTCCTCTGGCAGCCTTGTCTTCCTGGGAAAGTCGTTCCAGATTGGCCAGGGTCATCCACAATTCCATTTCTTCCTGCGGGGCCAGATTGGGTTTCTTACCGCCTTTTCCGGGCTTTATCAGGGATGAAATTTTTAAAAACACCTGCCGCTGCTGGCTTGCCGAGAGGCCGCCTGCAATTCTTCGCCACAGAACCCACCACTCCGATCGGACCTGTACGTTTTTGGCATGAAACGGCCCGTCATGGAAAGATTTCCACAATGTTTCGATGCGGTGTTCATCCAGAGCATCACCAAATCCGGGTCTGAGACAGAATCCGGTCAGATTGAGCCAGCGACTTTCGTGTTCGATGCTCCGTCTTCGGGACGCGTTCAGTGTGATGAGTTCGTCTACCATGCGACGAATGAATTCGAGGGGCCATTTTTCTTTGGGTGTTTCAACCGTTTTTGCAATTACTTTTACAAGGCGCGGTGGCTGGATCTTGGGCCTTTTGCTCGAAAAGGTGTCTTTAATTTGATCGATAGCCTCGTTAACAAGCGATTCCTCCAATACCTCCCTGTCCGACACGTCAACGGGCTGTTCCATGGTGCGCAACTGAAACTGGAAACGCCAGCGGTGGGGTGTCTTCAAAGACTGACACCAAATTGCCAATGTACCCATTTCCGTATAATGGGCTTCCACTTTTACGGGAATGGAAATGCCCTCTTTGGCTTTCTTTCCAAATTTGATCACCGTCTGCAGGGGCGGCAGGGTCGTCAGCGTTTCGTCCACGGGTATCATATCGCCTACCGCATCCCCCGAACGATAACTGGAACTGTACAGGTGAAACCGGACCGGCTGATTGGCCAGAACGAAAAAATGTTTGTCCTCAAGTTCGTTTTGGGTGCCCTCGGGCATGCCCCGCTCCACCAGGCAGATGGCCATTTCAGGTTCACGGGGAGTGCTTTTTTCATTTGAAGGTGTTTCCGGAGCTAGCTGAATACCTAGGTAATAGCCCCTGGCGCTGCCACTGTCCACCTGAACGCCGAATCCTTTTCGAACCCGCCCGTAATAGGAGGCGCCCAGGGCCACCGCGATATCCAGATCGGGATTGCTCAAAACCCTGGGGGGTGAATCTTGGCTGCCATGAAACCGCGTGGAAACAGCGGCGCCGATGCGTTCTTGAAGAATGGCCGGCTTAAGGGCCGCACCGTTGAACATGATGAGATCCGGTTCGATGCTGTCCCGCCCAAGGGTGTTTTTGATGTCTTCCCGGTGCTGCTCCAGAAAACGGATTAAATGTCGTGTGATGCCCGGATCCTGCGCATAGGGAAGTCCGAATTCGGTCATACCCTGTCGAGGTTGTTGCGTCAACGGCTCTTCAGGGGAGACCAGTGGAAAGAACCCGTTTACAATAACCTTTTCCACATCCCTGCTATCGAGTTTGCAGGTTTTGGTGTCTGCAATCAGTTTGCGACCTTCTCCGATGAGGGTGATGGTCTTTTCATTTTCAATTTCACCCAGGATATCTTCCTTGGCCTGTCGGCATTGGTTGCACAGGGACTGCCAGCGACCCATGGACAGCTTCTTTTTCTGCCCATCTTGGAGTCGGCTTTCCGAGAGATGTGCCAGGGCAAGATCCATGTTGTCACCGCCCAGAATCAGATGGTCTCCCACGGCGATTCTTTCGAATACGGGATTGCCGTCTTTTTCTCGAAGGGTAATGAGGGTGAAGTCCGTGGTGCCGCCGCCCACATCGCAGATCAAAATCAGTTCCCCCGGGGCGACCAGTTGATCCCACTGGTGTTCGTTGACATTCAGCCAGCTGTAAAAAGCGGCCAGCGGTTCTTCAAGCAGGGTAACGTTGGGGATGCCGGCTTCGGCGGCCGCTTCAACGGTCAGGTCCCGGGCCACTTCGTCAAAGGAAGCGGGAACGGTGATGACCACGCTCTGGTTTTCAAGCCAGGCGCTTTCATCATCCCAAGTGCCGTGGTTCCATGCATCCTTGATATGCTTCAGGTAGGCGCTTGTGGCGGCGATGGGTGAGCGTTTGTCAACAGACGCTTCCGCACCCCACGGCAGGATGTCGGCATGCCGGTCCACCTTTCCATGGCAAAGCCATGATTTGGCGGATGAGATCATTCGCCCGGGGGACTTGGCGCCCTGTTCGCGGGCCAGTATTCCCACGAAATCCCCTTCGTTGGATGCGTTCCACGGCAGAGACAGGGCTTTGGGCGGAAATTCGTGGCTTCCGGGCAGGTAAAGAAAAGAAGGAAGCACTTTGGCGCCGGATACTTCGCCGGAACCTGTGATCTGCGGAATTTCAAAATGTCGGATGACCGGTCTGGACCGTTCCCGGTTCAGGTCGATATCGATATAGGTGATGGCGGAATTGGTGGTTCCCAGGTCTATTCCGATAATATATTTCATGGGCTAATCCGTCTCTTGCTCTCTCACATTGAATTCCAGCTTGAATTTATCCTGATTTTCCCGTGAAACGCACCACAGTTCAAGGGTGCCCACTTCCGTGATGCGGGATTCAAGGGTGACCGGAACAAGGGTGCCGGTTTCTCCTTCCAGCTGTGTTTCAAGGGTGGTGATGGGAACGATTTCCCCTTCCCAGTCCTCCGCCACCGTACCGATGGCGTCGTGGCGCCTTGTATCGGAGCTCAGAAAATCGAATTTAACCGGCTCTCCAACCACAAGCCCGAACTCTTTTCCCGAAAGGGCCGCTTTCGAGCCTTCCTCCATGCCGAAAGGGGCTACGCACAGGGCTTTCACCGGTGTTGGAATCCCCGGCACCGCCGGCATGGACGCTTCCACGCCGATATAGTAGGTTTTCGAAAGCCCGCTGCGAATGCGGATGCCTTGCCCTTTTCTGGCCAGGCCATAATAGGCCGCGCCACGGGCCACCGCCAGATCGAAATCACTGCTTTGGATTTCCCTGGGGGAGGGGCAGCCCGCTTCGGCGGTCCAGGAGGAAAGAATTTCCACGACTTTTTTTCGCAATCCTTCGGCTTTCATGACCCCGCCGTTAAAGAGGATTGCACTGGGACAGACAAAGGACTCGGCCATCAGATCCGATGCTTCCTGTTGGTTCAAAAACTGCGCCAGATGATGGGTAATGGCCGGATCCGAGGCGTAGGAAAGCCCCATTTCACGCATGCCCGTGCGACGTGCCTCCAGGGGCTTGGACGTTCGCTCGCATGAGGGAAAAAAGCCTTCTTTCAGGACCGATTCCATTTGCGCCCGGATCAGTTCCGTTTTGATGGAGCCGCCGATGAGGCGGCTTCCCCGGCCCAGAATGGTGATGGGAACGGATGGCGCCTCCTCATGGGTGAAAAGATATTCTTTGGCCGATCGGCAACCATAGCTCAAACCCCGCATCTGATGCGCATTCAACTTTTTTCCTTCAGCGGCCAGATTGGCGGCCACCGCATAGGCCAGCGTCAGATCCATGTTGTCGCCGCCCACCAGCAGGTGCTTTCCCACGGCGACCCGTTCCAGGTTCAATTCGCCATCCGATTCGGTGACTTTGATGAGACTCAGGTCCGTGGTGCCGCCGCCCACATCCGCCACCATGATCAGATCATCGACGTGAACCAGATCCCGCCATTTGCCGCGGTTTCCATCGATCCAGGCATAAAATGCGGCCTGGGGCTCTTCCAGCAAGGTCGTTTTGGTAAGGCCTGCCAATTCCGCCGCCTGAACGGTCAGATTTCTGGCGACTGCATCAAAGGAAGCGGGCACTGTCAGGAAGATCTCCTGGTGTTCCAGACGCAGTTGGTGGTTTTCCCGAGCCATGGCGTAATTCCAACTGTCACGGATATGGGCCAGAATCGCAGCGGAGGCTTCCACCGGAGAAAGTTTTTTCCCGTCGTCCGGCCCTTCCCAGGGCAGGATCGGCTTGTTTCGGTCCACACCGGTGTGACAAAGCCAAGACTTGGCCGAGGCGATCATGCGCATGGGTATTTCGGCCCCGCGGTCTCTTGCAAAAGTGCCCACGGCCATATGACTTTGTGCGTCCCACGGCAGGGCCAACCCGTCTTCGGGGACGTCGTGGGGGCCGGGCAACAGAAGAAATGAAGGCAATGCATCGTTTTCTCCCACTGAGCCGGCGCCAACCAGTTGCGGAATTCTAAAAATGCGAATATCCGGTTCCGTATCAGCATTCACCTGCGCTTCCGTATAGGCAACAACGCTGTTGGTGGTTCCGAGATCAATGCCCACCACATAGACGGGCTCGTGTGTTGTTTCGATAGACATGTCTGACTCGTTATTCTTCAAAAATCACCCAATTGTGCGGGGGTGCTCTTGTTTTTTTAAGGAATTTCCACTTCTGCAGGCGTAATAACGGAAGGGTCGGGAGATCCTGAGAGTGTCGGGAGGTCAAATTTCCCCACCCGCCAGCCGCGGTGTTGCAGGGATCCCTTAAAAGGCGGCTCCCCGGTGACATTCCCCGTCAGCTTGATGCGTGAGGCGTCAAATCCTTTTTCCACCACGATTTCTTCCCCCTCTTCCTGGTCGATAACGGCTTCGATTTTCAGGTACTTTTTCAATGCCTTTTGGCAGTTTTCCTGAATGCTCCGAACGGCGGCACCGATCTGCGCGTCATCATAGTCTTTAAGGCTTTCCGTCAGAAAATCAACCAGACGCCCCTCTCTTTGAAGCAGGCTCAACAGATGGACGGCCCTTCGCTGATTTTCGTGAAGCAGTGCTTCCTTTTCTTCCGGTGTCGTGCGGGGCGGCGGACTTTGCTTCGCTTTTTTGGGGGCGGGGGCGGCAGGTTTTGCAGCATCAACACGGGCCAATGTGCGTCTTACCGAAGCCCGCAGTGTGAGCCAGAGAAGCAAGCCGAATAACAGGAGGCTTCCCCCCAGCACCTGCAGTGACAGAATCCCCAGGTTCTGAAGCATGGGTGCCAGCACTTCCGGGCTCGGTTGATCCTGGAGGCTTTGGCTCAAAATTTCCATTTGCCAGTATCCGAACCCTGCGAGCGCCAGGCCCATCAATAGAAACCAGATGAATATCCAAATGATGAGGTGGCTTCTGTTGTTTTTTGGTTTGTCCATATTTGATTGTGTCCTTTCTTTATGCGATACGTCCATTTCGTTTTGAAGGATTATAACATGCTGAAATTGCATGTAAAGATAGTCTCATGTCAGTTCCGGGGAACGGCCGATGCTACCCCAGTTCCGTCGAGAATGTCAAGGGTGGATATGTGGATCTCCGGATGTGAAGTATTATCATTCATCAATTCTCTGGGGCATGCGGATGTTTCATTAAAATGATTTCCATTGATTCTGCGTAAGACTTTGGTTTGACATTTTTGATGGATTGTATAAAAGTTAATTCTTAAATTATGGTGAATTTTCCTATCTGATCTTGTGATGGCATTGGTTTTTTGATCAAACCGGTTGCCAAAGCAGCCAACGGCTATGCCGACATGAAACCGATTATTCTGAACAACATTCTGGAAAGCATTCCGGTGGGTCTTCTGGTCATCAACCCGGATGGTGAAATCGTCACCAGCAACGATGCCGCTTCCGAGATACTTGGTTATTCTTGCCGCATGTTTGAAGGGAAGGGCTGGGGTGACTTGTTTCTGGAGGATTCCAGAAATGAAGCGTTTAACCAGGTGATACTCGATGTAATACAAGAAAGGAAGGTGAACCTTCATCGAAGGGTTTCTTATGTTCAACCGAACGGAAATCGTCTTCGATTATCCATCACGGGATCTTTCCTCCATGAGGATGAACAGATCGCCGGTATCGTGCTGATTCTTCATGACGTCACTGAGCTGCAAATGCTCCATGACCGTGAAAAGCGGGTTTTGAAAGAAAAGCACCGATTGGAGCGGGAGCGGGCGGAGGGCTTGATGCGGCTGGCCATGGCCATCTCCCACCAGATCCGCAATCCCATCATGAGTATTGGCGGCTTTGCCAAGCGAACGCTTGATAAAATTGATCAAAACGCATCGGTTGTTCCCTATTTGAAAAATATTCTGAGCGATGCAGAGAGACTGGAAACCATTGTAAAGGTTGTAAATGATTATACGCAGATAACAGCTGCCGAACCGGTGAACGTCTCTCTTTCAACTATGATTGAAGAGGAAGTTTCACGCCTTCAGACCAAAACCATCGAGCTGTCAAAGCGAGTCGACTGGTCATTGAATTTTTCCGCCGTTTTGTTTTCCGTTGACCCAGCGCTTTTTAGAAGGGCCATTTATGAGGTTTTGCTCAATGCGCTGGAGTTTCTTGATGGTGATGAAGGATCTGTTAGAATTTTTCTCTCAGAAGAGCAAAATGGTTTGGTAATGGAGATTGTGGACAACGGTATCGGCATATCGGGAAAGGATCTGCCCTATGTTTTCGATCCCTTTTTTACCACCAAAGCGGTTGGCGTGGGAATGGGGCTCTCCCTGGTGAGACGTATTATCGGTGAGCATGGCGGGGAGGTGCGAATTGACAGCAAGCCCGGAAAAGGCACCAGCGTTATCATGAAACTTCCCGATCATTTGCCGGTGGCGATTTAATTCTCCACACGTTTTTCCTTTCATTTTTTCTCAAAATAACGTTCAGAACCAATTCCTTGTTTTTGTTTCAATCTACGATCATTTCCAAATGATTAATGAACATACATGACGCCAACTGACCGAATCTATGGCATCCAGTATGAGAAGTCGGAGCCGGCGATTAAGAATATAGAGATCCGGCACGGCATCAAAGGCTGTTCCCGTCCTAAAATGATGTCCGGAATCCCCCACCTGAAAAGGAAGGGTATAGGTGCTGAAAACCGATAATAGCTGATTACCGAGAGATAGTGACGCGTTCGTGCGGGGTCAAGGATAGGAGTCCCTGGCTGGTCCATTGACTGATATGTTCGGAGATGGAAAGAGGGGGCTTCCTGAAAATGGTCATGCCCTGTTCCCCTTGGCATAAAAAAACCTACCAAAGTGTGCATCCCCATAAGGGAGAGGCATGGCAGGTGTGTTGTTGATACAATAGGTTGTATGATCTGAATTTGCAAGCAAGAAAAATTTTTGGTAGTGGGTCAGTTTGAAATTTTGAGGGAATAGTTCATTAAATGAACTGATTCAGTCATGTTATGGGATAGTGGGAGAACTTGAAAGTTTGTAGGGCTATAGTTCGTAAAATTTTTGAACGATCTTTTGGGTTTTCGCTATGTTCAAAAAATAGACATAGTATATGATTGTTCAGACTCAAGTTTGACAGTTAGAAAATTATTATTTTGCTATTTCAGCTAGTTGTGCGGCCGGGCAAGGTCGCATATTTTAGCGGGTGTGAATCCCGCCCCGGAAGGCTGGCCAGCCACTGGGTAGTGAGTCCTTGGATCGACGGGAGTAATCCCCGAGATTAAGCGTAGGACAGCGAGACGATAGGCCGTAAGCCATAAGGTTGAAGGGATTGAGCCTCGAAAGGATTAGTTGAGAGGGACGACGTTTTAACTTTGACGGAAGTCAAAATGACCATTGGCGAATGGCAAGTCAATGGCGCCTCTCCGGGGTCTGAGACCATGGCATGTCGGACACTGCGAATATGCGGCAACCCGGGAGGTTCTCTGCGCTCTTGCTTAAAAGCGAGTATGCCGGCCAACCGATAATAAAGGGAGAATGGCAAACGGGGCAGGGGAAGTCGGATGGCGTCGTAGTACCTGAGAAGGCGGGTAACTCCGCTGGAGGAAAGGACGTCACATGAGTAACAGTGTTGCGAGGACACATCATCTATGCTCAGAAATAGAGAAATGGTGGAAACGAAATTACAACGCATAGCGGAGAAGGCCCGCAAAGAAGATGAATGCCGATTCACCAGTCTGTTTCATCTGATGAACGAGGAGATGTTGCGGGAATGTTTCCAGGAGCTGCGCAAAGACGCAGCATCTGGCATTGATAAGGTTACCAAGAAGGAATATGGGGAAAAACTTGGCGAGAACCTAAACGCTCTGGTCGGAAAATTGCATCGGATGGCGTATATTCCATTGCCGGTGCGCAGGGTGTACATTCCTAAACCGGGGAGTAGCAAGAAACGACCGCTGGGCATCCCAGCCCTTGAAGATAAGCTGGTACAGGCGGGATTGACACGGGTGCTTTCGGCGATCTACGAGCAGGATTTCATTGACGATTCGTATGGATTTCGGCCCGGTCGCGGGTGTCATGACGCGTTGAGGGCACTCAGCAAAGAGGTTGAGGGATGCCGGGTTCACTATATTGTGGACGCAGATATCAAAGGGTTCTTTGATAATGTTGATCACGATTGGATGATTAAATTTCTCGGCCACCGAATAGCAGATAAACGAGTGTTGCGCTACGTCAAGCGGTTTCTCAAAGCAGGTATAATGGAGGAAGGCAAAGAGATTGCCAGTGACAAAGGAACGCCTCAGGGCGGGATTATTTCACCAGTACTTGCCAATATCTATCTGCATTACAGTCTGGACATCTGGTTCACGCGAGTGTTTCAGCAGGGCTGTCATGGCCAAAGTCGGATAATCCGTTACGCCGATGACTTTGTTGTATGTTTCGAGCGTGAGGCAGATGCGATACGGTTCCGAAAGGAACTGGATCTGCGACTTTCCAAGTTTGGCCTTGAGATATCGCCTGAAAAGACGAAGACCATCGAATTTGGTCCATATGCACAATCCAAGGCCGATAGCCGCGGTGGCAAGGCGTCTACCTTTGATTTTCTTGGATTCACGCACTACTGCAGCCGGTCCAGGAACGGCAGGAAATTCCGGATGAAACGGATCACTTCTCGCAAGAAGTTTACCGCCAAAATTCGGATGTTTAGGGATTGGCTGAAAGCCAACCGGACCCTGCCGACCGATGAGCTAATGGGTAAGGTAGGCTCGAAATTGCAGGGACACTTTGCCTACTACGGAGTCACGGACAATTCAAAAGGTCTCAACCGGTTTTCCTATGAGGTTCATCGTCTGTTG
>ADZZ01000539.1 GCA_000179315.1 delta proteobacterium NaphS2
CTTGTGGCTGAAAAGATACCCGGAAGATTTGACCCGCCATAATGCTGTTTTTGTATTGATGCTTGCCCCCGGCATGACAACATGAATGTGGGGATGATAGTCGAGTGCTCTTGAATGGGTATGGAGTATGGTGGTAAAGCCGGCTGCTCCACCGAGTTTTTTGTCTTTTTGGGTAAATGTTTTCAGGAGATCCTGGACGCAGGCAAACATGAGGGAATAGATTGTTGCCTGATTTTTCCAGGCAAGATCCCTGAGCTGTTTGGGGAGGGTGAAGGTGATCAGATAGTATTGAGCCGGTAAGCGCTTGCTCAACTGATTCTCGATCCACTGCCGGTTTTCATGGTTCTGGCAATGGGGACAGTTCCTGTGGCCACGGGAATGTGGAATATAGACCTGTTTTCCGCAGTTGTGATCCGTACATTTCGCCAGCATGTGCGGGCCATATTCTTGTCTGCATTGTGCCATGGTCTGCAGAGCCTTTGTATGGCTTGGCAGGACGGAATTCTCGTATCGGTCCAAAAAGCGGTCCCTGAATTCATTGATAATCGAGGAGAGCAGAATCATTTGACCCCTCCCCATGTTATATCAAAGGTGTTGGCCAGCGTATTGACGGCCTGGCTGGCATTGTTTCCGGTATTGGAAGTCAGATGGGTGTATCTGGTGGTGGTCAGGACACTGACATGGCCCAGGATCTGTTGTAATTCAATGAGATCAACGCCTGCTTCCAGCATATGCGTTGCATAGCTGTGCCGCAGGGAATGGCATGAAATTTTTTTTTATGCCGAGTTGTCTGACAACGGCTTTCATGGCGGTCTGGATGCCGCCTCTGTCCAGTGGCTGCTGAACCAGGTGGGCATTATTCAGACCTCTTTTCCGGCTTGGAAAAAGGAAATGGGGATGTTTGTGAACCTGCCAGAAATTTCTCAGCACGCGCAGAGTATTTTCAGGCAGCGGCACCAGCCGGTCTTTGTTGCCCTTGGCGTCGCGAATATGAACTCGCATATTGACGGAGTCGATATCACCGACAGTCAGCCTGATTCCTTCGCCAAGGCGCAGCCCCATGCTGTAGGTGGTAAAGAAAAAGACTTTGTAGCTCAA
>ADZZ01000538.1 GCA_000179315.1 delta proteobacterium NaphS2
TGTCGTCAGCTCGTGTCGTGAGATGTTGGGTTAAGTCCCGCAACGAGCGTAACCCTTGTCTTTAGTTGCCATTATTAAGTTAGGCACTCTAAAGAGACTGCCTCGGTTAACGGGGAGGAAGGTGGGGATGACGTCAAGTCCTCATGGCCTTTATATCCAGGGCTACACACGTGCTACAATGGGCTGTACAAAGGGTTGCTATCCCGCGAGGGGGCGCTAATCCCAAAAAGCAGTTCTCAGTTCGGATTGAAGTCTGCAACTCGACTTCATGAAGGTGGAATCGCTAGTAATCGTGGATCAGCATGCCACGGTGAATACGTTCCCGGGCCTTGTACACACCGCCCGTCACACCACGAAAGTCGACTGTACCAGAAGTTGCTGGGCTAACCTTTTCGGAGGAGGCAGGTACCTAAGGTACGGCCGGTAATTGGGGTGAAGTCGTAACAAGGTAGCCGTAGGGGAACCTGCGGCTGGATCACCTCCTTTCTAAGGAGTTATCTGTCCAAGACAGAACATCCTAGGTCAATCCTATCTATTGTCACTATTTAGTTTCCAGAGAATAAGCTGGGTCCGGTTTCTGATAAAGAGAAATAGATTTCTTAATCCGGACAAAACAATCCGAACTGGCGCATGGGCCTATAGCTCAGTCTCGGTTAGAGCGCACGCCTGATAAGCGTGAGGTCGTTGGTTCAATTCCAACTAGGCCCACCACTTCGAATTCGGATTGAAAAATGGAAATATCCGCGATTTCGTTGGGGGTGTAGCTCAGTTGGGAGAGCACCTGCTTTGCACGCAGGAGGTCATCGGTTCGATCCCGTTCACCTCCACCATATAAGGCAGCGGTTGAAAGTTGGAAGAGGATACGCTCTTTTATCTTTGAGCTTCTGGCTCTTGGGGTTTGAATTAAGCCTCGAAATATGTTCTTTGAAAACTGAATACAGAGTACAGCAATTTCAAAGGTGCCTAGGAAATAAACGTTTCAAACTAGTAGCATAAATGGAAGTATTTTATGGCCAAGCTACTAAGAGCAGACGGTGGATGCCTTGGCGTCGGATGGCGATGAAAGACGTGGCTAACTGCGATAAGCTTCGGCGAGCCGTTAAACAGGCTTTGACCCGGAGATTTCTGAATGGGAAAACCCATCCCGGGTAATTCCGGGATATCTATTGCTGAATACATAGGCAATAGAAGCGAACGAGGGGAACTGAAACATCTAAGTACCCTTAGGAAGAGAAAGCAAATGCGATTCCCAAAGTAGCGGCGAGCGAAATGGGAACAGCCCAAACCGTACATATGTTAAAGCCTGCAAGCGTTGTATGTGCGGTGTTGCGGGGCCTTGTCGGAGGCGGTTGCAGTCGCTTCGACAAGTCAGAAATGCATTGTATAGCTGAAGAGCCTGGAAAGGCTTGCCACAGAAGGTGATAGCCCTGTAAGCGAAATACAGATGCACTTGTTGGACAAGGTTCCCAAGTACCGCGGGACACGAGAAACCCTGCGGGAATCCAGGAGGACATCTCCTAAGCTAAATACACGCCGGCGACCGATAGTGAACAGTACCGTGAGGGAAAGTGAAAGTACCC
>ADZZ01000537.1 GCA_000179315.1 delta proteobacterium NaphS2
GATTTGCGTTCAGGTGAGAGATATAAAAAGCCGCCCCCCTTTGACAAGGGAAGACGGCCGTAAACCGTTCAGAAGCCTCATGCGCGTGAAGGGTTGCCGCATTTACTTCTTGGCGTGACAATCGTTACATTTCTTGTAAGGACCTTTTTTCTCTTCCTTGTGACAATTCTTGCAGTTCCTGTGGTACGCATTCTGAAGCTTCATGACCTTCATACCGTCTTTCTCGGTGTTCTCATTGATGTCATGGCACTCGGAACATTTCTGGACTTCATCGCCCTCCTTCCAGGTATTTTCGCCTGCCTTTTTGTACACATGGTGGCACTCATTACATGTCACACCTGCTTTCGTATGGGCCACGTGATCAAAGGCAACCGGGCCTTTCTTGTCTTTTGCATACCCTTCATTCTGGATCATAATCTTTTCTTTGGGCTCAGCAGTTTCAGCAGTTGCTGCCAAAGCAAGCGTCCCAACGGATAAAAAAAGCAACCCAGTCAGAATTGCCGTTAGAAGAATGCAGAATCTCTTGGTCATCTAGGTTTCACCTCCTTCCTTCACTGATTTGTTTTGCGACGATCTTACTTGATAAACGGTTTTGAAGCCAAGCAGATCGCAAGAAGTATAGAAAAATTTGACACCCGGTGTCAAGGGTATTACCAGAAAGGATTCGACCCTAAGCGCAACAAACACCTGGAAATATCATGGTTTCTGCGCTTCCGGCAACGCAGCCATTTGGCGCAGCAATTGCAGTGATGCAAGGGCCTCGGCTTCATCGACACTGTGAATGGCAAACCCGGCATGGACAATCAGATAATCCCCGATTTTCGCGTCCTGCAAAAGAAGAAGACTGACGTCCCGCCGGATCCCATCCACGTCAACGGTTCCCATCTGTTCATCGACACGGATCAATTTGGCTGGTATGGCTAGACACATAAGGTTTTCTCCGACCGTCCGTTCTCATATTTTCGGGACACCCGGTCTTCTGCTTACTGCATGATCCTTCACGCCCGCTTCAACACCGGTTTTCCGGGATGAGGGCGCGACGCCCAATCCGTCAAGTTCAATCATCACCAATTCGACCATGGCGGGCATTTTCTTCATCACCGTATATGTCATATCCAAACCAACGGTTTTGATATCTTCGGGTTCAATGCCGATGATCACGGTTTCGGGGTGTTTATCCAGGGCCTGGCAAAAGGTAAGGGCTTCAAGGAGATCCACTTGATGGAGGGAGTTCTTGGCCAGAATCCGCTTGGGGATGTCCTCGTCTTTAAGCCGGTAGAGGGTGCCGGGCGCCTGATCGTTTCGAACCGCGTCAACAACAATCAGATAATCCGCTTCCGAAATGGTCCCCAGCAGGTTCATTCCCAAAACACCACCGTCGACAATTTTAACATTGGCGGGAAAATCATATTGCTCGTTTAACGTTTCAACGACGCGAACACCCACACCCTCATCCGTAAACAGGATATTGCCGACGCCCATGATGATGATCTGTTTTTCCGTCACTACACGCACCTGAAAAATTAGAAGATAATTTGCAATTTTTTTAAGAAATTTTGATGACCCAATATAGCCACAAAATAGATGATCATTCAAGCACTTTGTGGGTTACCCCTCCATTATTGCGACTGGTTTCCGCCAGATAGCATTCCGTAATGTTCTGCAACCGGTCACATAAAATACGCATCAGGTTAAAAAAGAACCTGTGAGCTGTAGGGGGATAGAGCCATTGAAGCCGTTTGATCATTCGTTCGTTGATCTGAAGAAGTTCCGATGAACTCACAGCCACCACCGTTGCAGATCTTTCGCAAGATCGGATCATCCCCATTTCTCCAACCACATCTCCCGTCTTCAGCGTGGAAATCACCTGCCTCGGTCGTTTGATACCGCCTGCATTCCGGTTTTCTTCTCCCAGAACCTGCAACGTCCCCGAGATGATGGCATACATGGAGTCACTGACCTCCCCTTTGGTCATCACCGTAGTGCCCGCTGCGTAGGTCTTTAAATTTCCCGCCGTCAATATATAGTGTACCTGGGTCCGTGACAAGCCTTTAAAGAGGGGTATTCCCTCCTGCGGGTCTTTTCCCAGTTTCACCCGGATGAGATCCCAGATGGTGATCAGTTCCACATGCATCATAAGAGAAGGCAGAAGGATCAAATCCCCCACCAGCGCCGACACCATGGTGATGACCATCAGAAGGCCAAAAACCGCCGTCGGTTTGAAACTGGAAAAGAGCAGGACCGAAAAACCCAGGCTGATGGTCACCGTGGTAAAAATGATCGGCTTTCCCAAATGACGAACGGTATCACGAAGGGCACGTTTTTTGTCCAGGTCTTTTTTGAATTCGTGGTTGTAGCCCACCAAGTAGTGAATGGTATCATCCACGGCCAAACCGATGGCAACACCGGCGATAAGACTTGTGGCCATGGACAAAGGTATCCCCAACCACCCCATAAGGCCGAAACCAACCAGAATGGGAAAACAGTTGGGTAGAATACCGATGATGCCCACCTTGAAGGACATGAACAGCAAAAACATAATGGCAAAGACCAGCACCAGGGTCAAGAACAGACTCTTGATCTGCCCATCGGTGATGAGTTGACTGCTGTGGGAAATCACAACGCCGATCCCCGTAACCTGAAAAGAAAATCCGGCGGGAAGGTTTTCGTTCAGATAGGCTTCAATCTTTTTCCGGGTGTTCATAAAATCATTGGAACTGGCAATATGGGTCCTCAGAACAATATTGGTCCTAGAAAAATCT
>ADZZ01000536.1 GCA_000179315.1 delta proteobacterium NaphS2
GGTAGAACTGGAACAATCCTTTGTTCATTGTGGCGCATTAGGTCTTCTGCCGAAACTTTCTTTTCTGGAAATCGATGCTCGGCTTGAGCAGCTCGTTGTTTTGATTAAACGCGCCAGGCCGCATGAACGATCCAACCATGCGTTACGGATTTCTGAAGCGCTTGGGTTTCCCGGAGGGGACCTGGAAATCATTCGTCTGGTTCAACGGTGCCACGGGTATGGGCATCGCATGAAAGAAAAAGATATCCGTTATTTCGAGGAGCTTCAGCATATCCTCAACTCCGCGGCCAGACAAAGGGCCTGGATGGCCACCTGAAAATCCCCCACTTGTGGCCGGGTCAAAATCCCCCGGCGACAGGACGGTTTCAGTTTACAAATCTTCTTTAGAAAGGTCCATATTCTTTCCTTTTTCATCCTGCTTTTTTTGTTTACTTTGCGATATCCTCGATGCTGCTTCTTTGAGGCGGTAGCTTTTTCCCTCGAACTTCAGGAGATGCCCGTGATGAAGCAGGCGGTCGAGTATGGCCGAAGATGCTGTATTGTCCCTGAGAAGCTTACCCCAGTCTTCAACGAGTCGATTTGATGTAAGGAGCGTACTTTTTTTTGCGGAATACCGATTCAGAATGATTTCCAGCAAATCATCAGCGGCTTGTTCCGGCATTTTCTTGCGCAAAAACAAGTCATCGATGATCAGCAGATCGGTTTCGGAAAAAAGTTTGCTGATCTTTTTCCTCCGTTTAAGTTGAGTGGCTTCAAAAAGATCCTCGAAAAAGGTGTGGGCTTCCCGGTACACCACTTTGTATCCCGCAAGGATGGCGGCGTTAGCAACCGTTTTGGCGATCATACTTTTCCCTGTCCTGGGGATCCGATTAAAAGCGCATCGTGTCCTCCCGGATAAATTTTCCGCTCACAGTTCATAGATGTCATCTTGGGCAGTTTCGGATGAAGCCCAATCAAC
>ADZZ01000535.1 GCA_000179315.1 delta proteobacterium NaphS2
ATATTCTTTCCTTTTTCTCCTGCTTTTTTTGTTTACTTTGCGATATCCTCGATGCTGCTTCTTTGAGGCGGTAGCTTTTTCCCTCGAACTTCAGGAGATGCCCGTGATGAAGCAGGCGGTCGAGTATGGCCGAAGATGCTGTATTGTCCCTGAGAAGCTTACCCCAGTCTTCAACGAGTCGATTTGATGTAAGGAGCGTACTTTTTTTTGCGGAATACCGATTCAGAATGATTTCCAGCAAATCATCAGCGGCTTGTTCCGGCATTTTCTTGCGCAAAAACAAGTCATCGATGATCAGCAGATCGGTTTCGGAAAAAAGTTTGCTGATCTTTTTCCTCCGTTTAAGTTGAGTGGCTTCAAAAAGATCCTCGAAAAAGGTGTGGGCTTCCCGGTACACCACTTTGTATCCCGCAAGGATGGCGGCGTTAGCAACCGTTTTGGCGATCATACTTTTCCCTGTCCCTGGGGATCCGATTAAAAGCGCATCGTGTCCCTCCCGGATAAATTTTCCGCTCACCAGTTCATAGATGTCCATCTTGGGCAGTTTCGGATTGAAGCCCCAATCAAACTCGGTCAGGGTGGGTTGCTCCGTGAGACCGGATGCCTTGAGGCGCGTTTGTGTAAGGCGACTTTTTCGGTAATCCAGTTCGTCCTGGATCAGACAGGCAAAGACCTCAGTAAAAGAAGCGCCCTGATTGGCCTGGACGATTCGGGTCTCCAGGGTGGCGATCATACCATGGAGCCGGAGGGTTTTGAGATGCTTTTCCATTTCAGCCAGTGACATGTTCATGTTTCCTCCTTCATCCTGTTTTCAAAATATCCCGTGCCTGCGTAGTGTTTGAATCTGTTCCACCGACATGTCCGCCGGGTCCTTTATGGATTCCGGATGGGCTTGGGTTTCTCACATTGAAAGACACCAA
>ADZZ01000534.1 GCA_000179315.1 delta proteobacterium NaphS2
AGCAGGCTGATGGTCTTGTGCGCACTCGGGCAGTACCATCGAGGTACCAGACAGTATTCTGGAAATTTCCTGGGATAGGTGCCATGCCTGGCCAGGTCGCATCCTCCCTCGGGATGAAAGGGACAATGATCAAGCTCCGCATGTTCCCAGGCCTTTTGCTCATTGTATTCTTCTATGGAGGGTATCGAAGCTGCATATGAAAAAAATCGGACGTAATGAGCCCTGCCCATGCGGCAGCGGCAAAAAATATAAAAAATGTTGTCTCAACGCCTCCAAATTACCTATTGGAGGGACCTTTATTTATACGGATTTGGACAATTTATCAAATCAGGTGCCGGACTTGATTCAAGACAAGAAGTTTGATGAAGCCGAGGCGGTGTGCCGAAAGCTCTTGCGACAATATCCTGAGGAGATCGATGGCCTTCATCGTTATGCTGAACTCTATGAAGCTCAGGGAAAAAACCGGGACGCTGCTGAGTACTATCGAAAAGCAGTTGCATTTGCCGAAAAGGCTGGAGGGTTTGGGAAGGAATCCGTTCAATCCTTCCGACAAAAGGCTGAAAAACTTGCACTTGCCGAGAAGGGGTAGTCTCACTTTACAATACCGGTTCCAATAAACCACCGGTGGAATAATCAGATATTTTGAGCCGGTTCTTTGCTATTTATTGTGGCTGACAACAGTTGCGTTGCCTCAATACCTTGTTTGGGCTCAACATTAACAAACGTCGATTCTACACCTTTATGGCTTCCAACAAAATACCATGGCATAACCTATGGGCCGCCTTATGGCACCTCATTCCTGACCCCTTGTCCGATGGGCGACTTATGATCGCATTAGATGATTTCATCAATCCAAAGACAGGTCGCAACATCTTCGGATGTTCTCATATCTTCGATCATGCCGCAAAGGACAATCAATCCAAATATCCATGGGCACAGAATGTGGTTCTTATTGGTCTGTTAAAGGTCATCAAAGGACGATGGGCTTGTCTCCCCCTTTCACAGCGATTTTATTTGCCCCAAAAGGCCATAAATGCCAAATCGGACAATATGAGGGTTGCCGGAAAGGTCGTTTCTTTCCAAACCAAACTCCAACAAGCTGTCGAGATGGTAATTCAGGTAGCTCAACACTTTGCCGGCGTTGACATAATAATCGTTTGTGACAGCTGGTTCGGAAATAACGGCCTGTTCAAACCCCTCCGCACTAAACTCGGAAATTTTGTTCATTTGCTTTCAAGATTACGTTCCAATACCGTACTGTACTCCATCCCCAAGATCGGTTCTTCCAAAAAGCCGGGAAGACCCAAAAAATATGGCAGCAGGTTGGGTTCGTGCGCTGAAATGGCGGCGGCATTCATGGCGTACGCTTCAACCTATCACGTCTTCCTGTACGGAAAATACCGTGAAGTCAACGCATACTCCCAAATCGTTATGCTCAAAACACTCAAGTGCCCTGTCCGGGTTGTCTGGGTCTTTCGAAAAACACAGTGGATCGCAATCTTCTCCACGGACTTGAAGCTGTCGGTTGAGCAAATTATCGAGTATTATGGGGCCAGGTGGAAAATCGAGTCGGGTTTCAAGGAGATCAAGCAAGACATTGGAAGCAGCAAAAGCCAAACCCGCAATGCACAGGCAGTGATCAATCACATCAATTTTTCCATAATGGCCGCAACAATCATTTGGATCTATGGTTCACGGCTCGAAAACATTCCCGAACGCAGGCACAAGGTCAAGGGTCGCAACAGTTTCGCCTTTTCCGACCTGAGACATATCATCGCTAAGTCCGCATTGAGCGATGATTTTCATGCCGTTTGCAACCAAGACAACAAACTGCCCCGAAAATCTTTCCTGGAGGCGTTGCTGCGCATGGTCGGCTGATCAAGCCGGGGGCATTTTCTGTGAAACTTCAGTATTCCAATAACCCATAATATCCTCAAAACTCTATTTTTTGGGGCCGTTTATGGAATAATTGAATGTCATTACGAAAAGGGTCGATGTTCTTCCCATGGTAAAGTACTACATAGATCAACTCGGCATTTATGGTCTTCTTTCAAAATATGTGAAAAAACCGGAACGATCCCCAGTTGATCCTGCTCAAATTCTCTCGGTTCTGGTAGCCAATATCGTGTGTACATCACAACCCCTTTATAAAGTTGCACAATAAAGCCGCCGTGGAATTCATCGAAAACCAACGCCATGAGGCTCAGCTGTATTATAAGTACAAAGCGTATTACGGCTATGTTTTCTATATAGGGAAAAAAATAAATCAATCTGTGAAATAGATCTATGTCCGCAAATGACAGTTGGCATTAAATTTGCTTTTGGCGCAAAAAATCTCTGAGATTTTCTGAGGTAGATCCAACTGCCTGATGAGTTTTCTTAACGCAGGGGGCACTTTCCCCCGGTCCTTTTGCGCCTGTTTCAATTTTTCGCGAACGATTTTATCATCAATTTGTGAGAATCTTTCAGCCAACGAAGTACATCCGTTTAGAATCGTTTTTCGATATTCGTCATTTTCTAGGTTTCTGACCAAGGGTGTATCTGCAAGAATGGTCTTCAGCATTTTGTTCAGAGAAACAGTGCCGCTTTTTTTGCGTCCGTGCCTTTTTTCGCCCCTGAAAAGCCTCTCCAGAATATTGTTTGTCCGTTGTGGTGCAATGTGGACTGGCCCTTCCGACGTATGTACCAAAATCGGATCTGCGAAGAGCTTTTCCCAATACTTGTCCATCTGGTTTATCATCTTGATATAAGTAGTCTTTCGCAATGGCTCGCATTCAAGCCAAGCTTTGAATTCACCAACCTGTTCTTCGATGGTTTTCATATCTGTTTCATCGCCAGGGTCGTTCAGTCCATTTTTTCCTTCTGGCACAGCAATGCGCAGTGCTCCACGAAGTTTATCAAATACCTTGGCTTTCTTTTTCATAGACGAGGCGGCGTTGTTCAACTCTTTGTCTGAAAGGACTTCTTCCAGCAATTTATTGAGTTGAACGAACGACCTGTTATCTTTGGCCTTGTCTCGCAGATGCACGCCGGAAATGTTTTGCAGCAGCCATGAACTGTTTTCAATCTACCGTAAAATTCAAATGCGGA
>ADZZ01000533.1 GCA_000179315.1 delta proteobacterium NaphS2
ATAACCCGATCAAGTCTTTCAACCTCCTGGATCATGATTTCGGCGGTCTGGTGGTCTTTTGGCGTGTCCCGGTACCGTTCTTTGAAATAGGTGGCGAATCCTTTGATGGAACTCAAAGGATTCCTGATTTCATGGGCGACCCCCGCGGCGAGCCGGCCGACGGATGCCAGACGCTGGCTTCGAAGGATTTCCTTTTTCAATTGCCGGATTTCGCTTAGATCCCGGAAAAGGATCACCCATCCCATGGCCGCGCCGTCTTCATCGGAAAGGGACGTGCCGATGACCTCCAGGGGCAGATTTTGTTGATTGTTCAGAGAAGCTTCCAGCTCTTCGGTTATGGGACCGGTTTTTGTTTTCAGTTGATAGAAAAAGTTGCGGAGTGAAGCGGGCAGGACTTCCGAAAGTTGATTTCCAATGGTTTCACCGGCGCTGATTTCCAGCATGGATTCGGCGGTTTGGTTAAAAGAAGCGATCCGTTCTTCGGGATCAATGGCAATGAGACCCATGGGCATGTTTTCCACCAGGTTGTCTGAAAACACTTTGACCCGTGAGAAAGAGGCCCTGGCGGAGCGATAAGCCTGTGCCAGAAAAAGTGTTACAACACCCGCAAAACCGATAAGGAGAAAAATGAAGCCCGTGAAAATGCTGTGGCGGATATCTTCTTTTGCGGCATTTTCAACGGAAGTCATATCCAGTCCCACAAAGATCACCTGGGCGTCACTGCTCTGCGCCTGTTCAGGATTTAGATGCCGCTGGCACCAGTCTCCGGACATCATCATCCCCTGCCGGCGTCCCGCGCCTCCCCCCACCCCTCTGCCCTGCATGGGCACGAACTGGCGAAATACCTCAAAAATCCTTGCGTTGTTTTCCGTGCGAACCTCACGCCAGTTCAGTGCGTGAGAATGGGAAATCCGGTAAAGGTTCAGGTTTTCGCCGTACGTTTTTCCGATATTTTGCGGATCGCTGTTGGCCAGAATTTTGCCTTCCGAGTTGGTGACCAAAATGTAGACGATATCCCTTTGCTGAGCCGTCTCGACAAGCAACCTCTGAACCTGGGCGCCTCCCCATCTCATGCCCATCATGCCCGTTCGGGCGCCGGCTTCAAAGGAACGGATGAGTGCCGCACCCTTTTCTTTCAAAAGGGAGATGGTATTTTCTTTCTGGCGGTTGATGGAATCAACCGTCACGAAGAAAAAAATCGGCGCCAGAACCAATACGGCACCGATGATAACCCAGGGTGGAACCCAGAGCCGAGGCTTTCTTTTAGTGTTTGAGCGCCGCATCATAAGTATTCTATCAAGCAAGAATAGTACCAGGATGAAAAAACGGCGATCCGCACCGGAAATGTTCATGCGAACAGTTCAGACTGTTTTTTGACCGGATACTTTTTACTCATTCGCATTGTGGACCGGGTATAAAGTATCCTCTTTTTTTAGCGCTACGGCAAGAGGGAAATCGGTGTTTCAAATGAGAGGTTCAATAGGTGGCGGGTAACGGGGCGTTTTACAATTGCCTCTATCGATTAAAAAGAATCGAATCCATAGGGCTCTTCATGGGGAGTGGCCATTTCCTGTTGGGTGGATTGGGCGGCCAGGACGGCAATACGATTCTTGAGGCGTGAACAGATGAATCGACTGATCAGATCAATTTCCTCTTCCGCCTGGTTATATTCAATGTCCATGATGTCCAGGTAGAGCCGGTTGACGGAAGGATAAGAATCTTTTGACGGGTCAAAGAATATGGCACGGTAAATGTTCTTGCCCATGAGGATGACAGTGAAATCGGCTTCGGGGCAGATTTCACCAATAACTTCCGATGCATTTTCCGGGTAGATGACAAGGGGCCTTTGGTTCTCCACATAGAAGTGTATGTATTTGTGAGAGATTTGCCGCCAAAGTCCGAGCCATTTTGCCTTGCCGAGTTTTCCATGGGTCGTTTTTGAGACTACTTTCTTGAGGATGAGGCGCGTGCGCTCGAGAATTTCCTCCTTCAATTCCACAAAGATCCTTTCCAGCAATTTTGTTGGCTTAAAGCCATATTCGGAAAGGGGTGGAATACGATTTCCATGGACAAATTCCTTGGTCATGGAAGGCAAAAATGAAATCTTGACGCCTCCCCTGTTTTCGTTGCGGTCACTGAAGTTGCACCCGAGACCGTCGTAATTTGCTGACCGGATAATTCCTTTCACAAGCGTGCCGGCATCGAGGATGCCGGTCTTCTTCAATTCCTTCAGCAAAAACGGGTAGGTCAGATACCGGTAGAAGGCGGGTTCACTCAGAAAAAGGTCTCTCAAGAACTGCATTTCCCGGGCTGAAAGCCCCGTGGCGGCCAAATCTTCCGCCGTCGGCCGGTAATCTTTGTTCAGCAGATCCGCGTCGCGCCGTATGAACGCATCCAGTCGGATCTTTTCTCCGGCTTTGATTTTTTTAAGGAGAAAGAGGCGGATCGCCAGAACTTCAGGCGCGGGGTAAATACTGGTTACTCCGTAATTCCCTTTATAGAGGCTGAGCCTTTCATCGTAATAGTAAAGGACCTGGCTCAAGTCCAGGATATTGGGGTCCAGTACCATGAAATTGAGCTGGCTCTTTTCACTGTCCGTCATGCTTTCCACAAGGCGGTCAAAATCGAGGGGCTCGTCAATAGCCCTGACACGCCAGGGGGGCCTCGATTCGGGCTGGCCGGCCCGGCCCAGAACCACTTCCATCAGATAGGCCAGGAGCTCTCCGGAATATTGTTGTGCCGGTGTCAGTTGGGCAGAGGGTGAAAGAGGAGATTTTTTAAGTGGGACTTGGATTGTTGAGGATGCGGCCACTTGAAGCGGATGGATGACAAAAAAAAGGTAGAGGAAGATCAAAAAAGTTGCCGAAAAAATGGACTTGCGCGCGTTGCCCATGTCTATACAATCCAGTTATGCCTTTGGCGGGAGAATATCATAAAGTGGATATGCAGTTTTTAAAATTTCATATTATTGTCTTTCTGGGCCCTAATGGCGGAAAATTTTTGCGAAATCAATATACATGATATGAAAGTTTTTTTCCAGAAGAGGATCAATGTGAAATCGGATCTGATATTTTCGATTATAAATTGCTGGCAACAATGTCTGTAACTGCCCACTTTATTGATGTTCTTCATCTGCTATCCGGAATTTTATTTTTGTTCTCAAATTGCCAACAATTATGTTGGTATCTCTTGACATTTCCATTCTGCGTGTTATTATGCCAACAATATTGTTGCCAACAATGCTGTTTTGTTGAATTGGGAGAGGATAATATAATGAAAAAGAGACTTAAACAGGCGCATGGCAATTGGGTTGAGGGGGATCGATTCTGGGACAGGGAAAGCGACACCCGGTTGTTGATTAACAAGTTGGATGAAGGCGCTCATATTCTTCTGATGGCCCAAAGGCGTATGGGGAAAACAAGCCTCATGAAGGAAATCAAAAGACAGTTGGACGACCGCTATACATGCTTGTTCGTGGACCTGCAAAAAGCCTCTTCCGCCGAGGATGCGATCGTCGAAATAAGCCTTGTGCTCAACCCTTTCAAATCACTGTGGAACAAGACAAAAGGGCTGTTTTCAAACGTTTTAAACAAGTTTGCGGAAAGCGTCGAAGGGGTAAGTCTTGGAGAAATCGGCATTAAACTTCGCGCAGGCCTAACCTCCGGAAACTGGGTCGAAAAAGGAGATTCCCTGTTTTCAATTCTTGCGGAGTCGGAAACGCCGGTTTTACTGTTGATTGATGAGGTTCCGTTGATGGTCAATCGTATGCTGAAGGGCGAGAATTTCAGAATTACATCGGAAAGAAAGGCCAAAGTGGATGAATTTATGTCCTGGCTGCGGAAAAACAGTATCGCGCATCAGGGAAAAGTCAGGATTGTCATTTCAGGGAGCATCGGCTTTGAGCCCATACTTCGACAGGCGAATCTCAGCGCCACCATCAATAATTTCCAGCCCTTCGATCTGAAACCCTGGGACGACAAAACCGCGATGAAATGTCTTCAGGCCCTTGCTTTGGAATACGGCGTCCAATTCAAGAACAATGCGGAAGCTGCAATGGT
Organism: delta proteobacterium NaphS2; assembly: GCA_000179315.1. GTDB lineage: Bacteria > Desulfobacterota > DSM-4660 > Desulfatiglandales > Desulfatiglandaceae > NaphS2. The sequence goes on from ADZZ01000533.1 coordinate 4,059, forward strand.
AAGAAGGCTTGGGTGCTGCATCCCCCATCATGTTCAGATGTTTTTTGCGCATGTGTACGATAGATGCAAGCGCAGAGGACGGATGGAATTTTTTTCCGACGAAGTAAACGATATTTACGAAAATGAGATGCTCGGCATCCGGGGGCATTCCGAACTGACCCATTATGAGGAACGGTTGAAACTTGTTTTGGGCCCGGAATCTTTTACGCTGGCACTTGAAATACTCACTGAGACTGCGGTGACGGGTTGCCTTACACGCGAATCCCTCTCAGCCCTTCAAAAAGGGTACGAATTCCTGGAAAAAAGCGTTCAGGATGCCTCTGAGGAAGTCCTGAGGGTGCTCGAACACGACGGATATCTTAAAGCTGATGGTGACGGATTTATGTTTGAATCGTATCTGCTTCAGGATTGGTGGCAAAAACGACACGGATTTTTTCATGTACCGGTCCTTGAAAGGGGGATTTAAACCATGCCGAAACGCCATATGAAATACAACCCTTCCTTTCTTTCCGATGCGGAGCTGGTGGAAAGTTTTGTGGTCCGTCATTCTGATCTCCATCTGGTCACCAAAATAATCGAGGAAAACCAAACGGACTCAAACCAACACGTGTTGGTGATCGGACCCCGGGGCAGCGGCAAAACCACCCTTGTGCATCGGGTGGCCGTAGAGATTAAACGAAATGAGGATTTGCAGACTCGGTGGTATCCGTTGATTTTCTCGGAAGAAAGTTACGAAGTGGTTTCCGCCGGTGAGTTCTGGCTTGAGGCATTGTTCCATCTTTCCCGGCAGACAAATGATAAAAAATGGAAACAAACCTATGACGAGCTAAAGGCTGAAACAGATGATCAAAGGCTTCTTGAACGGGCGCTTGGTCAGCTTCTGGATTTTGCCGACAGCCAGGGAAAGAGAATTCTGCTGATTGTGGAAAACCTCAACATGCTGCTAGGCAATATGATCAGCCATGACGAAGCGTGGAAGATGCGGCACACCCTGATGAATGAACCGAGGATGATGCTGCTGGCCACCGCGACCAATCGGTTTGAGCAATTCGAGAATTTATCGCATGCCATGTTCGAGATGTTCAAGATGCAGGAGCTCAAGCCCCTCGATGACGATGAATGCAACCGTATTTGGGAATTCGTGGCGGGAGAACGGCTTGCGGGTGAGCGCATCAAACCCATCCGAATATTGACCGGAGGAAATCCCCGCCTGCTTACCATTATCGCAAAATTCGGCGCGCACCGTTCCTTCCGCAAGCTGCTGGATGACCTTGTGCACTTGATTGATGATCACACGGAATACTTTAAGAGCCATTTGGACAACCTGCCGGCCATCGAACGAAAGGCTTACCTGGCTCTTGCTGGATTATGGGATTCCTCAACGGCTCGTGAAGTGGCAAAAGCTGCCAGACTGGATGTCAATAAGACGAGCGCCCTTTTGCGGCGTCTTATAGGTCGGGGCGCCGTTGTTGTTGAGGATCGGGGGAAGAAGGTTAAATGGTACTCGGTTGCGGAGAGGATGTACAATATCTATTACCTGATGCGACGGCGCGGCAAACCGGCCGATCGGGTCAAGGCGACGGTGAAGTTCATGATCAGCATGTATGATCCGGAAGCAGCGGCGCGGTTGATCGCCGAAGAGGCGATCGGACTTTCGCCGGAGATCTGTAACGATCATAAAGGAGAAGAAGCGCTCAATTCCGCTAGGCGATACATCCAGGATGCTGCTCTCGTAGAGAGTTCCATCGAAAATGCCATCGAACTATTTGTGGCTTTGGCGGCGGCAGGGCAGGCGAAGGAAGCCCTCGGCCTGCTCATCGATTCTCCGGCCCGGAAGCATCTCGAACCCCTTGAGGCGGGGTTAGAGCTATTCATTGGGGAAGATGTAAAGACCGCCCCTGAAATTCTGGAAATCGCCAAAGATGTTGTAAAACGGATCGAAGATCGGGTGAAAGAGGGTTGATGGAGAGTACTGTAGGGCAACAATCGGCTCCAGTTTCATTTCACCACGAAGTTCACAGAGGCTGTTTCAATGGGAGAATCAGAACCAACCGTCCATACCTTGGCCATAGCGCTGTGGATGCCCTTTGAAAGCGGCCACAAGTAGCTTGTGGTCAAAGTTTTGGCCGACAACTTATCATCCACATACCAGTCAATTCTTGCACCTTGCGGCATGTGGGCCATTTGGAATTGAAACGCTTCATGATCGTCCGGTATGCGCGGATCCATGGCCAGTTGCAGTCCGTGGGTGGGACTTTGCAGGTATGGACGTCCGGGGGCGGGTTGCGGCACCGGGCGGGCCCCGGGTTCCGTTCCGGGTACGAACCATTCACTGACCGTGACGCACCGATGATTATGGGATGTATCGGTTTCAAGGCAGATGTCCCGTTTTTTGAGACGGGGACTCAGATAGAGCGGATGGGTCCGCCGGTTACGGTTGAGTTCGGCGAAGACACTTCTTAGGACAAGGGCGGGGCCCGATGCTCCGGTGACCCCAAGCGATGGCCGGCGATCCAGGTTTCCCAACCACACCCCGGCCGTGAAGCGATCATTGTAGCCTACGGCCCAGGCATCACGATAATCACTTGAAGTTCCGGTTTTGACAGCCGTCTGGACGGGAAATCGCAGCAGGCTTCCCCGGCCGAATTCAAGTTTTCGAGCATCGGGATCCGACAAAATATTGCCGATAAGGGAGGCGGTTTCCGGGGAAAATACCTGTCTTCCCGCGGTTGTCTGAAAGTCGCTGTTGTCGAAGGTGTTGAGGGCGTTGTAACGCCCTCCCTTTGCCAGCACCGTATAGGCACGTGTCAGTTCCAAAAGGGTGATTTCGCCGTTTCCCAGCGCCAGCCCCTCACCATAATAATCGGGATGTTGATGGAGGCTTTCTATGCCCAACCGCTTCAAGCAGTCCAGAAAATGGGTGACTTCCACATACTGGATGGTTCGCACGGCCGGTATATTGAGGGAGTTGCCGAGCGCTTGACGAAGCGGGAGCGCACCGTAATGGATTCGGCTGTAATTGTGATAGGTATGAAGCCCGTGACCCACGGATGCGTCCAATGGCAGGTCGTCAATGGGAGTAGCAGCCGTCCAGCCTTTTTCCAGCGCCAGGGAATATAGAAACGGTTTGAGGGTGGATCCCGGCTGGCGGGGTGTGGTTACCGCATCGATCCAGGTTTCATCGATTTCGCCCGATGATGCACCGCCGTTGACCCATGCCAGGACTTCGTTTCTCTTATGATCGACAACCAGTACGGCACCGTTGCGGACCCCTTTTGCCTTGAGATCACAAAGCCTTTGATCCAGGATGCGCTGAATTTTGTTTTGAAGCGAGGCGCTTAAGGTGGTTCGCAAACGGCGCAATTTGGACAGGCGGGATGGAGGGGTTGTTTCGTAGAGATACTGTACGAAGTGTTCGGCATTTTGGGTGAACGGGGCCTTTCCGGTGTTTAAAGATATTTCACGAAGCCCCCCATATACCGCTTTATTGATGGATTGTTCCTGAAGCATGCTTCCGGCCAGCCTGAGAATGGGCTTTTCAAGTCGTTTAGCGTTTTCGTGCGGATTCAGGCGACCGGGCGCCCGTACCATGACCGCCAATGCCATGATTTCCTTAGGGTTCAGCGTATCCAGATCCCGGTCAAAATAATAATAGGCCGCCTGTACCACTCCCCGCCTTTTTGCGGCGTATGGCACCTGATTGAGGTAGCATTCCAGGATCTGCTCTTTGGAGAACATCTTTTCAAGACGCAATGCTTCGAAACCCTCCAGCCATCGGGACCAGAGGTTGCGCGGGCGCGGGCGCCAAAGGCGCACCACCTGTTCGGTAATGGTGCTGGCTCCTCTGACGGCTCGAAATGAACGGATGTTTTGAAAAAGCGCCACGAAACGGGCTTGCCAGTCGACACCATGATGTTCATAAAAGCGCCGGTCTTCGGAAGCCACAAACGCCTTTTGAAGAAGCGGGGGAATGTCATGAAGCGGCACATAATCATGAATGTTCCATCGGTTCTGATAGGTCACCGTCAATGGAATGCCGTTTCGGTCCAGGATTTGGACTTTGCGGATATTGCTGTTTTCGAAATTGAGAGAGCAGGGCAGGGGGCGAAGGTCGGCACGGGTCTTCCATGAAAGAACGCCTCCGGCGCCGATCGGAAGAAGCATGAAAATAAAAAAAAGCGTGATGGTTTTGCGTTTCATGATCAAACGAGGCTATTTATTCCGGGAAGCTTTTTTCACCATGAGTTGGTCGGTTGTGCCGCGTCCGAAAATATCCGGATCATACATCTCTTCGGCATGAACCGGCAGCACCGTGAATTCTCCCGGCGCAATGACCTGGGCCGTGTAGGAAAGATGATAATTGCCGGCGGGCAGGTATTCCGAGTAGAAACGGGCCGCATTGTGGTGCAATTCCTGGTGATAGAAACTCCATCGGGATATGCCGTAGCTGAACCAGTCTTCATGTTTGAACCACCAGGAACCGTCTGCAGGTGTATATAAGCCCCGGTCCGCATCCACGGTTGAGGCGGTGCCCAGGTCCCGATTCACCGGTTCCAGGCCTCCCGGAACAGGATCGTCCACCACTACGAAGTTGCGCGCCGCAGGCAGGGATAGAAAGAGGTCAACCCTGACCAGATCCCCTCTCTCAAGCTGCATGGGGTTTTTGAGCAGGTGCCATTTGTCATGTTTCAGCAGATTGTACTCCCGGTGGATTTCCATCCCCGCATTTACATCTTCTGCCCCCTCTCCCAAAGGGGCATATGAAAGCCGCGTCACGTAATATAAGCGCCCTTGCCCGTCTTTTTCCATGGTGACGGCGGCGGTTTTGCCGGGGCCGGTTTTTTTTATGGCCCTGGTGAAAGTCTTTGCTTTATGGCGCAGGTCTTGAAAAAGGGCTTCACCCATGAACTCTCCCTCAAAAAGGGTGCGGACGGTGTAATCAGGGTTTTTGTTTTCAAATTGTTTTGCATAATCCATGAGCCCCTTCATGCAGAAGATGTTGGACTGGGTATTTTCCCAATGATCCGTTTTTTTCCTCGCCTGGGTGATGAATCGCACCAGCTTGAAAGGAATGTCTCCTACCGCGCTTTTTCCCTGATCGGTGCCCGCATAGGCCACAAGCGCGCTCAAAATGGCGCCATTGGTCCTTAAAGGTGAGGCAAGAATGCGGGTGAATCCATCATCGATGGGTTCACTGAAGACCATTTTCCCGGCCGATTCATTGCCGTGACCCAGGATCAGTCCTGCCGCCAGAGTCCGCATTTTCTCCGTTTTGGGGAGCGCAAGGGCCGCCAGGAGGAATTGGGCTTTTCCGAAGAGGCTCATCTCCTTTAAGTGGGGCGCGTAGCGTTCCAGGTCCGACGGCTCGAGTTTACCCTTTTCCGCCAAGGCCGCCAGTGCCACGGCCCGCACCGTGGACGCCATCCCCTTGGTATAAAAGTCGGGGACCGTGTTGCGCCGGAGCAATGTCAGAAGGTACGCGTGAAGCCTATCTTGAACCACACGTGGAATTTTGTAGCCTTCTTTTTGAAGCCACGAAAAGGCCAGGGCCGTATAGGCGCTCAGGTAGGGACTCACATAACGATTCTCGGGGACATAATAGACCATTCCGCCGTTTGGTGCCTGAAAATCGGGGGCCCGTTGAAGGGTTTTCGATGGCAGCAATTCGCTGTCCGGCCATTTAAAATCGGAAGCAAGGTATCCTTTGAGAGCATTGTAGTGACTGGCTATGACTCCTTTGGTAAGGATTTGTTCCCAGCAGGTGTATGGGTAGTCTTTCAGGTATTGAAACGCGCCTTCCAGATTCCCCAGCACCGTGGGGGAGACAAGGACCGCAATGCCGCCCACATCGGTTCGCATCTCCTTTGGAAATTGAACCGTTTCAGCAACCGACGGTTTGGTGGCGCTGCCATACTGGGCGGCTGTTTCGAGGAAATACCGTTTATTGACCGTGAGGGTGTGTTTGAGGCCGTCTCCGTCCGTTTGGTCCCACGCCTTTGCCGTAAACACGATTTTGCCGGCACCGACCGTCTCGATGGGCACCCAGAGGATAAACCGCTCAAAGGGCGAGAGGGAGCGTTCGAAGTTCCGCACCAGGGAAGTTTTATCAGCGGAGGTTTGAATGGGACCCCGCGCCGTAATGGTCGCTTTCAGGTGGCGCACTTTTGACGTGCGGTTCATGATGCTGAATCCGGCAGCGAATTTGTCTCCGTTAACAACCTGGTTGGGCATGACCGGTCGAATTTCCGTGGGTTGGTTGACGCTGAATTTTCCCTGTCCCAAACCCATTCGGTTTCCGGGAGTTACGGCCATGGCCAGAACGCGCCAGCCCGTAAGGTTGTCCGGTGCATCAAAAGAAAAAGACGCGTTACCCTCCTTGTCGGTGATGATGGAAGGATTCCAGTAGCCGACGAATTTAAACACCGAACGAAGACTGATATCGGCGCCACCGCCGCCGCCCGTATCGGCACCTTTTTTTTCAAATTTCCGCCGTCCCACCAACCCCATGAGAAGACTGAAATTTTCCATGTCCAGGGCGTCAAGGGCATAGAATCCCTTGTGCGGATTAAAATAGTCGCTCCCTTTGGCAATCATGTCAAACACGGATTCATCCAGGACAACCACAGCCAGTTCAACGGGCGCTGATGCGGCTTTTTCCGTGATCTTCGCTTTCAACTTTACGGTGACGCGGCTCCCTGGTTTGTAGCTTTTGTGTTCGGGTGTTACATCTACTTTCAATTCCGTTCCGGGATCAAAAACACCGGTCTTCACGTAGCCCATGCGAAAGGTCGGTTTCCCGAGATCCACTTCCCCCGGTTTGAGGGGCGGCTTTTCCACGCGTGGAGAAATGACCACCACGGAGAGGTAGAATCCGGGCGCTTCGTTCTGCGTCACGTTAAAACTGATGGTGGGCGTGCTCCCTTCCAGTGTTTGGACCCAGTGTCTCAAAACCCCGTATCGTTCGATGGTGACCAGTGCCCTTGCGCCGGGAAAGGGATTCTTGATCAGGTAGCGTGCCTTGTCGCCCGCTGCATAGCGGTTCTTCTCGGGAATGATCTCCAGGCGGTTATCGGGACTTTCATGCCACACCACCTGCCCTTTACCCACCACCCATTGCATCATGCGCGTGCTGTGGCTCCGTCCTTCGGTATCCTTGATAAAAGCCGTTATTCGGTGGGCGCCGGGGTCCCGGGGAGTGATGGAACAGCTGACGGGTTCAGGTCCGGATATGGTTTCCCGTTGCTCCACATCCATCCATTGATGGACATAGCGGGTGATATAAGCGTTACCGGCACCCTTGACCCGGGCGGCCTTGGTTTCCCTTCTGGCAAGGGTTACCGTGATGGGCACCCCTTTTACGGGCATTCCCCGGCTGTCCACCACCAGTAGCTCTACGGAGGCGGGTTGATCCTCTTCCATCACCCAGGCCAGTCGTCGAAGTCCCACATAACGGTTTCTGGCGGCATAAGGGGCGCGCGCTCTGCCCGCAATGGATTTTCCCCGGTCGTCACGGACCGCGCTTTCTACCATCAATTGGCCGTAGAGGATCTTGCCCGCCGGCAGTGAAAATCGGGCTTTCGCGTCTCCCTGGGGGTTCAGCTGGTTTTCCGTCTGAAAAACCGTCTCTTCGCGCGGAGCCTTGGGCAGGGTGGTATCGAATTGAAAATTTTGGAAGGCTTCCGGTTCCGGGATGAGCCTGCGGCTTCTGATAACGGCCGTTACACGGTTGGGCGCATTCCCGTAAGGCCCTCCCCCGTGAAGTCTGGCGTGGGTTGAGATGAGGACTTCGTTTCCGGTTTCAAAAAGGCGGCCGTTCAAATCGGTGGTGACCTTGAAGGGGGATGGTGTGAAATCGCTGACCAGCACCCTCATGGGCGACATTTTCCACTTGGCAAAGGTGGCCGACAGTTCAAACCGGTACCATCCCACTGCGGCGGTCTTGCGCACCTGAAATTCTCCACTGGCGGCGCCGAAACCGTTGAGTGTGAGATCCTTTATTTCATGGGCCGTTTTTCCCATGGGGTCCAATACCTTGAGGTGGTACCCGGAAGAAGGGGGGGGCACGAAAGTATGCTTATCCTGGTTTCTCACGTAGAGCTTGAATTGAATGGTATCTCCGGCACGGTATACGCCCTGGGCAGTGGTTCCCCAGGCATGCAAGTGCCCGTAACGCTGTTGCATGCGGGGCCAGAGGGTGTTGCCGGATGCGCGGTAGGTATCCACTCGGAAGGGTCCGTCCAGGGGAAGGATCGCCATCTCCTCCTCTTTTTGAACCCGCACGAAAAGATGGGGTTTTTTCATGCTGTAGGCTTGCAAAGCCGTCAAAACCGGATCAATGGTTTTGGTTCCCGCCAGCATAACAATGCCGTCGGCATCGGTTGTGCCGTGGGTCAACGGAGAAGGTTGAAAGGGGAGGGCACCGTAAGTGTCACGGTAGATGCATACGTCGGCGCCCTCAACGGGGAGGCCGGTGGCAAGATTCGTGACCCAGGCCAGCGCGTTGAAATGACCGATCTTGGCATGGACCTGGTACGGCGTTACCTGAGCCATGAACCAGGTTTCCCACGGACTCTTTTTGACTTGCGGCCGGCTGTGAACCGTTCCCTGGACCACGCCGGAGGCGTGATCCAGCATTTCACGGACTCCCAATGGAATTCTGAAAGCGATGTCCTGAACCTTTGGAACCTGAATGGCTTGTTTCCGCCCGGTTTCTTTTCCATAAACCGTCAACCGGTCGTAGGATATGTTCACCTTCTCCAGATTGGTTATCACCAGAGGGACCAGTGAGTCCACACCCTTTTCAAGGACCGCCTGCCCATGGGTGAGAACGAAATTCGGCAGACGGTGATCCGTCATGAAGCTTATGTTTATGGGCACTTCAAGAGGGCGCCCGAAGGCATCCCGGAGGTCATGTTTATCGCTTGTGATCCGATAATGGTGAAACGCTTTCAATAATTCCGGAATCCAGACTTTGTAGATGTCTCCTTTTTTGTGGGGATAGCCGAGATTTGGGTGTGCGGTCCGGTTGGCCCAGGGGTCATAATCGGTGCGCCCTCCGGCCAGATCCGGCGTGAAGGTGACATTCTTTTTGACTTCTTCCGAAGGAACCGGTGAAGAAAAAAGGAGTGCCGCCTGTCTCAGGGGATCACAGCGGTTCTTAGCGACACCGGAATTATTCGGGGCGATTTTAATGGTTTTACCTCTGTTGTCGGTGCATTCCACCCCTTCAAAGGAAAGGGACGGGAATGTGGCAAAAGAAACCAGAATCCTTTTCTCAATCCCTTTCTCCGGACCAAGCAAAGAAATGATGCCGGGATCCACGTGAAGCGCCACTTCCGAATCCGGCGGCAATTCTTTTTCCGGTGCTATCAGCCAGACGCGACGGGCCGTGGCATTGGGATCCGTTGCGGATTGCTTGAAAGGTTTTTCCTTGACGTCCGGGTCCATTGAAACCGCGGCACCCACCTGCCTGTTTTCCTGGCCTTTTAAAGCAAAAAAGATATGCTTGGCGACGGAATCCTTGAAAATCGGCTGGTTGAAAGTCAGTCGAATGACCGGCATTCCCGGCGCGGACCATGTCCTGAACCACACGTTGTGCACCTTCGGCCGAACAGTTGTGAAGCTTGTTTTGAAAGGTTTTTCAAGGGTGGCCCCATCCTGCGATCTGATTCCCGGATGAACGACAATATTGTAAAATGTTGCCGGTGCGAAAGCTGATGTTTCATCCAGCTGACAGGCCAGCGCCTTGCTGTTGAGCCACCGCCACCGGCAATTGAGGGAAGGGGATATTTCAATGGGGATCTCGGATGCCTTTCGCGCCATGCGCCCCAAGGGCACAACGGGTCTGTTAAATTGAAACACGATCTGACGGCCCGCGGGTACATCCGTTCCGGAAGGCGTGACGCGCGTGATGCGCAGGGGCGGGGGAGCCGCAGGCGTCTGACGAAGGGTCCCTGCCAGGATGAGCAGAATTAGCATAATCAACGAAAAAGTTTTGATGACGGTGCTGACGTAACCCACGACGATTCTCCTGCTCATATGATAAGGCCGTTAGCAAGCAGTCAATTGGGAATCATTGTGCCCGTTCCGATCCCCCATTTGACGGCTGGAGCTCCTCCACCTTTCTAAGTTTGCGCGAAATGGCGCGGCTGCGCACCGCCGCCTGATCGATGGTGTTGCCCGCCTCCTGAATTTTCTTTCTGGTCTTGGCCAGGGCATCTCCAAACCGGCCGAATTCGGCTTTGAGCGTTCCCAGAAGCTCCCATACTTCGCTGGTGCGCTTTTCAATGGCCAGGGTTCGAAAGCCGATCTGGAGGCTGTTCAGAAGGGCCGACAAGGTGGTGGGACCCGTGACCACCACGCGGTATTCCCGCTGGAGTGCATTGCAGAGACCGGGGCGGCGGAGCACCTCTGCAAAAAGGCCTTCCACCGGAAGAAACATGATGGCGAAATCCGTTGTCCGGGGCGGCGCCACATATTTGTTGCGAATGGCTTTGGCCTCGGCTCTGATGCGCATCTCCAGCTGTTTCAGGTATTGGTCGGCACGATCCTTGTCGGCACGTTCCAGCGCGTCCATCAGATGCTGATAGTCTTCCTGGGGAAATTTTGCATCGATGGGAAGCCATACCACCTGGTTTGGGTCTTTTCCCTGCCCGGGGAGACGGAGGGCGAATTCCACCCGTTCAAGGCTGTTGTGTCCGGTTGACACATTGGTGTCATATTGGTCCGGCGTCAGAATTTGTTCAAGTATGGCGGCCAGCCGGACTTCACCCCAGGTGCCGCGGGTCCGCACATTGATGAGGACCCGCTTCAAGTCGCCGACGCCGTTTGCCAGTTGCTGCATTTCTCCAAGTCCGCGGTAGACCTGTTCGAGTCTCTGACTGACCTGTTTGAAGGATTCACCAACCCGTTTTTCCAGGTTAATATGCAGCTGTTCATCCACTGTTTCCCTGATTTGCTCAAGGTGATTGTTGTTTTCATGGCGAATGCGGTTCAACTGGACGTCCACGGATTTTCGAAGGATTTCCGATTTTTCTTCATTGAGCCGGGTCAATGCCATGAGTTGCTGAGCAAAAGAATCGAGCTGTGCTTTTTGCATTCCGGCATTTTCAGCCAATCTTCCAAGAAGGCTGTCCGTCATGCGACTCAAACCGCTCCCCATTTCCTCACGGGCCAGGTGCGCCTGGCGGTCTGTTTCGTTGCGATCCTGGGCGCTTTGTTCATTGATTGCCTTGAAAAGATTCTGAAGCTGACTGTCCAGCTCTTTTAGGTGCTGGCGAAGGGCGATCATATCTTCCGAGGAATGTTTTCTGAATACCCAAATCAGCACCACGCACAAAAGCACCAGGATCATGCTTATGAACATGATCGATGATTGGCCCGGGTGGTCGAAAATCATTTCCGTGACGCTTTGAAGAAGTCGGGACATGTCCGGTTGCGCCGCACGGTTGCGGCGTTTGTTTTCAGAGGTGGTTCGGGAAGCTTGGCGCTTATTTGGAAGGAGTGTAGGAGAAATGGGTGTTCGGTGTCAAGGCGGAGATGAGGGAGCCCCCCAAGCGTCTCTTCTTTTTAGGAGGAGAAGAGATGCAGGGAGGGCTCAACCGTTAAATGGACAAGCCATTATTTTTTAGGTTAAAATGCCATGGAAAAGGTGACGGCGCCGACGACGTGATTGGATTTATCGTCTATACTCAACGCATCCAGCTCATTGTCCGCCGCGTGGGACAGGGGGAAGGTGTAGGCGACTGAGGGCGTGACCGTGAAATATTTCCAGAAGGGAATGGCCAGAGCCACCGAGACCAAGCCGTCATGGAGTCCGTCAAACCGATCGCCGTTGGTTGATCCGTCAGAGTTATATTCCACCATCTTGTCGTTGTCGGAGTTGTAGTAGGAGATGTACCCGCCCAAGTCGAGGCTCATGTCATAGGGAAGTTCGAATGAATGGGAAATCCCCAGGTTGATGTACCATCCCGCCAGTTTGCTCACTTCCCGGTAAACGGTTATGGTTGGCGCCAAAATGGTATCCACGCCGACGCTCAGGTAAAATTCCTTGGAGTCCTGTGCACCATCCAGGGCGTAGTAGATAAACCCTGCCTCCAGGCCCACGATACCGAAACTGTGGCCGTAGGAGAATGTCAGATCGGTTTCGTTCCACTTGGATCCTTCGGCCGGTTCGTAGTCCGTGTCCAGGTTGCCCCACAGGTTCAAAGCGAATCCCTTGTAAGCCGCCGTTATCGAGGGTTCAATGACGAGGCTGTCTTCGCTGTACGCGTAACCCCGCCATATGTACTGGCTCAGGAATCCCACATCCGCTGAGAATTCAGGCCGTTCTTCGTCCGCGGCCTTATCGATTTCCGCGGCTTCCGTTCCTTCTCCGGGAGCCAATTCCTGCTCCGCACCGATGGCGTTCCAGGGAATGAAGGCAAGGGCCAGGATAAACAGGGTTAATAATGCTTTGATCGTTCTTTTTTTCATTACTCTCCTCCTTAAGTTTTGGTTTTAACCATTTTTTTTCATAATGGTATTGGTTCCTCAAAAATGTTGATCTTAATTAATTTCTCAAATTGGCCGTTATTTTTGTATGTACTTCGATGTTTCAAAGTCCGGGTAAGCGTTACCGCCGTGCTCGCTGTAATCCAATCCTTCCCGTTCTTCCTCAGCGGAGACCCTGAGACCGATGGTTTTATCAATGATTTTGAAAAGAATGAACGCGGTGCAAAAGGTCCAGACAAAACAGGCGACAATTCCCAGGATTTGCACGCCGATGATTTTACCGGAGGTTCCGCCGATGTTAAAAAGACCGGCCGCCAGCGTTCCCCAGGCACCGTTTACGCCATGCACGGAGATGGCACCTACCGGGTCATCCACCTTGATTTTATCGAAGAAGAAGACCGCCATGACCACGATGATACCGGCGATTGCGCCGATGATGACAGCGCTTAAGGGTGTGACGTTGGCACAGGGCGCCGTGATGGCCACCAGGCCCGCCAGAGCGCCATTCAAGCTCATGCCGATATCAGGCTTTCCGATTTTGATCCAGCTGGTGAACATGGCCAGAACCGCACCGGCCGCCGCCGCCAGATTGGTATTTACAAAGATCATGGCGATGTCCGTGGTGGCGGCTGTTGTGGAACCGGGGTTGAATCCGAACCATCCCAGCCAGAGGATAAAAACACCCAGTGCGGCAAGTGGCAGGTTATGGCCGAGAATGGGGCGGACTTTTCCGTCCTTGGTAAATTTCCCAATGCGGGGTCCCAGGACGATGGCGCCGGCAAGGCCTGCCCATCCGCCCACTGAATGGACCACGGTGGATCCGGCAAAATCAATAAACCCCAGCTTTTCCAGCCAGCCACCGCCATTGAAAAGACCTCCCCACGCCCAGCTGCCGAAGATGGGATAGATAATGGCGCAGATAAAAATACTGTACACCATATATCCCGAGAATTTGGTTCTCTCGGCCATGGCGCCTGATACGATGGTGGCGGCGGTTGCCGCAAACACCACCTGGAACATCCAGAAGGCCAATACCCAAGGGTCGCCCCCAACCGTGAAATCGCTCAGGAAAAATCCGGAAGTGCCTATCCATCCTTTGGAAGCGCCGAACATCAAACCAAAGCCGATGGCCCAGAAGGCCAGACTTCCCATGGAAAAGTCCATGAGGTTTTTCATCATGATATTGACGGCGTTTTTGGCGCGGGTGAAACCCGCTTCAACCGAGGCAAAACCGGCTTGCATGAAAAAGACCAGGGCGGCCGCTACCAGGGTCCAGACATAATCGGCATGGGTTTGCACCAGTGCAATAGCCTCTTTGTTTGTCATAGGCGTGGGGGGGTCGTCTCCGGCCCATGCCAAGCTTATGCCGAAAACAGCAAAAAGCAAAAAAAGAACAGTCGATTTCCTAATCATGGTATAGCTCCTTATAAATTAAGAGAATGTATTTTTTTCTACCGCGGTTTTGATTTGGCCATATCCCTTAGCAAAGGTTGTGCCGTACGACGGGAGTTTTTTGGGGGATGTTTATAAGTGTTAGGAAATAATTAATAAATTAGCATTCAATTTTTTAATTATTAAAAATCCGGCGATGTTGGACATGAAAATGTCAAGCACAAAAATGTTACATTAAAAAAAATATAATACAAAATTGTATAAACTGGCGGAGGTGACGGGTGAAGTTATGGGAAATCGTTGCTCTTTTTTTCTGCATTTAATTTTTTCAGGCAAGGTTGTTTTTTGGTGCAAATATGGTATCCTTCATCATCGCATAAGATAGTTAAGGAGTGGGCAATGGGTGGCTGGACAGCATTGTTCAGGATGTTAAGGAGATGTCGGCCGCGGAGGTTCACCGACCGCCGGTTGGCAATTTTCGTGGAGATTCTCACTTTTGTTTTGTTTATCAGTGTCGGTTTTGCGCTGGGTGCTAGTGACCGGTCTTTTCAGGAATGGCTCAAAGGGGTCCGCCGGGAGGCTCGCGAGGCAGGTGTTTCCGAAGCCGTTATGGGCCGCGCTTTCAGGGACTTGAAGCCGATTCCCAGGGTGATCGAACTGGATCGCTCTCAACCGGAATTCAAGCTCACTTTCCAGCAGTATCTGGATCGTATGGTAACGAGGAAAACGGTATGGGACGGGCGGCAAAGGTACCGCGAACATAAAGATCTCCTCAATGAAATTTTCCGTCAGTACGGAGTTGAACCGCAGTATATTGTGGCCCTTTGGGGAATCGAAACCCGATACGGCAAAATTACAGGCGGTTATCCGGTGATCGATGTTTTGGCGACGCTGGCCTATGACGGCCGGCGCAGCAAATTTTTCAGGGCGGAACTGATCCGTGCCCTCAAGATTCTTGAAGAAGGGCATATTGACGTGGCGGACATGGATGGGTCCTGGGCCGGGGCCATGGGCCAGGTGCAGTTCATGCCGTCGTCTTTCGTGACCTACGCCGTGGATCAAGATGGTGATGGTCGAAGGGATATCTGGGACAACGTGCCCGATGCTCTGGCATCGGCCGCCAACTATCTGTCAAAATCCGGGTGGAAACCAGAGCAAGGTTGGGGCGGGGAAGTGGCGCTGCCCGTCGGATTTGATGCTGAAATAAGCGACAAAATCGTAAAACCGCTCAAGGAATGGCGGGCCATGGGACTGTCCGGAAAAGGGGTTGAAGGAGACCCCGATTGCCTGGCGCATTTGGTGAAACCTGATCATAACAGCGGTCGGGTTTTTTTGGTGTATCCCAACTATCAGGTGATTCTAAAATGGAACCGATCCAATTATTTTGCCATTGCAGTCGGTACACTTGCGGATCGCATCGCTGTACAATAGAAACCGTTCGCAGTTTTCAGTTGTATTCCCGGGTTTTTCTGAATTCCACTTCCGGCCATTGTTCCATCACGTGATCCAGTCGCCATTGGCTTGGGCCGAGGAACGTAAGCTCACCTTCGGCGTCTCTGGCCAGAAAAGCATTATTTTCCTGCTGAAATTCCTTGAAACGTTTTGGATCATCGCAACTCACCCAGCGGGCCACGGCCAGTTCCAGCGGCTCGTAAACCGTATCGGCGCCATACTCCTGTTTCAGGCGATTGGCGGTTACGTCAAATTGAAGGACGCCCACCGCCCCCAGAATGTAATCGCTGGTGCCCAAAGGCCGGAAAACCTGTGTGGCCCCTTCTTCCGCCAACTGATGCAACCCCTTTTGCAGTTGTTTTGTTTTCATGGGATTCTTAAGGCGTATTCGCCTGAAATGTTCCGGAGCGAAATTGGGGATTCCGATGAATTTGAGGGGTTCTTTTTCGGTGAAGGTATCCCCGATTTTGATGGTGCCGTGGTTGTGAATCCCGATGATATCGCCGGGATACGCTTCCTGAACGTTGGCCCGGGACTGGGCCATGAATATGGTGGCGTTGGCAATGGCGATCTCTTTGCCGATGCGGTGATGGACCACCTTCATGCCCCGTTTGAATATTCCGGAGCAGACCCTGAGAAATGCGATTCGGTCCCTGTGGGCCATGTCCATATTCGCTTGAATTTTAAAAACGAAACCGGAAAAAGCCGATTCGTAGGGTGAGACTTCCCGGGTGAGCGCAAGGCGGGGTGAGGGATGGGGTGACATCTCAACAAATGCGTCCAGCAGTTCCTTGACGCCGAAATTGTTGACGGCGCTGCCGAAAAAGACAGGCGTCTGATTTCCGTTCAGATAGTGGTCCAGATCAAAGGGATTGGCGGCCCCGTCCAGTAGTTCGATCTCTTCACGAAGGTCATGGACCTGGTGCCCAAGCAATTGGTCGAGACGGGGATCAGAGAGATCTTTGATGGTCGAGCCTTCCTTTGATACCGAGGATTCTCCCGGTGTGAAGAGATGGAGGCCTCTGTGATGACGGTTGTAGACCCCTTTGAAGGCTTTTCCCATGCCGATGGGCCATGACAGGGGGACGCACTCAATTTGAAGTTTTTCTTCGATATCACTTAAAATATCCAGCGGCGCCAGACCTTCCCGATCCAGTTTGTTGATGAAGGTGATGATGGGCGTGTTCCGCATGCGGCACACTTCCATGAGTTTTTCCGTCTGGGGTTCGACGCCTTTTGCGTGGTCGATCACCATCAGGGCGCTGTCCACGGCTGTCAACACGCGGTAGGTATCCTCTGAAAAGTCTTGATGGCCCGGCGTGTCCAGAAGGTTGACCTCGAAGTCCCGGTAATTGAATTTCATGGCGCTGGTGGTGACGGAGATGCCTCTTTCCTGCTCGATGCGCATCCAGTCACTTGTGGCATGGCGTGTCGCTTTTCTGGCCTTGATGGCGCCGGCCTGTTGAATGGCACCGCCAAAAAGAAGGAGTTTTTCCGTGAGCGTTGTTTTGCCGGCGTCCGGGTGGCTGATAATGCCGAAGTTCCTCCGCCGGTCCACTTCCTGTTTGTGTCTTTTGTTCATTTTAAAAAAAGTCCTGTTCTGCGTAAAAAAAACGGGCTCTCGGAAAGAGCCCGGTTCAGGATTATATTATAATGCATTAACCCCAAAGGTCAATGGGCGACAAAAATGTTAATGGGTTCGCTTTTTCAGGAACTTTGTTGTACCCCCGGTCCGGTGATCGCGCTTTTACCACCGGATACGGGCGTTATCGTAATTTGAGCGCTGATTCGCTCTTTCAGCGCGGATACGTGGGAAATAATACCGATTATTTTTTCATTCTGATGGAGCCCTGCCAAAGTCTCTAAAGATGTTTCCAGGGTTTCTTCGTCAAGGGTGCCGAAACCTTCATCGAGGAACAGGGAGTCGACCCGCACCTTTCGGCTGGCCATCTGTGAAAGCCCCAGGGCCAGCGCAAGGCTCACGATAAAGCTTTCTCCGCCGGAGAGATTCCTGGTTGATCTGATTTCTCCGGCTTGATAATTGTCGACAACATTCAATTCCAATGGCTGTGTTTCATCTCGGATCAGCAAATAACGGTCGGTCATCTTCACCAGTTGGCTGTTGGCATGGGATACCATCAGTTCAAAGGTCAGCCCCTGAGCAAAGTTCCGGTATTTCTTTCCGTCCGCGGAACCGATGAGGCCGTGCAATTTTTCCCATCGGCGGCATTCCTTTTTCTGGGCTTCAATGAAAGCCTGTTTTTCTTTTATCCGCTCTTTGGCAGCGGTATTTTCATTTAATTCGTGTTTCAAAGCGGCAACAACGTCCCTTAATTGTTTCAGATCTTCTTCAATTTCCTTGAACTGTGGCGCCAGTGTTTGAAGCGGTGCGTCGGTCAGATTTTTGGCTATTTCCAGGGATAACCGGTCTTCGCGGTCTTTCTGCCTGGCTCTTAAATCCGTCTGCCGTCGGTCCAGATCCTTTGCCTTTTCCTTGAACTCATCCCGAACAGGCCCTGTGAGGCGGGCCTCGAGGAACCGCTTTTCATTTTCGAATCCCGCTGATTGGAGCCGGCCTGCAAATCGAGACTCCAGGTCCTCCAGTTCGGGAATTTTTTTTCCGACCCGTTCTCTGAGGGACAAGATGTTGGTTCTGGCGGCGTTCAGCGCTTGCTTTGTTTCATCGTATGCTGCTCTTGACGTTTTTTCTGCATGCTCGGCATTGGAAATTGATTTTTTCAGGCGGTTTTCCTCTGCATCAGGATTTTTATCTCCGAACAGTTTCCGGCGCTCTGAATTTTCGGCTTCGTACTCTTCAAGCACCGTTTCCATAGCCCTTTGCTTTTCGGCCAAGGCTTTACTTCGGGTATCGATAACCGCGTCAAGCCGTTTCAATTCGCCATCCAGATCAGAGATCTGCTTTTCCAACGCATTTTTTTTCTGAATCTGGTTCAGCCATTCCCTGCGTCGATCCTGAAGGGATTTAAGTAGTGTCGACACCCCTGAATCAGGGATTTTTTCTATCCCCAGAGGCCGCAATTTGGCAAGTGCGGCTGTTTTTGATCGGGTAAATTTTAGCGCCATGGACTCAAGGTCTTTCGTTAAATCCACAAGACGTTTTTCCGTCGCTTGCTTTTCATTGGCGGCCGTGTTTTCAAGCTTTTCGCTATCGGACAGATTTTTAAGGGCATCCCGTTCGGCCGTCGCCATGGTCTCGATGCGGGACGTCTGCTCCTCGGCCTTTTCTATGAGCTTCGTGAGATCCTCAATTTTTTTCTCCATATCACCCGTCTGCGGCACATTCCCTTCAGCAAAGGGATGATGTTTGGCGCCGCACAAGGGGCACGGCTTGCCATCCTCCAGTTTGACACGGTGATCTTCAAGGTCGGCGATTCTTCGAAGATAAGCCATTTCTCGGAGCAGGGTCTCTTTTTCGGAACGGTATTCCCGCAGCAGGCGGTCACCAAGCAACAAGGCCAGGTCTTTCTTTCCCTGCAAAAGGCGTTTTCCTGAATCCGCCAATTCCTTTTTTCGTTTGTTCAATCGGGCCGTGCAATCCGCTAGTTTTTTGATGGTCGCGTTCAGTGATTTCCCGGCTTTTTTTTCATCCGCCGCTTTCGTGGTCATCTCTTTTTGCACGGAAAGAAGATTGGCGATCTGTTCCCGGATACCGGCCAGGCCGCCTACAAGCCACTCGTCCCGGGAATGGGCTTCAAGATATTTTTGCACAAGCTTCAATTCGTTGAGGGCCGTATCGTGCTTAGCCTGCTCCTTTATTCTAAGCCGTTTGTCCGTTTCGATCGCCACGGCATCTTTTCTGCATTCCGCTTTGCCGCTTTCAAGAGCCTTTTTTTTGTCCGCCATCCTTTGGTCGAGAGATCGTATCGTCTGAATCAGCGGTGCAGCCGTTTGAAGATTTTCTTTGGCTTTAAGCGTCCGTTCTTCGGCAGTCTTCAATGTTTCCAGCTTTTTTTGAGCATCGGCCTCCAACCGAGGGCGTTTATGTTCCTCGCGTTTAAGTGAGGTTCGATCCGTTTCCAGCTGTTCTCGCACGGCAATCACCGTCGCGTAATCCCCGTCCAGCTCGACTGCTTTCATGGCCTGGTTGAGCCGACCCCGGTCGGGCTTGAAGCATTCAATTTCCTTTTGAAGCTTCTGAGACTCTTCAGCCAAAGAACCGATTTCCATTTTCAGTCCGTCAATACCGGTTAACCAGGCCATGGCTTTTTCTGTTTCGGTTGCCAGGGCCGTCAGTTCGGTTTCCGCCTTTTGCTTGCTTTCCACATCCCTTTGGATTTCCGTTTCCTTTTCAGGTTCGAGAAGGAGAATGCCGGAAGTTTCAGCCTGCAGGAACTTCAGTTTTTCATGTTCATCCCTTTGCCGCTCGTGGACGCGTTTTGAGATCTCCGTATAGATCCCGGTGCCGGTGATCTGTTCCAGTATTTTGGATTTCTGCTCAATATCTGCTTTCAGGAAGGTGTCGAAATTACCCTGGGCAAGCAGTATGGAACGGGTAAACCGTTCAAAATCCATTCCGGTTTTTTCTTCCATAACCGTGGCAACGCGACGAATCTGAGACTCGATTACTTTATGGTTGTTTTCCGCCTCCGCAATTTCGTGGCGGGGAGGTTGTAGCTCTCCATCCGCTTTTTTGCGGGCGCGGTGCTGACCCCAATGACAGCGGAACCGACCGGCCTGGGATTGGAACAACACCTCGGCGTAGCATTCTCCCGTCTGCCGTGACATGATATCATTGGCGCTTTTTGTGATTTTGCCCAGCCGGGGTGTTGCGCCGTACAGTGCCAGACAGATGGCATCAAGGATGGTCGACTTGCCGGCACCGGTCGGTCCGGTAAGGGCAAAGATTCCGTTTGACTCATATTCGGGATCCGTAAAATCAATGAACCATTCGCCATAGAGGGAATTAAGGTTCTTGAATCTGAGCTCAAGAATTTTCATGGCTCCCTTCTCTATTCCTCGTTGACGTCTTCTTCGCGTATTGAAGTGACGATTTCGTTGTATAATCGAGTTATTATAAGTCGATCTTCAAGCGAAACTTCAAAAATGTCCAGGCAACGGTCAAACACATCGTCCACATCAAGATCATCCAGGGTTTCGTGCGTGTGGATCGCCTTGAAGACCCGGTCCATGATGCGATTGTTTTTAATACGCCTTATCTCCATGGATGATCCATCCAGAGACGCTTCCAACAATTCCCGAAGATTTCCCATGAGATCAGCGCCGGTGTATTCGATCTCCAGCCATGCCCGGCTGCCTGCCTGTTTCAACTGTTCTATTTTTGCGTTGATCTCATCAAAAGATCCCGTAATCCGTTCCAAAGGCTGAAAGCAGGGAACTTTTATTTCCTCAATGGCCGGTGTGCTGTTGTCATACCGTACAACAATTACTTTTTTGTCATTTGTGGCGTCACCGTATCCCATGGGTATGGGTGAGCCGCAGTAGCGAATGCGTTCATCGTTTGCCACACATTGCGGTACGTGCAGATGTCCCAGGGCCAGGTAGTCGATGGCGGACGGGAACGCATCCTTTCCCACATGGGCCAAAGAACCGACATAGAGTTCCCTGACACCATCCCCATCAACGGTTTCACCTCCCGCCGCAAATAGATGGCCCATGGCGACAATGGGCACGTGCCCATATCCTTCCTTTTTGAATCGGGCTTGCTCTTGTTCGGCGATGGCACAGACCTCCACGTAGTGATTCATCAGCCCGAGGGCAAGCTTTGCGTTTTTATCATCAATGGATTCGCCGGGTTCGACGGACCGGATATCCCTATCTCTAAGATAGGGCACCGCACAAATGATGGCCTCCGGATTCCGCCGGTCATCATTGAGTACGATCACTTCCTCTTCCGGGTGCTTCGTCATCGCCCCCACCACAAACACATTCAGGGCGCGCAGAAGCTCTTTGGGTGCATTCAGAAAGGAGGGGGAGTCATGGTTTCCGGCGATGACCACAATGTGACGGCAGCATGAATTGGCCATCCTGCAAATAAACCGGTAGTAGAGTTCCTGGGCTCGATTGCTGGGTACGCTGGTATCGAAAACATCCCCGGCAACCAGCAACACATCAATATTTTCTTTTTCTACGGTATCGCCGAGCCAATTGAGAAATTCCGTGAACTCGTCATAACGTTTTCGGCCGTAAAGAGAACGTCCGAGATGCCAGTCCGATGTATGGAGGATCTTCATGGGTTGCTCCGGTAAGATGATTTTTTTGAATCAGTACTGGATTGTTTTGTTAAGGGTACACCATCGTGGTCGGTAACCGCGAGGATACATTACGGGTTATGTCGGCAAAAAGCAAAAACTTTGTTTATATTTGTAGAATGCGCGCGCATTCTTGACACCCATTCACCAGACTGCTATCGGTAACTGAAAACAACGATTGCGGCAAGGACACCGCTTGAGACAAAGGAGTCAAATACATGACGTTTGTATCCACTGCCAGACCGCCCCTCACACCCATGGAAAAGGCTTTTTGGTTTTTGTTTCAAAAGCAGCACTTATGGGTTATTCAGAAGGGGGAACAGATTCGAATTCCGGAAACTTCGGATCTGGAAAAGTCCAACCTGACTCCTCCGGGGGAGTACTTTTTCGGTATGCTGAATGGTCAACCCTGCTATGCGGCGGAAATGGAGGCGGACCAGGTGATTCCTGAAGCTTTCAGCCGGATGGAACTGCGTCAGGTATTTCGGCGGTTTGAATCGGATTTTGTTCAGGCGGCGGGATTGGCCGGTCATTTGCTGGCATGGCACCGAAATCACCGGTATTGCAGTCGTTGCGGAAAAGCGAATGAGGACAAAGAAGACGAACGGGCCAAGATTTGTCCCACGTGCGGTTTGGTCAACTACCCGCGGCTTTCACCGGCCATTATTGTGGCGGTGGTAAGGGACGGGAAGCTTTTGCTGGCCCGTTCCCCCCGGTTTCCGGAGGCCTTTTACAGCGTGCTGGCAGGGTTTGTGGAACCGGGTGAAACCCTTGAACATTGCGTTCGAAGAGAAGTGTTCGAGGAAGTGGGGATTTCCGTCAAAAACATTCGCTATTTCGGTAGCCAGCCCTGGCCGTTTCCAGATTCCCTCATGCTCGGTTTTACCGCGGAATACGCGGGCGGTGAAATCAAGGAAGACGGTGTTGAAATTTCCCACGCGGACTGGTATTCCCCGGACGGCCTTCCGCGAGTCCCCCCCAAGATCAGTATTGCGCGGAAATTGATCGATTGGTTCGTGAATAATGATTAAACGCCATCGGATCGGGGTAATGCGGGCCGCACTTTCAACGTGATTTCTTTGCGAATTTGCACCAATCCCGGCTTGGCGCCTTTGGGTTTGGTAACGTACCGCGCCTGGGTACATGAAACCGGAACGATGCCGCCATGACGCGCCTTGCTGTAGTAGGCGGCCACGGCGGCCGCCCCTTTGAGAGTCGCCCGGTCGGGTTCTCCGGTGGTACCGGCCCTCAGCACCACGTGGCTGCCGGGCATGCCGCGAACATGAAACCAGTAATCGTTGGGCTTTGCCCGTTTAAGACTCAGGTAATCGTTGTCCACGTCTGTTTTTCCGGCAAACACTTTCCATCCGCCCGGCAGTTCATGTTCAATGATATTGTGCTGTACTGCCAAAGCGCTTACCGGCCGGGGGTAATGATCCGGGATTCGTTCGCCTTGTCGGCAGCCTGTTGCTGTTCCTGCGCTTTTTTCATCCTTTCCACCATTTCTTCCAAGGCATTTTTCATGGCGCCGGGAAACTCCTCCATGGCCTGTTCCAGGGTGGTGGCCTTCAACGGGGCCTGAAGGGGGACGAGCCCTTGCGGTGAATGGAGCTGGGTGTGTCCAACGTAGATCTTCGGACGGGTTTTGTCTTCGGTGCCGTCCGCATTGATGGGTTTGAGGCATCTGATGGCGCCGACCTTGAGATCCGTAACGGATTCTTCAAGGCACAGGTTTTTGCGGTCGAAGTTAAAATCGATTTGGTCAGGACTGCTACCGTTCATTATGTTTTCTCCCTGATATTTTTGCCGAACCACGGTGGTATACGGCATTTTACGAAAAGGTCAGCACCCAAGTAACATGGCATGGGGGAAATTGCAACCCCTTGCCGGAGCTCGAAAATCGGGACCGGGTGTTTGTCGGGATTTTTGGCGCAACCGGAAGGGGACAACGTTTTCGGGTGAAAACGCTTTTCCGGGATGCCGTGTTTTATCTTTCAGTCAGCACGGGTGATCCACCAGCGCTCGTTTTACGGACGGCATGTTATAGTGAAGGAATTTCTCGCCGACGATCTGGAATTTTAAGGGATCATCCGTGGTGCAACAGGCAAGGTTTCTGTTATCGGGGATTCGGGTTTCGATTTCCGGATGCCGATTCAGATAGTCTTTAAGCTTGGCGGCGATGATTTCGGGGCCGTTTAACACGCGGCAGTTTTTTCCCATGATGCGGGCAATATCTTTTTCCAGAAATGAATAGTGGGTGCACCCCAGGATGAGGGTGTCGATCTGTTTTCGTTTCAGCCGGGAGAGGTACTTTTTGAGGATCATGTTGGATTCCGGTTTTCCCACCCAACCCTCTTCCACCAGGGGGACCAGAAGGGGACATGCCTGCGTAAAGATCTTGACGCCGGGATTCAGTTTCCGAATTTCTTCTTCATAGACGCGTGAATCAATGGTCGCTTGTGTCCCGATAACGCCAATTCTCCCGTAACGCGTGGATGCAACGGCGGATTCTGCCAGCGGAATCACAACCCCCAAAACACGGCGATTGGGATGGTTTTCCGGCAGCCATTCCTGCTGGATTTTTCTAAGGGCCTTGGTGGAGGCGGTGTTGCACGCAAGGATAATCAGAACACATCCTTTGCTGAACAAAAAGCGTACCGCCTGGCGGGTGTAATTATAAATAACCTCCTGGCTCTTGTTCCCATAAGGGGTGCGGGCGCTGTCGCCCAGATAAAGATAGTCATATTCCGGGAGCGATTTCAAAAATGCACCCAAAATGGTGAGTCCGCCGAATCCCGAATCAAAAACGCCGATCATGTTGCCATGGCCTCCGAATTAATAATCAGAAAGAGTGGTGATCTATGAATCCAGGTTTCCTCCCGGCGACCCGGATCTGTCAAGCAAAAAATTGTCTACGCCAACCATAAAGTCGCTTCCTTCCATAAACGGTTTTTTGCGAGGGCTTGACATCTCAAAATTTGCGCTCATTTTATTAGGGAAAAAAATTCTGTAACATTTTTTATGAATAAATGAGAGCATTATTGAAAGAGGTGATCGTATGGCAGGAAAACAGGAAACCCACCAATTTAAAACGGAAATTCAGCAGCTACTCAACCTTATTATCAATTCTTTGTATTCCAACCGGGACATTTTTTTGAGGGAATTGATTTCCAATTCATCGGATGCCATTGACCGGCTACGGTTTAAAGCCCAAACCGATGCGGATATTATGGGTGATGACACGGAGTTTTTCATTCGAATCACCCCGGACAAGGAAAAAAGGACCCTTGAAATTTCCGACAACGGCATCGGCATGACCTATGATGAAGTGATGGAAAATATCGGTACCATTGCCAAGAGTGGCACATCGGCCTTCCTGGAAGCCCTTGAGAGTTCCAAAAAAGGGGACACGCTGGCGCCCGATCTCATCGGCAAATTCGGCGTCGGCTTCTACAGCGCCTTCATTGTAGCCGACAAGGTAACGCTGACCAGCAAGGCTGCCGGTTCGGACACCGCCGTTCGCTGGGAGTCCAAGGGAGATGGTTCCTATACCATTGAAGAGGTGGAAAAGGAAAAGCGGGGAACCACCATTCTGCTCGCGCTGAAATCACCCGAGGAGAAGGAAGACGACGATTATACCGACGAATGGGTGATTCGGCAGACCGTTAAAAAGCATTCGGATTTTGTAAGATACCCCATTGTGATG
This sequence comes from delta proteobacterium NaphS2, assembly GCA_000179315.1. Taxonomy (GTDB): domain Bacteria; phylum Desulfobacterota; class DSM-4660; order Desulfatiglandales; family Desulfatiglandaceae; genus NaphS2. Next base: position 29,331 of record ADZZ01000533.1, read on the forward strand.
GAGGTGGACAAAACCGAGGATATTCCCGAGGCGGAGCAGGTGAAGGACAAGGATGGCAAAGCCACTTCAACCACACGGAAAGTCAGGAAAGACGAAACCCTCAATTCCAGGAAAGCCATCTGGACCCGTTCCAAGAGTGAAATCAAGGAGGAGGAGTACAACGAATTTTACAAGCACATCAGCCATGATTGGAATGATCCCCTTTCCCACATCCATGTGAAGCTGGAAGGGGTTGTAGAATATACCATGCTGCTTTACATTCCGGAAAAAGTCCCCTTTGATTTTTTCACGGTGGAACGAAAACACGGTATCCGGCTTTTTTCAAGGCGTGTGTTCATAATGGAGAACTGCAAGGACTTGATTCCCGACTACCTGCGCTTTGTCAAAGGGGTCGTGGATGCCATGGACCTGAACCTGAATGTCAGCCGGGAAATATTGCAGCAAGACAAGATGGTGCGCAATATTCGAAAGAACATCATCAAGAATGTGCTGAACCATCTCTCCGAGATGGGCAAGGAAAAGTACGAAAAATTCTTTGATGCTTTCGGTATGGTGCTCAAGGAGGGTATTCATTCCGATTGGGACAACAAGGACAAAATTTCGGATCTGGTACGTTACAAGACCACCAAATCGGATGGCGCGTATGTGTCCCTCAAGGACTATGTGATCCGTATGAAACCGGATCAGAAAGAGATCTACTACATTACCGGTGAAAATATGAGCACTTTGATCAACAGTCCCCACCTGGAGAAGCTGAAAGACAAGGACTTTGAAGTGCTGCTCATGACCGACCCCATCGACGAATGGGTGGTGCAGGCCCTCACGGAATATGAGAAAAAACCCCTTGTGAGTGCTGAAAAAGGGGATTTGAAGATCGATGATGAAAAGAAGGAGGAGAAGGAGGAAAAGGTGAAAGCGCTCGATTCCCTCTTTGAATTCATCAAGACCGAACTGGCGGAGAAAATCAAGGAAGTGCGGCCTTCAACGCGCCTGAAGGATTCCGTGGCCTGCTTATCCGGCGATGAAGGGGAGATGAGCGCCTACATGGAAAAAATCATGAAGGCCACGGGAAATGCCGGTCCCGATGCAAAACGGGTTTTGGAGTTGAACGTGGACCATCCCGCCATTACCAAAATGAAGGAACTGTTTGAAAAGGATAAGAAAGACATTCGCCTGAAAGATTACAGCCAATTGTTGCTTGATATGGCTGTCATCGGCGAGGGCGGCAAAATCGAGAACCCCTCCCGCTTTAACAAGCAGGTGGGTGAACTGCTCTCAGGCGCCATCTAAATTTACCTTATTCATTCCCTCCCATAAAGCGGCCGTCCTTCTTAAAGGACGGCCGTTTGTTATGGGTTGGTTAGGATCATTCAAGCTTGGATTCTCGTAAGCGATTGACACCATAATTCAGAAATAATAAAAACCTGTTTATTTGCCGTGAACTACGCGAATGTTTTGAGCAAACCGGAGTTACGAGTTTTTTGAGAATATTTTAGTTGGAGAAGAAAAGAATGTTTGAACTTACTGAATCTTATATCAAAAATCAGATTGCCGATACCCCTGTTATTTACAAGAGGGGCATTAACCTTTATCAACACGGCTCTTTTGTTTTGTCGGAAACTGATACGGAAAACGGTTCATTTTCGTATGAGGTAGATGGAAACTACGGGGATTATGTTACACGGGTGATTTTGGATACTGAAAGGGTAAGAACTTCCTGTGATTGTCCCTATCCGGGCGTTGGATGCAAACATACCGTTGCGGTGTTGCTGGATATTCGGGACCGTTTGGAACGTCACAAAATAACCGAATCCCTGGAGCCTTCGGAAGAACCGTTTCTGACCCCGGAAGAGATCCGCAAGCAGGCGATCGCCGACCGGGAAAGCCGTGCGCGGACCGAAAAATTTGAGATCACCGAAGGGGAGATGCTCAAAGGGATTCACCTGGTTGAAACCAAGCTGGGCCGGCAGTATGAAGTGACCCTGCATGATCCGGAAAAGGGAGAAGGGCACTGCACCTGCCCGGATTTTTTGACCAACCGGCTGGGGACCTGTAAGCACCTGATCCATCTGAAAAAACATTTCAAGAAAAAGAAGGATTTCAAAAAGCAATTGGAGAGAGAACTGTTTCCCTTTGTGGATATTTTCTGGGATTCAGGGTCCGATCAACCGAGAATGTTCTCCGAGCGGCCGGAGACGGAAACAGCGAATCTTAATTCAGTGCTGGGCGACTATTTTGACGAAAACGGTCTTTACACGCGAAAAAGTCTTCACGAAATGATGCCCCTTTTAAAGGCCCTGGACCAAAATAAGCGGATTCGCGTTCAACCCACCGTGCTTTCCCGTTTGGATGCCGCTCTTGAAGCGGAACAGATCGCTGATTTGAGCCGAAACGCACAGGTGCCGACCTGTGAACTGAAAACCAGCCTCTATCCGTACCAGGATGACGGCGTCAAATTTGCACTGTTTAAGAAGGCAGCGCTCATCGGGGATGAAATGGGCCTGGGAAAGACCCTCCAGGCCATCGCCCTGGCGGTGATGAAAAAGGAAATTTTCGGCTTTGAACGGGTGCTGGTGGTGACGCTCGCTTCCCTTAAAGACCAATGGAAACGGGAGATTGAGCGGTTTTCAAATGAAACTTCAGTGGTGGTGGCAGGTCCGGCGGATAAACGCCGGGGCATATACCGTGATGGTCAATACTTTTTTGCCATTACCAATTATGAAGCGGTGCTCCGGGATGTGACCGTTATATCCGATTTCAAACCGGACCTGGTAATCCTGGATGAAGCACAGCGAATCAAGAATTTTTCCACAAAGACCGCTGAAGCGGTCAAGAGGCTCCCTCGAAAACACGCCCTGGTCTTGACGGGAACGCCCCTTGAAAACAAACTGGAGGACGTTTACTCCATTGTCCAGTTTTTGGACCCGCATCTGTTGTCCCCCTTATGGCAGTTTGCAGCGGATCACTTCATGATCAGCCGAAAAAAGAAAGGGTATATTCTGGGGTATCACAATCTGGAACGCCTTCATGAAAGGCTCAACCCCTTGGTGATCCGCCGCAAAAAGGAAGAGGTGCTCAAAGACCTGCCCGATGAAGTGGTAAACAACTATTATGTGGATCTCCATTATGAGCAGCGGGAAATCTATTCCGGCTATGTCAGGGTTCTGCATCCGCTTCTGAACAAGAAATTTCTGACCCCCATGGACATCCGGCGAATACAGGAGCTTCTGGTGCGTATGCGCATGGTCTGCGATTCCACGTACCTCATTGATCGAAAAACCCATGTTTCCCCCAAGCTCACCGAACTGGCCTCCGTTATCGATGAACTGGTCATTGAGAGCAAGCGCAAAATGGTGATTTTCAGCGAATGGACCACCATGACTTTTTTGATTGCCCGGCATCTTTCCGAGGTGGGAATCCCCTTTGTGGAACTGTCGGGAAAGATCCCCGTGAAGAAACGTCAGTCGCTGATTGATGAGTTCACGAACAATCCTGATTGCCGGGTGTTCCTCTCCACCGATGCGGGTGGCACGGGGCTGAATCTTCAGGCGGCCGACTGCGTGGTCAATTTTGAGCTCCCCTGGAATCCGGCCAAACTTAACCAGCGGATCGGGCGCGTGAGCCGGATCGGCCAGAAAAGTCAGTGCATCAATGTAGTCAATTTCATCTGTAAGGGCACCGTTGAGGAGAAGATATTCGCAGGCATTCAACTGAAAACCGAACTGTTCAAAGGCGTATTTGAAGGTGGCGAAGATATTGTTGAATTCACGCAGGAAAAAAAGGACCAGATGCTCAACCAGCTTCGGGAGATGATGGGAGAAGAACCGGAACTGCCGTCCCGCGAACCGGCCACCCCTGAAGAAATTCCTGACGATACCCCCCATTACCTGAACCCGGAGGTGCTGAAGGATGACAAACCGGTCGATTTTTCAGGGGAAGAAGAAAATGGGCTGGAAGAAGAGGTTGCAGAAGCCCCTGCCGGCTCTTCTTCTACAATCTCTGAAAAGGCCGAGCCGTCCCCGGAAAAAATGGAATCCGTTTTGAATTCGGGCATGGACTTCATCGGTGGGCTTCTGGAGGCGGCCACCGGGCAGAAGATCACACCCACCGGGGATGACGGGCGCATGGTGAAAATCGACAAAACCACGGGAGAGGTTACTCTCAAGTTCAAACTGCCGGGGTTTTAAGGGCCTTATCCAAGAACCACTGAAATCTGGAAAACCACGTGTCCTGGCCGGTGCAAAGTTGTATCCCCGATTGGGCAAGGAAGACCGGGGGCTCTCCATTCTGCCCTGGGCCCACTCATTCGGACAGACAGGAGAGCTTTATTTCTTTTTGCATGTGGGTGGTTCCATAAAGTGCGGCAGAGGTTGGGGGGACGTCTAAAAGGGACCCTCAGCGGCAGTGCCACCATGAATGTGGAGATCAGCCATTTTTTTGCCGATATCGGCGTTCCGGTCTATGACTGCTACGGATTGACCGAGACGACCCCGGCGGTCACCATGAACTGCCCCACGGCCCGACCTGGCCACCTGGGGCTGGAATACAGTTGGGTTTTATGGTATATAAATTTCTCTACCGTAACAAATGGCCGCTGAAAGCGACATATGACGCGAATGACGAACGTTTTGAATTCCAAAATGGGTAATGATTGCAGTATGTTTGAGACTAAGGCAAAACTGGTGGAACTTGTCTGCGAAAAGTGAACCGTTCTAAAAACGGTTGACAAATGATATTGTTGGAAAGTATGCTTTAT
>ADZZ01000532.1 GCA_000179315.1 delta proteobacterium NaphS2
GACGTCTGCTGAAACCGTTCCCATGTCCATTATCCAAAAAGCGATCCATTTAAGAAACAAMCCTGAAAGCCTGGGTGAACAAAGTCGAAAATCAGGCGGCAAAACTCAAAAAAGAGATAGAGCCATGATCAGACAATCCAAAAAAGATGCCATTTTGGAACTGAAAAATACCGGTATGAGTTTGCGCAAAATCGCCCGAACGCTCAAGGTCAGCCGAAATACCATCACGAAGATCTTAAAGGATCCGGATGAAGCAGCACCCCACAGAGAATCCCGGCATGAAGAACATGTCCCTTTAATCCGCGATCTTTTCAAGGAATGCAAAGGAAATGCCGTGCGAGTGGCGGAGGAACTGGAAAGCCGCCATCAGATCACGATTCCTTATCAAAGTCTGACCTGGATCATGAGAAAACACGAGATCCGGAAGCGAAAAAAAAGACGCGCGGGACAATACCATTTTAAACCCGGTCAGGAGATGCAGCATGATACGTCACCCCATCAGGTTACCATTGATGGGAAAAAAGTATCGGCCCAGTGCGCTTCCCTGACACTGGCCTTTTCCCGAAAGCTTTTTATTCAGTATTACCCGCGTTTCACCCGGTTTGAGTGCAAGGTTTTTCTGTCAAAAGCCTTCGATTTTATGGATGGGGTGTGTTCCCGGTGCATCGTTGACAATACCAGTGTTATTGTGGCCGGCGGCACCGGACCTGACGCATTGATTGCACCTGAGATGAAATACTTCGCTGATATGTATCAAACCGGGTTTGTGGCCCATGCCGTAGGCGATGCCAATCGAAGTGCCCGCGTGGAAAGGCCTTTTCATTTTGTGGAAAATAACTTTCTTCCTGGAAGAACCTTTGTCAGCTGGCATGATTTGAACCGGCAGGCCATCGACTGGTGCCGGAACACCAGCGACAAAACGTTCAAACGGGCTTTGGGAATGATACCGGATGAGGCCTATATCATGAAAAACC
>ADZZ01000531.1 GCA_000179315.1 delta proteobacterium NaphS2
GTTAGCGGTGACCTGTCTTCGCCCATGACCGCCGGGGGAGAAACCCACACCCCAGGTATCGACAGGTGGTGGCCGATATGCCCCGCCTGCATAACTCAGGATGATCGGTTCGCAAATAACGACGCAAATCGATTTTAATGGCTGGATTTGTACCTGTGTTTGCGGCTTTCTCTTTCTGTTTGACCAAACTTTTCGGATGATTTGCCGTCGCAATCCCTTCTTTAACCATCCACCGGGCCACCTCGGACATGGTCATTTCCCGGCCTTTTTGGAGCAGCATCTCCCGGCAGAACTGCATGATGCCACCCCCTTTGCCGCTACTGAAGTCCTTGAAAATGTTCTCCGACAAACTGACATGCATTGAGGCCTTCTCTTCATGGGTAAAGGGCGATTTGATCCATATTTCATCGTCCCGGCGGCTCCTTTTAGGATCCACCTCAAGGTCAAAAACCCTTATCACCTCCAGCCAGCTGGCCTGTTCCCAAACCTGAGACAGTTTTACCCGAGATTCGGTAACAATCGGTCGGGATGATCCTCCAGCAGCATGTTGATTCCAGAAAGCCGCATAGTCTTCTCCCGGCCGAATCAGGGGATGGTTCTGGGTGAGTTGTTCCGTCTTTTTTTCATCGTCTGCCATGCGCTCCACCATACGCCGCAATGCCTTGGAGCTTTTCAATCCGTTTGCCTTTGCCAGTTCGGCGGCTTTTTCCACATACCTTGCCGGGTAGTGCCGGACCAGATTGATCAGGCCATACATCCGGCGCTGGCCGCTTCGGCCTTCTTCGGTAAACCACGTTTCACACAATGAGAATGTATGGGGTCCAATGGCTTCGGCCCGTGCCAGCAACCTGTCCGTTTGCCGGGAGGGATTAAAAATTCGGTCCCGCGGTTCCATCAAAAGGGACCCCGGCATACGACCCTTTGGATGGCGGCGATCACTT
>ADZZ01000530.1 GCA_000179315.1 delta proteobacterium NaphS2
CATGGGGTGGATATGGATGCGGAAAAGGCCATCAAGGAATTCAAAAACGAAAAGTGGTCACAATCGAAGAGATTGCGGATCTCCTCGATTCTTCCGTGACCACCGCCAGAAGACAACTGAAAAAATGGCGGACTTACACGAGCTTTAATATGAATGGGCGTTATTACAGTCTTCCGGGAATTCCGCGATTTGATGAACACGGCATATGGAAATACCGGGAGATCCTTTTTTCACAATACGGAAACCTTATGCAGACAATTTCTCAGCTTATCGAGAGATCTGAAACGGGATTGAATGCCAGACAGATTGCCCAACTGGTTGAAATTGTCCCTAACAGTTCCGTTTTTTCCCGGCTGCAGCATGCTCCGGGAATCCGACGAGAAAAGCATCAAGGACGTTTTGTATACTTCTCCGAGGAAAAATATCAGGAGCAAAAATCGGGATTGTCCAGACCGCATCATGTAAGATTTCCGACAGATTCGGAAAGCGTGATGATTCTTGTTCAACTTGTCAAATACCCTCATAGCAGCATCGAGGAACTGTTCGAAAGAGTTGCAGAGCAGGGAATCCGGATTGAACCTCAGGTAATTGAGGCTTTTCTGAACCATCATGGTCTGTTAAAAAAAATTCCGGATACAAAGTGATCCGTTGCCTTAAGGACCATATTGAAAAAGTTGTGGAAGGTGTCTGTGCAGGCAACCTGTTTTTCGAAATGCCAACAGTACACTTCTTTTCAGAAGAGGCCTTCTGTTTCGGGAACAATAAAGTGTTAAAGACGCGGGAAAAGAAAGTCGTGACCCTGGATATCGGCGCATTCCGGGCCAAAGAAACCATCATGCAATCGGAGGATGACGGTAAGGTATACACTTGCCGAGAGTTGAAGAGCCTTGCACCGCACCGGTGTACATTTGGCTATGACGTTATTGTATATGTGGGGTATGCCCTCTTTGTTCACTGCCGCAGCGAAAAGGACATTGTGAGTGAATTGGCTCGGAAAAACATCTCGATTTCTGATAGAGAAGTGAGTTTTTTAGGCAAGAAGTTTGTCACCTACCTTGCCGTGGCCCATCGCGAAAGTCGCCAAAAAATAAGAAGCGCGATGGATCAGCGCGGCGGATATATCCTTCACGTTGATGGAACATGCGAGGGCGATAGCCCACACCTGTTTACAGGTCTGGACGGTATTGCCGAAGTCGTTCTGGACAATATAAAAATCCCTTCGGAACAAAGCGAGTTGCTCATTCCGTTCTTTGAAAAATC
>ADZZ01000529.1 GCA_000179315.1 delta proteobacterium NaphS2
TGCTCCTTTACATATTGGATCTCCGCCTCAGCCAGCGAAGCCTGATGGAAGAGATATCTCCGGTCTCAAACAAAAGCCGCTTCTTCCTGGCTTTTGCATGATCCGGCTGTATTGACGGCCTGCTCGATTTCGTCTAAAGTTCCCGGAAAGCGAGATGCAAGAAAATCAGGCAGCAGGCTGATGGTCTTGTGCGCACTCGGGCAGTACCATCGAGGTACCAGACAGTATTCTGGAAATTTCCTGGGATAGGTGCCATGCCTGGCCAGGTCGCATCCTCCCTCGGGATGAAAGGGACAATGATCAAGCTCCGCATGTTCCCAGGCCTTTTGCTCATTGTATTCTTCTATGGTTAAATCTATAGGGTATCGAAGCTGCATATGAAAAAAATCGGACGTAATGAGCCCTGCCCATGCGGCAGCGGCAAAAAATATAAAAAATGTTGTCTCAACGCCTCCAAATTACCTATTGGAGGGACCTTTATTTATACGGATTTGGACAATTTATCAAATCAGGTGCCGGACTTGATTCAAGACAAGAAGTTTGATGAAGCCGAGGCGGTGTGCCGAAAGCTCTTGCGACAATATCCTGAGGAGATCGATGGCCTTCATCGTTATGCTGAACTCTATGAAGCTCAGGGAAAAAACCGGGACGCTGCTGAGTACTATCGAAAAGCAGTTGCATTTGCCGAAAAGGCTGGAGGGTTTGGGAAGGAATCCGTTCAATCCTTCCGACAAAAGGCTGAAAAACTTGCACTTGCCGAGAAGGGGTAGTCTCACTTTACAATACCGGTTCCAATAAACCACCGGTGGAATAATCAGATATTTTGAGCCGGTTCTTTGCTATTTATTGTGGCTGACAACAGATAAGCGGACACGCAGAGTAACACTAGGCTCTCACTTCAACCTTACGGCCTTCGATTCACGACAGCTCGGCATTTCATGCAATGGATTGGTGTTTTCTTTTTTTGGCTGTTTCGGTCATTTTTGCCTGGCCGAATGCTTTTTTCTGCACGTTGTGCAAGGGTGGATCTGAGTCAATTATCAGGTCAGGCGCGGCAAATGGAAAAGGGACATTCAGCATCTCTGTTGAATGTCCCGCGCGCCGCTTCAATTTCCACCTGACCTTCGCCGCCATCGTTTTGGCCGCTTTTAAGGCGCGCCTCACGCAAACAGCCGGGCCCGCGATTGTGCTCGTTGCACGGCGCTCTTTCCCATGCCCGGCGTGCCGATCATCGACTGCGGGATTGACATGGCTCGCAGTCACGTGGCGATCGGGGTTGCCCGCGTCGGTTTCCCGCTGGCTGTGCTCATCAACGCATTCACTCGCAATACAAGAAGGGTTCGAACGACATGCCAGCAGAAGGGAAGTCGGT
>ADZZ01000528.1 GCA_000179315.1 delta proteobacterium NaphS2
ATGCTCACGCACCAGACGGTGATCGACCCAACTGAACTGCTTGGGAATCTTACGGATACGCTGTGGACAAATGGGATGTTTCCTGACCATGACTGCCTCCTTTTAAAAAAACGGGTTTTTCCAAAAAGTCGTTCCCCAATTCTCTCAAACGGCGGGTGATCATGGCTATGTCATCTTGTAACGCATTTCCAGTTAAGTGGGCGATTAGGCCAATTAAAACAGCGCGTTGCTCAAACAAGGCGTCTTGTAACGCATTGGGAGTTAATTCTGCGTTAACTATATGATTTTGTTTTGTATCCGCCGATAAGGGATCTTGTAACGCATTTTCCTTGGATGGTCTCCGCCAGTACCCCGGATGATCCCTGCGCCACTGCTGTACCCTTGCGACATTTTCAGGTCCCCGGAAGTAGTTGCGGTTTTCAGGCTTGTTGAGCCATCGCTTTTGACTTTCCGCCTTGCCGGCTTTCCGGCATGCAGGTCTCGAACAGAATCGTTGACGACCATTACTACGTGGATCAGGGTGGAACAACTCTCTGCAATGTCGGCATCTTTTCCTTCTCTCGGCTTTTCCCATCGGTTTAACCCCCCAAAACCAATGGTCACATTTTTAAAGCCGCAACAGAAGAAAATCAAAAAAAGAAGAAAAGGGCAGGAAGGGAAGAAAGATTTTATAAAATGATTTTTTTGAAGAATATGGATTAAGAAGATTTTGTTTGATGTGTATTTTCAAATGACCCGTTTTCGAAGAAAATCAGATCGCCGCTGACAAGCATCCGCTTGGCGCTTTCCACCCGCAATTGCTGCAAATACCCCAGGGGCGTGACGCCCGTAGCCCGCTTGAACCGGCGTTCCAGCGAACGGCGGCTTATATGGAATCTTCGGGCCAGGTTTTCGTAATCAATTGTCTCGGTCTGATGATCTTCCATCCAGGCCTGAGCCTTCATGACGAGCGGATCGCCGTGGTCTTTGGTCGCGGGAAGAAACGCATAGGGGGCCTGACTTTCTCTGCCCATATCCAGGACCATGGTCTTGGCGGACTCCACGGCGGGCGTTCTGCCGCAAAATTTTTCCACCAAGTACAGTGAAAGATCCATCCCGGCGCTCACCCCGGCTGAACAATAAAGGCGACCGTGATCCAGAAACATGCGATCCTGCCGGACCGCTATTTGCGGATACCTTTTGCGGAACACGTCCACAAATCCCCAATGCAGAGTGGCCGATTTGCCGTCCAACAATCCGGTTTCAGCCAGCAGAAACACCCCTGTACAAATGCTGGCCACATGGGCACCCCGGCTGTAGTGGTGCCGGATCCAGGGTATCAATTCGGGGTTCTTTTCAAGAATCCGGTCGATGTACGTGGCCGATGAAATGATAACCAGGTCCGTCTCCTGCACTTCCTCAATGCTGCAGTGGGGTTGGATATGGATATTGTTCACGGATCGGATGGGACGGCCGTCGGGCGTTGCAACGACAACGTTAAAAAGCGGTGTCTGAGGCAATTTTCTCACTCGGTTCCACAATCTTCCAGCCTGGTTTAAAATGTCCATGGGGCCAAAAACGGTGGTTGCCATGGTGTTGTAGAGCCCCAGGATGGTCACTTTCTTCATCATATTCACCTTGAATCTATCGTTTTGGCGATATCACCCATTCAAATGTCGTTTATGACACTTTTCATTTTGAAAAACAATCCTTATCATCAAACAAAATCAATCGCGAAACAAAATCAATCGCGCAAGAGGAGAAAGATGTCATGGACGACGAAAAAATTAAAGCTTCCCTGGCCCCTTGCGGGCTATGCTGTGAAACCTGCTTTGCCTATGTAGATGGCGACATCCGGAAATATAGTCTGAAGCTCAAAGAAAAACTGGGGAATTTCCATCACAATGCCAAACGGTTTGAAACCCTGATGGGCAATCCGATTTTCAAAAAATATAAGGATTTTAAAGAAGTTTTGGATTACTTTGCATCGGAAAACTGCAAAGGGTGCCGCGACGAGCAATGCAAATTGTTCAAGGAATGCGGCGTACGCGTCTGTCATCAGGAAAAGCACATGGATTTTTGCTATCAATGCGATCAGTTTCCCTGTGATAAAACCAAGTTCGATCCCGGTCATTATAAAGGCTGGGTCCTGATCAACGAAAAGATCCGGGAAATCGGGCTGGAAAAATTTTATGAGAAGGCCCGAACGCGGCCCAGGTACCCCTGAACGCGATTACGGATTTCTCGGCACAACGTATCAGGTGAGATGGAATCCGCCGGGGCCGCCAGTTCCGCGGGCGAAACGTTCAAGGCCGTAGCGGCATTAAAGATTCTGGCGCCATCCACATGCATCTTTAAATCGTTTCCTCTGGCAATAACCGCAATCCCATTCAAATAATCGGGTGCAAGGGGGCTGCCGCCGCAAAGATTATGGGTGTTTTCAAGAACAACCAAGCAGGTTCTGGGAAAATGGACATCATCCGTACGAATGGCCGATAAGACATCATCGGGTGAAAGGGTCCCGTCAGGCTGATTGGGTTGGTACGCGAATGGATCCCACCCACGGCCGCAGAGCCTCCCTGCTCAAAGTAGAAGATATGGGATTTGTCCCCCAGTATCATTTCATCGCCCCGGCCGCAGTGGGACATCTGGCAGACCAGGTTGCCCATGGTTCCGCTGACCACCAGAAGGGCCGCTTCTTTGCCCATGCGCCGGGCGACAGTTCTTCCAGTTTCCGTACCGTGGGATCTTCCCCGAAAACGTCGTCTCCCAGTTCCGTCCCGGCCATGGCCTTTCGCATGGCAGGCGTGGGAAAGGTAATGGTATCTGAACGAAGATCGATGAGGACCATGCTGGAATATCCTTTCTCTTTGTCCGCCTGATCTAATCAGGCATCTGTTTTGCTGCTGCCGGAAATATCAATAAACGCTTCCCGCACGCTTGCCAAGAAAACGTATATTGGGTAATGTTCACGCTGAAGAAATGGAGCAATTCCATTTTGCGGTAAATTGCTTCCTTCATACTATGAATTGGATATCTGAGCAAATTTTTCCGGAGATTACCCGCTCTCGGATCGTTGACAATTGGCTGTCACCCATGTAAAGACTGACCACAACTGCTTTCAAAGGATGATCATGATCATATGCAGCCAGAAATACTTCTTTCACCGGAAAAAAATTCGTTTTGTACGGTTTCATTTAGCTTATGCATCATTTTAATCTTGATCCCTGGAAACACAGTCATACTTTCGGTCAGGAATTGAAGCGCCCCGGAGAAGCGCGCACCCTGATTGTCATCGGGATCACCGGCGCCATGATGGTCATCGAAATTGTCGCCAGCGTCCTGTTCGGTTCCATGGCACTGCTGGCGGATGGGCTACACATGGCATCTCACGCGGTGGCCCTCAGCATTAATGCTTTCGCTTATGTCTATGCGAGACGGCATGCGCATAACACCGAATTCAGTTTTGGCACCGGCAAGGTCAATGCGCTTGGAGGTTTTACAGGTGCCGTGCTGTTGGCGGTCTTTTCGTTGATGATGGCATGGAAAAGTTTCGGCCGACTCATCCATCCCGTTAACATTATTTTCAATCAGGCGATCCTCGTTGCGGTTGTGGGGTTGGTTGTAAACGGTGTCAGCATCTTTATTCTGGGAACAAAAGATCACGATCATGAACACAACGATCACCCGCACCCAAACAAGCACACACATGATCACAACCTCCGATCGGCCTACCTCCATGTGCTGGCCGATGCTCTCACGTCCCTTCTGGCAATTGCCGCCCTGCTCTCTGCCAAGTTTTTTGGTGCACTCTGGATGGACCCGGCCATGGGTATTGCGGGAGCCATACTCGTTGCCCAATGGTCATTCGGTTTACTGAGGACAACCGGTGCAGTGTTGCTCGACAGGCAGGGGCCAAAGCACATGCGGCAGGCGGTCAGGGAAAACATTGAGCGAGATAGGGACAGTCGGGTGGCGGATATGCATCTTTGGTCCATTGGCCCCGGTGTATTCGCTTTAGAGTTGACGGTTGTCGCTTATCACCCTGCAACTCCGGAGGAATACAAGTTGCGGATGCCAAAGGATATAGGCCTTGCGCACATTTCCATTGAGGTCAACCAATGTACGTCAAACATAAAAAGCTGTGCGAACAAAGCGGCGGATGGTTCATAAATACGCAATCACTGGCCGCATAATCATAAGAACAATATGATCCCGACACGGGGAAAGTATACGAATTTGAAAATGGAAAAGATTTTTTGGAAACCGAACCGTTTGGAAAGAAAATCAAAATGTTGGCAATGATCGACCCAGGCGTTAAAGAGGCCATGGATTATCGTATCGGAGGGAAAATCACTTAAGCGGAAATGAAATCGGTGATTTCCTTGAGTTCCTGAATACGCTCTTCAAGTGCTTCTTTTGCCATTTGCTTTCCCGATTTCGTCAAAAACCAGGTTTCGAGGTTTCGGCGCAGCCATTGAACATTCTCGTCGGCCGTAACCCCGAATCTGATGACATTGATTTGAGACGCGTTTTGGGAATATCGCCATAACTTGTCGGCATCCTTTACAATACCGTCATTGATCGAAAGGGCCTCTTTTCGGGAGTCATGCCCCTTTATAATCTCCTGTATTTCCAGAATCTTATCATCGGGATAATCGACTTTTCGAAGGATGTCTCCGGCTATCCTGGCGCCTTCCACTTCGTGGACACGATTCCACTCCGACGACGTAGCCTTTGGGCCGAATGCCTTTAGCTGAACATCTTCCGGCACCTTCTTCCAACCCGTGTCGTGGAGAATGATAGCCGGCATCACAACATCTTCGTCGCCCCCTTCCTGCGCCAGCAATTGCTGGGCAAGACCTGCCGCAATCTCCGTATGAGTGTCATTTTTTCTCGTATTGAGGTATGGCCGCGCCAGATCCCAGATCCGTTCGTATATCGCCTTCAGCATCAAATCTTCACTCACTATGGATTATGGATTTCAATCCTCGTCGCTGTTCAACCAGTTCTTGCACACATGGTAGAAAACGTCAGACAGATAGACCATCCCCATGATCTTTTCTTCTTCCACCACCGGCAACCGCCTGATTTTACTCTTTACCATCTTGTCAATCACCACCATGACGTCATCCTGAGGCTTGGAAGTAATGACAGGCGAGTTCATTACCTGCTCCACACGCAGATCCGTGAAACGGTCCAGATAGACTTCCAACTCCCCATCCCAAAGCGGTACATTTTGCAATTCATAGTCCATGAACGGCGGCCGCAGGTGATAAAGGATGTCCTCCATGGAAATCATGCCCAAAAGATGACGGAAATCATCCACCACCACAATCCCGAAAGGTTTATACCCGGTGCCTCTCGTTTCGCCATTGAAGATCATTTTTGCCGCCTTGCTGACAGGGGCGTCGGGCTGGATGGTAACATACTTGGTATCCATAATGTCTTTGACGTTCAAGCCTGGTATTTTTCGCATGATCTGACCTCCCTTAAGACGTTTACAGGACGAACGGGGTTCCATGGGATCACTATAGGCAATAGAGCGGAAACGGTCAAGATTTACCTTTCGTACCATTTCAATCATGAAATCAATTGAAAAAGTGCGCTGATTCGGTTAATCATGATTCTACAAAAAATAGTAAATTTTCAAACAAGGAGCAACAAATGACGATGGAAAGCTGGAAGGGGCTGGAAGACACACCTGTTAAATTTCAGAAAAAATGTATTGACACCATTCGTTTTCTTGCGGTTGACGGGGTCCAAAAGGCCAACTCGGGCCATCCTGGAATGCCCATGGAGGCATCCGATCTGGCCTATCTGTTATGGACACGCAACATGAAATACAACCCGGGCAATCCCGCATGGGCAAACCGGGATCGGTTTGTGCTTTCGGCGGGACATGGATCCATGCTTCTCTATACCATGCTTCATCTGACCGGCTACGACCTGCCCCTTGAAGAATTGAAAAATTTCAGACAGTTGGATAGTCAAACCCCCGGACACCCCGAATACGGCTGTGCCCCCGGGGTGGAAACCACCACCGGCCCGCTGGGACAGGGATTTGCCACAGGGGTCGGCATGGCCATTGCCGAACGCTATCTGGCCGGACTGTTCAACAAGCCGGAATTTCCTTTGGTCGATTACCACATTTATGCGCTTTCCAGCGACGGAGACATGATGGAGGGGATTTCTTCCGAGACCGCCTCAATGGCAGGAGATCTGGGGCTTGGAAAGCTCATTTACATCTATTTGGATAATCATATCACCATTGAAGGGGATACGGCCATCACCTTCAGTGAAGACGTTGCGAAACGTTTTGGGGCCTACAACTGGCATGTTCAGAAGGTGGACGGATATGATCTGCCGGCTATCAGCAAAGCCATCGAAGCCGGCCGAAATGAAGATTCAAAGCCTTCCCTGATCATTGCCAGAACGCACATCGCCTGGGGAAGCCCCAACAAACAGGACACGGCGGGCGCTCACGGATCTCCGCTGGGTGAGGAGGAAGTGCTGCTCACCAAAAAGAATCTTGACTGGCCGGAAACGCCCGCCTTTTTGATCCCCGAGGACGTGCTCGCATTCTATCGCCAGGCGGTCGAAAGAGGTCGTGAAGCTGAAAGCAAGTGGAACAAGCTCTATGCTGATTACCGGAAGCAGTATCCGGAACTGGCGGCCCAATGGGAGGCCATGCATCAAAGGCCGGATCCATCCCTGTGGGAAAAGGATCTTCCGCAATTTTCCCCGGACCAGGGGAACATCGCCACCCGAAAGGCTTCCGGACAGGTTCTGGCATCTGTAAAACCCCACCTGCCGGGGCTTATAGGCGGTTCCGCAGACCTGGCGCCCTCGAACAATACCTATGTAAAAGGTTTCGGAGAGTTCAAAACAGACAACGGAAGCAATATCCACTTCGGCATCAGGGAACATGCCATGGGTACCGTTTTAAACGGCATGGCACTCAGCAAAGCGCTCATCCCCTATGGCGGTACCTTTCTGATTTTCTCCGACTATATGCGTCCGGCCATTCGATTGGCGGCCTTAATGGAATTGCCGGTTATTTATGTGTTCACCCATGATTCCATCGGTCTGGGCGAAGACGGGCCGACCCATCAACCCATCGAACACTTGGCCTCCCTACGGGCAATTCCGCACATGACGGTCATCCGGCCCGCCGATGCCCAGGAAACGGTAGAAGCATGGAATGTGGCGCTCACACACGGAAAAGGTCCCTGCGCCATTGTTCTGAGCCGTCAAGGGCTGCCCGTCATTGATCGCAACCGATACGCATCGGCGAGCGGTCTTCAACAAGGCGGCTATATTGTGGCGGATGCAGAAAACGGAAAACCGGACATCATCCTCATGGGGACCGGCGCCGAAGTACATCTGCTCATCGCCGCCCATGAACAGCTGAAAGAAAAAAATATCGGCGCACGCGTCGTCAACATCCCGTCATGGGAACTCTTTGAAGCCCAATCTGAAGAATACCGGAAGCAAGTGCTTCCAAACGATATCACCGTCCGCCTGGCGGTAGAGGCCGGCAGTCCTTTTGGGTGGGAACGATACACCGGAACCCAAGGCAAAATCATTGCCATGGAACGTTTCGGCGCATCCGCACCGGCCAAAGCGCTTTTTAACAAATTCGGTTTTACGGTTGAAAACGTCTTAAAACAAGCCGAATCACTGCTGGCCTAGGAATGGTCTAACAGATATGGCCTGGAGCTTGGGCTTCAGGCATTCACAAAACAAAAGCTGGAGATTCTTGTCATGCCGTTAGCAACCATTGAAGAAATTCTTGAAGACCTGAAAGAAGGAAAAATGATAATCTTGGTGGATGACGAAGACCGGGAGAATGAAGGCGACCTGACCATGGCCGCTGAAAAGGTGACGCCTGAAGCCATCAATTTCATGGCCACCCACGGCCGCGGGCTCATTTGTCTTTCCATGGCCCCTCCTCTCTTGGAAAAATTGAAAATACCCCAAATGGTCGAGGACAACTGCTCCCCATTTGAAACCGCCTTTACCGTTTCCATCGAGGCGCGAACCGGCGTCACCACCGGTATATCCGCTGCGGACAGGGCCCGCACCATTCAGGTAGCAATCGATGACGCTGCCAAACCCGAGGATTTGGTTCAACCCGGCCATATTTTCCCCCTTAGGGCAAGAAGGGGCGGTGTTCTATTCAGAACCGGACAAACGGAAGGATCCGTGGATCTCGCCCGGCTCGCCGGTCTGAAACCGGCAGGGGTTATATGCGAAATTATGAAGGACGACGGGACAATGGCCCGCATGCCCGATTTGAAAATATTTGCCGAAAAACACGGGCTCAAGATTGCCAGCATTGCTGATATCATTGAATACAGAATGCGAACGGAATCTTTTGTGTACCTTGCCGCCGAAACCGTTTTACCCACTCCCCACGGCGAATTCAGGGCTCTGGCGTTTGTTAATACCATTGACAAACACGAGCATCTGGTGCTGGTAAAGGGCGACATTGATCCCGAAGAGGAGATTCCGGTCCGGGTTCATTCCCAATGTACCCTCGGAGATATATTCAGCGCTACAAAATGCGATTGCAGGGCCAAACTTGACAGTGCAATGGCACTTATTCAAAAGGAAGGAAAGGGTGTTCTCATCTACATTCAGCAAGAAGGCCGGGGCCTGAAACCGGAACGTTACAAAGCCCTTGATGAAAACAGTGATGGTTTGTCGGAGGAGCATAAAGAAGGCTGTGTTGAAGGGGATCTGCGGAACTACGGTGTCGGTGCCCAAATCCTGGTGGCCCTGGGTGTCAAAAAGATGCGACTGTTAACCAACAACCCCAAAAAAATCAAAGGCCTTGAAGGCTATGACCTCAAAATTGTGGAACGCGTACCCATAAAAACCGAGCCTGTCTGTTAAGAATCCGCAAAGATCAGTCTGACGGGGTATTTCATGTGGACCAACTGATTTTGGGTACTTTGAAAACTGAAAACAACAGGACCCGTTATGCCCCGCTTTCTTGAACTATCCCCAAAAAATGAAGGAGTTAAATATGATGGGCGACACCGCAAAACTGATTATTGATGGAAAAACCTTTGAAATCCCGCTGGTTGTCGGCAGTGAAGGGGAAAAGGGGCTCGACATCACCCGATTGCGGGCCGAAACCGGTTTAATAACCATGGACCCGGGAAGCGGCAATACGGGTCTCTGCCAGAGCAGCATCACCTTCATGGACGGAGAAAAAGGAATCCTGCGCTACCGGGGAATTCCTGTGGAGCAATTGGCCGAACATTCCACTTTCAGGGAAACGGCCTATCTTCTGATCAATGGGGAGTTGCCCACCGAAGCACAGTTACGACGCTTTTCCATACGGCTGAACGATCACAGCCTGGTTCACGAGGACATGCGGTCTTTTTTTGAGAGCTACCCGAGAGGGGCGCATCCCATGGGCATGATTTCATCCATGATCAATGCCCTCAGGGCATTTTATCCCAGCATTCCGGAACGAAGCGAGGAAGAGGAAATCAACATTACCTTTGCCAGGCTTCTCTCTAAAGTCAGGACCCTGGCGGCCATGAGTTATAAAATATCCCTGGGCCACAAAGTGGTATACCCGCGGCACGACCTCTCTTACTGCGCCAATTTCCTGAACATGATGTTTGATTCACCCGTGAAGCCCTATATTATTGACGAAGATCTGGTGGAGGCGCTGAATGTCTTCTGGATTCTTCACGCAGACCATGAGCAGAACTGCTCCACAAGCTCGGTGCGAGCGGTGGGAAGCGCCCGGGTCAACCTTTATGCCGCCATTTCCGCCGGCATATCGGCGCTATGGGGCCCGCTGCACGGAGGTGCCAATCAGGCGGTGATTGAAATGCTTCAACGGATTTATGATGCCGGCGGAGACCCGGCGCCTTTCATCGCCCGGGCTAAAGACCGGAACGACCCCTTTCGGCTCATGGGCTTCGGGCACCGGGTCTACAAGACCTTTGATCCCAGGGCCCGCATCCTCGAAAAAGTGTGCAACAGGGTGCTCAAAAAGCTGCACCGGGAAGACCCCCTTCTGCCCATTGCAAAAAAACTGGAGGAAGTGGCGTTGAAAGACAGTTATTTCATTGACCACCACCTTTACCCCAATGTGGATTTCTATGCCGGCATCGTTTTGCGGGCCATTGGGATTCCCATCAATATGTTCCCGGTCATGTTTGCCATCGGCCGCTTGCCCGGCTGGATCGCCCAGTGGAAGGAAAGTGCCGACGATCCCAACTGGAAACTTTACCGTCCCCGGCAGATTTATATCGGGCCCAATGAAAGGGACTATGTTCCCATAAGTGAAAGAGGATAGCCCGCTATCGTTTATCGTTAAAATCAGCGCCCCCTGCACTGTGCCCCCGCCAAAACCGCCAAGCTTTCAGGGGGCCCGCTGAAGCGTTTGATTCGCCAACTCTTTACTTTGGATCTCCTATGAAACTTGAATTATGCAAACCTGATTTTCAAGTTTCCGCCTGGTTCAAACCGGCCCCGCCGGCGGCTTGGCTGACAACTGTCTTTCCTGTATCAAAAGCCCTGCCTGGTTCTTGACCGACAGTCTACTAACTGCTAAGAACGGATAGTAGTAAGTATCAACTAACGCGGAGCGGACTGGTAATCAAGAAATTGAGAGAGAACCATGCTTTTAGACAATGAAAACGAAAACCTGAAAGTCCATGAATGGATAACGAAGTATACTGAGGACGGCACTCTCGACATTGTCACAGGTTACTTTACCGTTGGCGCTCTCGCTTACCTGTCCAAACAGGTAAATGTTAATATTTCAAGGTTTCGTTTTATTCTCGGCGATATTGTCAATTCTGAAATTGATACAACTAAAGCACTTGATCTGTTGAATGAAAACATAACGATTGAAGCATCGTTTAAATTGAATAGCCTGGCCCGGGAGGCGGTAGAGTTTCTCCGGCAGGAGAAGGTTGATGCCAAAACCCTTGAGCCTAATTTTTGCCACGCTAAAGCCTATCTTTTTTCTCCAACCAATAAAGATGACCGAGACAATTATTTCATTTCCGGCAGCTCAAATCTCACAGAGGCGGGGGTAGGTTTCAAATCGACCAGTAATGTCGAGTTGAACATTGCCGAGACCGGCAACAACAACCAGTACAAGGAACTCGGGAAATGGTTCAATGAGCTTTGGAAAAAACCGCAGGCCCATAAAAATAAGACCCTATTTAATGCGGAAGGGAAAAAGTTCACGAAGCCATTTAAAGAATACCTGATCGAAGAAATTGAAAGAATTTTTGTCCAGTACACTCCTAAAGAACTTTACTACAAGGTCCTATTCGAACTCTTTGGAAGTCAACTTCTCTCCGAGCAAGACAATCCTGAGTTCACCAGGCAGGTCGGCAGGCTCGAAAATACTGTTATTTACAAGACCCTCTATCCGTTTCAGAAAAAGGGTGTTTTGAGCCTCATCAAAATGTTGCAGAAATACAATGGCGCCATTCTTGCCGATGCCGTTGGGCTGGGCAAAACCTGGAGCGCCTTGGCCGTGATGAAATTTTTTCAACTCCAGGGACGGGAGATTCTGTTGATTTGTCCTAAAAAACTCCAACACAACTGGCACCGCTATCTGAAGCACCAGAACTCAAAATTTGAGAAAGACTCTTTCGAATATTTCATTCGATTTCATACTGACCTGCAACTTGAACGCATGGAGAAATATGATGACAGGTTTGATAAGCTTTTTGTAAACGATAAACCGAAACTCATTGTCATTGATGAAAGCCATCACCTGCGCAATGACAAATCCAAGAGATACGAATTCCTGGTTGAGGAAATACTCAAGCATAACGAGGACATCAAGGTTTTGATGCTTTCCGCGACCCCGATCAACAACTCCTTAAATGACATTCGCAATCAGTTTAAATTAATGGTTCAGGGAGATGATCGCGGTTTTAATGAGACACTCGGTGTCAAGAACCTTGATTATACATTTCGTAGCGCACAGAAGGTGTTCAATGAATGGCGGGAGTTAGCCAACCCACAAATAAGCGCCTTTATTAAGAAACTCCCCGCTAATTTTTTCAGACTGACCGACGCTCTGACTGTTGCCAGGACCAGAGCCATGATTGCCGAGCAGCAAACAGGGCTCACGTTCCCCAGCAAAGCAAAACCGGAAAACATCTTTGTTACCCCTCGGCAGCTCGGCAATTATGAATCTTTTGAGGAACTGATTGACCATTTCCCGCCCATGTTATCCGGTTACCAGCCTTCTTTTTATATTGAAACCGAAGCCAAGGATATCCTCCATGATGAAAAACAGAGGGAGTTCTTCCTGGTTAAAATGATGTATATCCTTATGGTCAAAAGGCTGGAATCTTCTTGGTACTCCTTCTATTCAACCGTGAAAAAGATACGGTCGCACCATCAGAATGCTCTGAACAAAATTAAGGCATATCAAATTGCCAAGAGCGACAGCGCCTTGGATGATGAAGAGGACTTACTGTTCGATGCCGATGAAAATGATGACCTTCCGGAACTTACCCTGGGTAAAAAAAGAAAAATCCATCTTTCCGAGATTGATGCGACCGGGACTCTGGAAACATACAAAAAGGACTTAAAAAAAGACCTTGATGCCCTTGACAACCTGTGTACAAATCTTGCTCGTTTTCAGGAAAAAATAGAAAAAGAAACGAGGCATCCAAACAATCATAAGAGCGCTGACGACAAACTCCAGGCTCTCATGGAAAATATACGCTCCAAACGTCTTTCCGGGGCCAATGACAACAATCAGAAGCTTGTCATTTTCACCGCCTACAGAGACACGGCAAGCTATCTTTTCAATCAGCTCAAATCCAGAGGTTTCGATAAATTGGCTTCGGTCAGCGGAACTGGTTCCCTGACCGACGATGCCACCCATGAAACAAAAATTTTTGAACCGATCCTGCAGCGCTTTGCTCCGTTTACCAAGTTGTTCAGGGAACAGGAGTGGCAGTTCGAAACAACCAAAGGCCGAGCAAACAAAAAAGAAGGCTTTTATGGGTGGCTCAAATGGCTTGCGGAAACAAACAACCCTGCCTATGAAAAAATAATCAAAAAGCCCATCGATATTTTGATTGCCACAGATGCGCTCAGTGAGGGGCAAAATCTCCAGGACGCCGACACGGTGGTAAATTATGACATTCACTGGAATCCTGTCCGGATTATTCAGCGAATGGGGCGCATAGATCGACTTGGCTCTCCGAATAAGGAAATATTCGGCATCAATTTCTGGCCTTCCAACAACATAAACACCTATCTCAATCTGCAGGGCAGGATCGAACAGCGCATGACGGCCATGAAGCTGGCGGGTTCTGAAGTACACCTTGAGTTTTCAGATACTTTTGCGCAGATGGCCGCGGACGAGTCCCTTGAAAGTAAGATGAAGGAACGGATGCTCAAGCAGATGCAGACCACCTGGGAAGACATTGAGGTCAGCGAACAGGGGTTAGGGTTTGATGATCTCTCTCTTGAAAAATATCGCCAGGAACTGTTGGCTGGACTCCAGGACAGCAACCGCAAATACGAGCTCATGCCGAAGGGGGTTTATACCGGCTTCATAAGAGAATCAACCGATTGTCCAGAAGAAGGGATTATCGCCCTGCTTGGTTATCCTGTCAGGCCGCCCAGGTCCACGGAGCATCAATATCAAACATATGACCTTATTTATATCGATATGCTGGGCAAGCCGGTCCTGCTGAACCAGAAAGAAGTGCTTGACGCCCTGACCATCCACAAAGACAAAGAGCGTCATGTAAAGCCTGATATTGACAAAGGGGAGCCGGAAGCAATTCAACCCCTTGCAGAGGCCGTCAAAAATTGGCTTGCCAGTCAGGCGTTTGAAGAAGAGCAACAAGAAGACGGTTCAACCAAAACCCGGATGGGTTCGGAGGCCATGGATATACTTGCCAAATTAAAAACAGGTGATGCCGTAGCGGTCCGGAAACTAAAACAGAATGTCAAGGTGAGCGAGAAATACCAACCGGAAAATTTTGATCTGATTGCCTGGTTTCTTTTAAGTTGATAGGAGTTTCTGAATGAAAAATGACCTGAGATATTTCAAAATAAAGGATTTCCATGGTGCGCTCCAGGCCTTTTTCAAAGACTTGAATATCCCGATCAACTATATCGCCGAGGAACCGGTCAGGGCGCAGGACATTCTTTCAAGCACCTATAAGGCGGCCAGGGAAGCCTACCAGCTGATGGATGATGTCTACTTCCTGGGCATGGTGGACGATGCCGCTTTTGAAGGTGGAATAAGCCTGGACCACCGGAAAATAGCGTCCGATTACGACGGTATTCTCATTTTCGGCGTCATGTTGCAACCTCGGCCGAACGGACTCCCTCCCACAAGAACCCAGCTTGCGGAAATCACCCGCTCCTTTAACCGGGAATTTCACTACACCCCGGTTGTCGTGATCTTCCGGTACGATAACGCTCTAGCCTTTGCCAATGCCGAACGGCTGAAATACAAACAGGAATGGCGGGAAGGAGAAAAGGCGGGGAAGGTGTCGATTCTCAGGGATGTTGATCTTGACAATCCCCATTCCGGCCACCTGCGAATCCTATCGGAGCTTGCAATCAGCCGTTCAGGTAGAAAAGCAGTGAACTGTTTTGCCGATCTTTATGCTTACTGGCAATCGGTCTTTAATGTCTCGCTGCTTAACAAAAAATTCTATGAAGAACTGTCCAACTGGTATTTCTGGGCCGTCAAGGAGGTCACTTTTCCCGGCGAGCCGACCAAGCATACGCTTTTCGAGAAGACCGGCTCAACCGATGAAAAGAAGCTGCAGGAGTTAAAGCAGGAGCATAACGCAAAAAATGTTATCCGGCTGCTGACTCGGTTTCTCTTTGTGTGGTTTATTAAGGAAAAGAAATTGATCCCCGAGGCGTTCTTCGACCTAGATTATATAAAAGATAAACTTCTGAAAGATGTGTCACCTTACCACGGTGAAGGCACCCTTTTTCAATCCGTCAATATCAAAAGCCATTATTACAAGGCCATTCTCCAGAACCTGTTTTTTGCCACCCTGAATCAGGAGATGGGCAAAAGGGCTTTTCGCAAAGACCGGCAGCACATGAACGTCACCAACCTGCTGCGTTATGAATCCTGCTTTAATGACCCACGGAAATTTATCGATCTGGTGGAATCAATCGTCCCCTTTATGAATGGCGGTCTTTTTGAATGTCTGGACCAGCCGCACCCTACTGAGAAAGGACCTCAGGGCGGAGATGTCATTGCGTATGAAGACGGCTTTTCAGACCGCAAGGACAATCCACTGAAGGTGCCGGACTATCTCTTCTTCGGTCTTGACGAAGAAGTGGACCTCAGTTCAGTCATCGGCATAAAGAACAAAAAAACCAAACAGGCTGCGGTCAAGGGTCTCATCAATATTTTTGATTCCTATAAGTTTACCATTGCCGAGAATACCCCCATTGAAGAGGATATTGCCCTTGACCCTGAACTGTTGGGCAAAGTTTTTGAAAATCTGCTGGCCAGTTACAACCCTGAAACCAAAACCACGGCCAGAAAACAGACCGGCTCTTTTTACACGCCGCGTGAGATAGTTAACTACATGGTGGATGAAAGCCTGATTGCCTACCTGAAGAACGCCGTGGCGGACTGGGGCATGGGAGATGAGGCCTTGGATGGCAGTCTGCATGAGTTGCTTTCTTTTGACCCGGTAAACCCTTTTGCAAATAACCAAAGCTTGCAAAAAGAAATTATCAAGGCTTTGGATCAATGTGCCATTCTCGACCCGGCCTGCGGCTCAGGCGCCTTTCCCATAGGTATTTTGCAGAAAATGGTGCATGTCCTCCAGAAACTTGATCCGGACAATGCTTATTGGCATGACCTGCAGTTAGAAAATGCCGTCAAGGAAAGTGAGCGTGCTTTTCAAAACGTTGCGGATAAACAAGAACGGCAGAAACTCCTCGATGATATCAATGAAGCCTTTGACCAGCAAGTCAATGACCCGGATTACGCCAGAAAGCTGTTTCTGATTGAAAACTGCATTTATGGCGTGGATATCCAACCCATTGCCGCCCAGATTTCCAAGCTGCGCTTTTTCATCTCTTTGGTGGTGGATCAGAAGGTGGACAAGGGTAAGGAAAATTTCGGCATCCGCCCCTTGCCCAACCTGGAAACCAAATTTGTCGCGGCCAATACCCTGATCGGAATAGAAAAACCGGAAAAGCAAGGGAACCTATTTGCCAACTTGGAAATTAAGGAACTGGAAGAGAAATTAAAGGATGTCCGCCACCGAATATTTTCAGCCAAAACGCCAAGGACCAAACGGAAACTGAGGGAAGAGGATCAGGCCTTGCGGGAGAAGATGGGCGAACTGCTGATCGCCGATGGCTGGGCCAATAAAACCGCTAGACAGCTTGCCGCCTGGGACCCCTATGACCAGAACATGTCCTCACCCTTTTTTGATCCAGAATGGATGTTTGGGATGAAGGATGGATTTGATGTGGTGATTGGGAATCCGCCATATATGATAATTGGCGCAGATAAGCCTAAAGAGCAAGAAATTTATAAAAAAATGTATCAAATGGCATCATATAAAATTAATACATATGTGCTGTTTTTAGAAAAAGGGTTATCTCTATTAAGAAATATCAATGCTATATTAAGTTATATTATCCCGAAATCTTTAGTTTTTAATACTTACCTAGAGACAATTAGAAGTATGCTCCTTTCAAATTTCGGGATAACCATGATTATTGAAATAGTTGAGAGAGTTTTCGATAACGTTGAAGTAGGCAACAATATTCTATTTTTTTCGGAGACAATGCCTCAGCCGCGAGAAAATATTTTAAAATATTACATTGTTGAAAATATTTCACCTTTTAGTCCTTTAGAAAGCTACTCCAATAAACAAGAAATTTTGATTGATGAATACAGATCCTATTTTCATAATAAATTAACTGTATCAACAGAATACAAAACCACACTTAATGATATTGCCAATATCTCAAATGGTCTCAATCCAGGTAATGTCAGGCATATATTATTATCATCGTCAATGAAATCAGATAAGCACCAGAAGATGGTTCTTGGTAAAGATATTCAAAGGTATAGAATTGGTTGGTCAGGCACATGGGTCAACTATGATAATAGTCTAAAGAAAAGGCTCACTCCATCAGATGTGAAGTCTAAAAAAGGCATGACAGCTCAGAAAAAAGTTGATTTCGCTTTGAGGAAAAAAGAGATTTTTAAACCAAACAAAATTTTGGTCAGAAAAACATCTGATCATATTGTCGCCTGTTATGATGCCGAAGGATTTTATTTTGATTCCTTGTCATACGGAATACGACTGAAAGAAGGTGTGGACTTATCAATTTTTTATCTACTAGGTTTTCTTAACTCTAAATACACTGACTATTTTCATGAAAGTATTTCTTTGAACAAAGGAAAAGTATTTGCGAAAGTACTTTTAAAGAATCTAGCCAAGCTTCCGGTTTATGAAATAGATTTCAAAAATAATGCAGAGAGAGCAATTCATGACATTATTTCACAAATAGTCTGTATGCTAAACTGGTTAAGCCAAAACATAGCATCCCCTTTTGAATTAGTAATTGATGGGCTCATTTTCCAACTCTACTTCGCCGAACATATGAAAGAAAAGCAAATTGATATTCTTCAATTCGTAGAAAGAGACTTGGCAGAAATTTTGCGAGACCATAATTTCGAACAACTGCCAGACAGCGAAAAAAAAGCCGTCATCAACAAGCTCCATACCAGATGGACACACCCGGACAGCGAGGTGCGCAACCGCATTAAACTGTTTGCCGTCCGCAGTCCCGATATCCTCAAACCCATCCTGGAGTCACGGTAAGGGAGTAGGGAGATGACCACCTATAACGTTTATTGCGATGAATCCTGCCACTTGGAACAAGACTATATTCCGGTCATGGTGCTTGGCGCTGTTTGGTGCCCTCAGCATATCAGCAAGCGTATAGGACGTGATATTCGGGCCATCAAACAAAACATGGTCTGAAACCCTATTTCGAGGTCAAATGGACCAAGGTGTCTACCGCTAAGATGGATTTTTATCTGGAGCTTGTTGACTATTTTTTTGATAATCAAGACCTGCATTTTCGTGCTCTTGTGGTGCCGGATAAATCAAAACTTGATCATGAACTCTACGGGCAGGACCACAATATTTTTTACTACAAGATGTTTTTCTATGTGTTGCGAAACATTCTGACCAATGACAATCGGTACAGGGTGTATCTCGACATTAAGGACACATTGGGACGAGAAAAACTTGATGCCTTGTCTGACATTCTTCATAACGCCCATTATGATTTTGATCGAAAACTCATTGAGCATTTACAGCATATCCGCTCACATGAGGTGGAGCAGCTTCAGCTTACCGATTTATTTATTGGCGCGATCGGCTATGCAAATCGCAAATTGTCAACCAGTGCGGCTAAGCTGGCTCTGATTGAACATATTCGGCAAAGGTCTCATAAATCACTTATAAGAAGCACCTTGCCATTGGAGCAGAAGTTTAATCTCTTTATCTGGGAACCAAGGGAAGGATGATGGAGTTGCCACAGTTGCCACCCCTGGAACCCTTCTCAGGCAACTGGGAAGCGTATATTGATCATATTTATAAAATTTATTGCGGGCTTATTATAACCAGTGGCCTTCGGTTTCGAGGCTTAGCTGTTAAACCAAGATTTACACCTGAGTCAAAAGGTAAGATTTACGGTTTTTGGCATGTAACCTCAAAAGGTGATATTGAGGATGAAAGAATCCCGGACCTGAGGCGTTGCGAACGTATCCGCTGGATAAGCTGGATTATCGAAAATGTGGATAATTATGATGAGATAACCTGGTGGGATGAAAGGCCAAAGGGGAATAGCCGTGAGATTGTTTTGTGGTTGGAAGCTGAACAGTTTGTGGTGGTCCTGGCTTGGCGTAGTCAAGGTTACTGGCTGCTGAAAACAGCATATCTGGCCACCAGGCCTCACAAAATTAAATCACTAAGAAAAAAGAGAGAAAGATATTGGAAGGCCAAAAAAAGCTAAACCCGAAACATGTTGCCATGCATCGGGTTCGATCGCTCCTTCTACATCTTGGTAGATGAGACTATAAATATAGTAGACATATTTTTGATTTATGGCAAGACAAAAAACAAAAACACAAGGACTGCTCGGACGGCAGCCCCATCTCCTTCGGCTCTTACACCAAAACTGGATGGCCGATGAGTTACCCTTATATTATTACTATCGGTTCTTGTTTGTCAATGTTTAAGAAAGGATCTGATTACAATTCGGGAAATGAAAAAAATCTCCCAGATCAAAATCAAGAACTTTAAAGCGTTCCAGCAGGAGCAGACCTTTGATCTGAAAGCCAAGAATGTTCTCGCTTATGGAAATAACGGTTCGGGAAAATCATCCCTGTTCTGGGCGCTGTATACATTGACCCAGAGCAGCATCAAAACGGATGATGAAATTCAAAAATACTTCAAGAATTTCATTGAATCAGACAAGGGGACCCACCAAAGCCTGCGCAATGTTTTCACAAACAACGACGAAGATTCCTTTATAGAACTGACCACCATCGATGAAAGCAATAGAAAAGTTATATATACCATTTCCCATGACACCATAAACACCAACAGGGACAGCGACACCATAATTCAGGAACTCAACCAGGCAAGTGATTTCATCAACTACAGGCTGCTCCAAAATTTTTACACCGCCACCCACAAGCAGGAAGTGAACCTCTGGCAGGTGTTCGAGCGCGACATTTTCCCTTTTTTGCTAGATGATGCCAACCACATCATGCTGGACAAAATCAGAAACAAAACATCTGATGTTGAGCGGTATAGATCCGGGCAGCCAGTGAAGGGGAAAAGGGCCGAGGCAATTAAAGAGGAGCTCGCAGCGCTCAATACCGAAATTGATTCTCTCTTGTCACAGATAGAGACCAATGCCAATGAGTTCATCAAAAAGCATTTCTTTAAAAACAAAGATGTTATTCGTATTTCCTTGCAGTTTTCGAAGCGATTTACTTTTGAAAAGATCAAACAAAAACTTTGGCAACCAGGCAAGGACGCGGAACGGTGTAACCAACTACAAATCAAAATCGTGGTGGAGATTTTTCAGGGAGAAGGAGGGGGCTGGAAGCGGGTCCACCGGGTGCAGTCATTCTTAAATGAAGCGCAACTAACCAGAATTGCCATTGGCATTCGTATCGGTGCGTTGCGGAGCCGCGTCCAGACAACCGATTTCAAAATCCTGGTTTTGGATGATATGCTCATCAGTCTGGATATGTCCAACCGGATACCCATTATCAAGATAATTCTCAACCAGGACAATTTTCAAAATCCTGGTTTTGGATGATATGCTCATCAGTCTGGATATGTCCAACCGGATACCCATTATCAAGATAATTCTCAACCAGGACAATGACCCTGATTTGCATTTTTTTGATGAATTTCAGAAGATCATTTTCACTCACGACAAGGGCTTTTATGAATTGGTGAAACGACATACTTCGCCGCATCAATGGGAATACTTTAGGTTCCATGCCAAAGAAGACAAAAACGGGCCTCCGATAATACAAAGGGACAGGACGTCTCTTGAAAAGGCCCAGGCCTATCTGGCGGACGGCGAATATGATGCCTGCGGCAATGAGTTGCGCAAAGAGATGGAAGCGGTTCTGGACAAATACTTGAAAGGCTTGAACTCAGCCGCTGAAACTGGTAATTTTGAACCTCTGACAAATAAGCTAAATAAAGCGTTAAAAAGAATGACTGGTACACATCGCAGAGACTTTGAAAAACTCTTTGTGAATAAAGACCTGCCTCTTGAACTGGTCAAAAAATTACAGACAAACTACTCAGAAGATGACTCTTTGAATGCAAATCAGAAAGGTAGGCTCACCGGCCTGCGCAAAGAGCTTATCGCCTATCTCATCAAACAGTATGAATTGAAAGAAAACAAGGCCAGGCTCATCGAAGAAACCCAAGATGTCTTGAAAAGAATCATGAACCCCGCTTCGCATGTTGCTCTGGTGCCGCTGTATGAATCAGAATTGAAAAATGCGATTGTCGGAGTGCAAAAGCTGAAAGAATACTTGGATGATGAAGGTGAAAACCATGATTAACCGCATCAAAATAAGTGAATACAAATCACTGGAAGACGTTGAAATCAATCTCTCACCGCTGTCCATTTTGGTTGGGCCCAATGGGGCTGGGAAAAGTAATTTTCTGGATGCTCTTCAATTGCTTTCAAAGATTGCCACAAGTAGGACCCTAAAGGAGGCATTTGAACCGCCTTATCGGGGCAAACCACTTGAATCATTTACGTTTACTCATCATGGAATAGCAGGGCTCTTAGAAAAGGACCGTCTGAGTTTCAGCATTGAAGTTGATGTAGAATTATCCCAATCGGTCATTGAGGCGGTCAACCGGCAAATCAGGGAAATGAAGCGTTCAGGTGTGGACATACCAGGATCGAACGGGAAGAAAAAAAAACTGCCCACGGTCAGGGAGAATTATCTGCGATACCGAATTGAAGTGGAAATTCTGCCAAGATCCGGTTTTTTGCGGGTGGTAGACGAGTATCTGGGCGCTTTGACCCGGAAAGGGGAACCCACGGCCAGCCGGCGTCCTTTCCTTTCACGAGAAGGAGAACGCCTTCATCTTCGGCTGGAAGGCCAGGCCCATCCTACCTACTACGAGCGCTTTCTGGATCACAGTATTCTTTCGTTACCCCACTATCCACCACACTACCCCCATTTGGCGGCCATGAGAAAAGAGTTGGAAAGTTGGCTGTTTTTCTACTTTGAACCCAGAGAACGAATGCGCGCCGCCAATCCCGTCAAGGAAGTGAGACACATCGGCCTGATGGGGGAGGAACTCCCTGCATTTCTGAATACGTTGAAGACCTTGGATCCATCTCAATTCAAAGCCGTGGAAAAAGCTTTGAGCATCATCGTGCCCAACATTGAGGGCATTGTTGTGGATGTAAACAACCTTGGAGAAGTGGAACTCAGACTCA
The DNA here is from genome assembly GCA_000179315.1 of delta proteobacterium NaphS2. Lineage (GTDB taxonomy): Bacteria > Desulfobacterota > DSM-4660 > Desulfatiglandales > Desulfatiglandaceae > NaphS2. The sequence continues at coordinate 22,018 of ADZZ01000528.1, forward strand.
TTGAATCGGGAATTCCAATCCCTGCTCGGGTTCTTTCCGAGGGTACCCTTCGGCTGCTCGGACTTCTCGCCCTGACCGGAGCGAAAGAACCACCTTCCCTCATTGGTTTTGAAGAACCCGAAAACGGCATCCATCCGCGGCGAATCAGGCTTATTGCTGAACTTTTGAAAACGCGTGCCTCCTTTGGGCATACCCAGTATATCGTGACGACCCATTCGCCTTTACTTCCCGATTTGGTGGAGGATGAAACATTGTACATTTGCAGGAAAGAGGACGGCATGACACGAATGGAGCCGTTTTCCACCTGGGGGCCTTTGGGGCGAAAAAGAGACATTGACGAAGCCCTTTTAGACGGAGAAGAACCGGAAGAACTGACCATTTCCGAGAGAATGCTGCGAGGTGATTTCGATGCGTGAGATTGCCGCCTTTGTGGAAGATCATGCACATCAGGAATTTCTCCACGCATTGCTGAACCGGATTTCTCTTGAGCAAGGAATTGAAATCAAAATCGAGTGGCGAAACGTGCGTAGAGGTTATGGCGCGGTCATTAACGAGTTAAGACAGTATATGCGAGACCTTTTTAGGGGCCGGGGTGGATTTCCGGATTTGGTTCTGGTAGCCACCGACGCAAACTGCAAAGGGCTGAATCAAAGGCTGAAAGAAATTGCCAGTGTCACTTCGAAATTTCCACAGGCGTTTGTTATCTGCGCCATCCCTGATCCCCATATTGAACGCTGGATGCTCATCGATTCGGCGGCCTTTAAATCGGTTTTCGGTCGTGGTTGCCTTGCTCCCGATCAGAAATGTGAAAAGGCCCGTTATAAAAAGATGCTCATCGAAAGCATTCGGGAAGCCGGGGTAATCCCCAGCCTCGGAGGCATCGAATTTGCGAAGGACATCGCAGAAAACATGGATCTGGATCATATAGCCCGAAAAGATCCTTCCCTGAATCGCTTTTTGCAGGAAATAGAAAGCTTATTCGCGGGGTGGAAGAAATGACCTTTAAACAAAACCCATCCTTTGAATTCACCCCATATTATCTACAATAGACGCCCCGAATTCCGAACACCGGACCTCTTTGGCCCCGCTCATCTGACGGGCCAGATCGTAAGTGACAATTCGTTGTTGGATGGTCTTCTTGAGGGCCTCAACCACCGTATCCGCCGCTTCGTGCCATCCCATAAAGCGAAGCATCTCAACCCCTGACAAAATCAGCGAGCCGGGGTTCACCTTGTCCTGTCCCGCATACTTGGGGGCAGTGCCGTGCGTGGCCTCAAACAGGGCACGGCAGTCCCCCATATTGGCGCCCGGGGCCATTCCCAGCCCCCCCACCTGGGCCGCGGCCGCATCGGAAAGGTAATCCCCGTTCAAATTGGGGGTGGCAATCACGTCATACTCTTCCGGACGCAGGAGGAGCTGCTGAAACATGGCGTCGGCGATACGATCCTTGATCACAATCATTCCTTCAGGCTGCGCACCTTGGAATTTTTCGTAAAGATCCGTTTCCGTTAAGGTTTCATTTCCAAATTCTTCACGGGCAACCCCGTAGCCCCAGTCCCTGAAAGCACCCTCCGTATATTTCATGATGTTTCCCTTGTGCACCAGGGTCACACTCTTTCTGTGATGGTCCAGCGCATAATGGATGGCCTTGGCAACGAGACGGTCCGTGTTTGCTTTGCTCATGGGTTTAATTCCCAGGGCACTTTCCGGAGAAATCAGCGTGCCGCCCGCTGCCTTTGATTTGCTGTTGATGGCACTCAAAAGCTCGCGGGCTTCTGAAGACCCGGCAGGCCACTCCACCCCTGCATATACATCCTCCGTATTTTCCCTGAAAATGACCACATTCACCCGTTCAGGATGGGTCACCGGCGCCGGGACACCTTCCAGGTACCGCACCGGACGTACGCAGGCATACAGATCAAGGGTTTGTCTGAGAGCCACGTTCAAGGATCTGAAACCGCCACCAACCGGTGTCGTAAGGGGTCCCTTGATGGCCACCCCGTATTTGACGATGGCATCCAGCGTTTCCTTTGGCAAAGGATTTTTTTCGCCGTATGCACGCTGGGCTTTCTCTCCCGCCAGGATTTCCCGCCAGTTGATCTTCCGCTTTTCGTCGTAAGCGTTACTGACGGCCTTATCCAGGACCAATCGTGTTGCAGCCCAGATATCAGGCCCGATGCCGTCTCCTTCAATGAAGGGAATAATGGGGAAGTCGGGCACCAGAGGTCGTTTGGCAACATCCCAATCAATAACTTCTCCAAAGGGACCGGAATTTTCGTCCATTGTATCATTCATCCTTTTCACCTGTTCCACAATTGCGCTTTACGCATATCAATGTTTGATTTTCGAGTGTATTTGGATATATCATGATGTAAGTGAAACAAAAAGGAAAATTACAACCGCTGTTTTTTACCGAATACCAGGATGAAGGCCAACTGAAAAAGCCATGGGAAATGCCAAAGAATTGATGCCCGGATACACCGGTGTAAAGTTTACGTCGATTCAGCTGAATGAGGATCCACCAAAAGGTTTTGCTGCACTCTTTCCGCTTTTCAAAGAGTGTGCGGATTTTACTGCCAGCCATGACATGGTTCCCCAAAATGCGGGAAACTTCAGCATGCGGTTCGCAGACGGCATCGCAATCACAGCCGCCGGAGCAAACCTGGATATGTTGGAAAAAGAAGATATCATTTATATTGCCCACTGCTCGGTCAGCGAAAAGAAACTGAAATTTATCGGCACCAGAAATCCTTCCTCTGAAAGTCTCCTTCATTATCTCATCCTCCAGTGCAGGCCGGATGCCGATGCAGTGGTACACGTTCACAACATCCCTGCTTCCGATATTCCGGTGGAAAAAATCCGGGAAACGCAAAGGGAGGAACCTTACGGCTCGCTGGAACTGGCCCAAATCACCTGTGACACCCTCGGCACCAGCGACGAACCCATTTTAATGAAGAATCACGGATACGTGGCGGTGGGATCAAGTTTAATGGGAGCTGCCGAACGAATTATTTCAATCCATTTAGAGCTGTTAACCAAGCCTGGAAAGGAGATCATTAAAGATGCAGCACCCCTTTGACATAAAAAAAACCCGGGAAATCCTTTCCCAAAAACGTCGTGAAATGGGACGGGGACTTTCCTATGCGGAAAAAATTCTTTTCATTCATGAAGCACACGGAAACAAACCTCAAAGATTGCGGGCGGGAAAGGATCAGATCGCCCTTTTCCCGGATCGCGTGGCCATGCAGGATGCGACGGCCCAGATGGCCATGCTTCAATTCATGCAGACCGGACGGAAAAAATCAAAAGTTCCCGCAACCATCCACTGTGACCACCTGATTCGTGCGGGCCGAGGTGCCGACGTGGACCTCAAGAAAGCCCTCGGCACCAACAGGGAAGTATACGATTTCCTCTCTTCAGCGGCCATGAATTACGGCATTGGATTTTGGGGACCCGGATCCGGCATTATCCACCAGGTCATTCTGGAAAACTACGCCTTTCCGGGGGGCCTGATGATCGGCACCGATTCCCACACGCCCAACGCGGGGGGACTGGGTATGATCGCCATTGGCGTCGGCGGTGCCGACGCGGCGGAGGTCATGGCGGGACTTCCGTGGGAAACCACATTTCCCGCATTGGTGGGTGTCAAACTCACGGGAAGGCTCAGCGGTTGGGCATCGGCCAAAGACATTATCCTGGAGATGCTGAATCGATTCACTGTCAAAGGGGGGACGGGTAGGATTTTCGAATACTTTGGAGAGGGCGCAAGAGCCCTTTCGGCCACTCAAAAGGCAACCATCACCAACATGGGCGCCGAATTGGGCGCCACCACATCCGTGTTTGTCTTTGATGAAAGTATGACGGAATACCTGAACAATACCGGTCGTGAATCGGATGCCGCTTCCGCCGACGCCCTGTCGGATATCCTCTGCCGGGACGAAATCTGTACCACTGATCCTGAGCGCGTTTACGACCATTACCTGGAATTGGATCTTGGCACCATCAAACCGGCCCATGCCGGTCCCTTCAGCCCTGACCGTGTCACAAAGGTTGAAGATTTCAGGGAACGTGCGGCCGCCGAGAAATGGCCCCAAAACGTTTCCACCGTTCTCATGGGGTCCTGCACCAATTCCTCTTATTCGGACCTCTATGCCGCCGCTCAGATTCTGGAGCAGGGAGAGCGCCACGGTTGCCGGGTCAAAGTCCCTTTCATGTTGTCGCCGGGCTCCGAGCAAATCCATGAAACCATCAAGCGGGACGGCATTCTTCAAAAACTGTTGGATGCTGGCGCCGTGATTCTTGCGGCATCCTGCGGGCCCTGCATCGGACAGTGGGACCGACAGGATTCCCATAAAGGCACAAAAAACATTATGTTCACCACATTCAACCGGAATTTTAAGGCGCGAAACGACGCAAACCCTGAGACTTTGGCCTTTTTGACCTCCCCCACCATGGCCGCCTGTCTCGCGCTTTCAGGTGATGCGGGTTTTAACCCGGAGACCGATACGCTGGCGGGTAAGGATGGAGAAGCCTTTCAGTTAACACCCCCCGACCCGCCCACGCTGCCTGAAAAAGGTCTGGCCATTTACAAATCCGCCTTCACGGCCGCTGCCGCTTCAGAAGAAACGGTTCCCATTAAAATTGATCCCCACTCGGAAAGACTGGAACAGCTCAAACCCTTTGCACCGTGGGACGGCAAGGATTTCGTGGACCTGCCGGTACTGGCCAAAACCAGCGGGAAAACCACCACCGACCACATTTCTCCCGGCGGGGAATGGCTCAAATACCGGGGACATTTGACCAACATTTCACGAAATATGCTGGCCGGCGCCTTAAATGCCTTCACGGGTGAGACCGGTCACGGCACCGATGTTCTTTCCGGCAACACGGGGGTAAAACTCTCGGCGCTGGCCGAAATTTATGCAAAGAACTGCGGCGGGTTTGTAATCGTTGGAGATGAAAACTACGGCGAGGGATCCAGCCGGGAACATGCGGCCATGAGCCCGCGGTTTCTGGGCGCCAAAGCGGTCATTACCCGATCTTTTGCAAGGATCCATGAAGCCAATCTCAAAAAACAGGGCATCCTGCCGTTGACATTTCATGATCCTTCGGATTACGACAGAATCAGCCAGGACGATCGCATCAGTCTCATTGAACTAGCCGGTCTTGAACCCAATCGGCCGGTTCGGGCCGTCATAAGGCCGAAGGGCGGCACAAGCTTTGAAATCCCGCTTGATCACACCCTGACCCAGGAGCAGATTAGCTGGTTTAAGGCAGGGTCGGCACTGAATACGGCAAAGGATTAGCATGTACATTAGAGACAGAGGTTGCGCATGACGACATTTGATCTGGTCATCCAGAATGGAACCCTTTTAACCATGGATCCTGAAAACAGGGTCATTGAAAACGGTTGCGTTTGCATATCCCAAGACACCATCGCCCATGTGGGGAATCACATTCCCGAAGATCATAAAGCCGCCAAGACAATTGATGCGGGAGGGGGCCTCATCATTCCGGGACTCATTAACGGCCATACCCATGCACCCATGAGCCTTTTTAAGGGACTTGCGGACGACCTTCCGCTCATGGAATGGCTGAACCGGTATATCTTTCCCGTTGAAAAGAACATGGATGCGGATTTTATCTACACCGGCACGCTACTGGCCTGCGCCGAAATGATCCTGTCGGGGACCACGACATTTTGCGACATGTACCTGTTTGAAGACCACGTGGCGGAAGCCGCTTTCCAATCGGGCGTTCGCTGCATGGTGGGAGAGGTGCTCTACGATTTCCCTTCTCCCAATTACGGTGAACTGGGAAACGGGTTCGACTATACGGAACGGCTCATTAACAAGTGGAAAAACAATCCTCTGGTCTCCATAGCCGTAGAACCCCATGCGCTTTTTACCTGCGGCCCCGAACTGCTGGAAAGGGCCAACCAGATGGCGCTCGACCACAAAACGCCTTTGATCATACACTTCGCCGAAACCTTGAGCGAAGTTGAAGAAATCAAAAAAAAATACGGCAGGTCACCACTGGAGCACCTGGAAGCCCTGAACATTGCAGGGCCTCATCTCATCGCCGATCATGCCGTTCATCTGGATCCATCAGAGATCGAGAAAATGGCCGGCTACGGTATCAAGGTTATTCACAACGCGGAAAGCAACATGAAGTTGAGTTCCGGCATTGCGCCGGTGCCTCAAATGATCGCTCAAGGGATAACGGTGGGCATGGGGACCGACGGTGGTGCTTCCAACAACAACATGGACCTTTTTACGGAAATGGACATGGCGGCCAAACTCCACAAGGTACAGGCCATGGACCCTACGGTCATGGATGCCACGACCGTATTGAAAATGGCCACCATTGAGGGCGCAAAAGCCTTGGGGATCGGCCACATCACAGGCTCCCTCGAAACCGGAAAAAAGGCGGACATCATTGTTATCGACACCCATAAACCCCACCTGACACCCATGTACAATCCCTTCTCCCACCTGGTTTATGCCGCCAGGGGACAGGACGTGAAACACACCATCATTAACGGCCGTCTGGTCATGGAAAACCGTCAACTGATGACGCTGAATCTTGAAGAAATCATGGCGCGAGCCATGGAAAAAGCCGCGGATGTGAGGAAATGGGTATCGCGCCAATAAAACATCGAACACACATTTATCCGGCCATCGGCAGCCGGCTGGTGGGAGTCCCGGAAGTGCGGACCCTGGGGGTTAAACCGAATTTCCTGGACTATACTTCCGAGGAACGGGAATTTATCCAAACAACCGACCTTGTATTGTACCCCACGAAAAATTACGCCCAGTTTTTGACCACCATGGGGAAAAACATCTTTCCGAACCTTGAAACCTACCTCTATGCAGACGAAAAAATTAAACAGACCACGCTTTTTTATATGCTGAATATCCCTCACCCCCGCACCCGCATTTTTTATCGCCGCCACCACGGGGAAATCCCGGATCATTTTCAGTATCCCTTTATCGGGAAGCTACCCAGATCTTCGGCCAGGGGAAGAGGGGTCTACCTGATCGGTAACCATGAAGCGCTGAATGCCTATCTGGCACTTACCAAGATCGCTTACATTCAAGAGTACATTCAGCACGATCGGGATCTGCGGGTTGTGCTGGTCAATTATCAGCCGGTCATTGCATACTGGCGGGTCAGCGCTCCAGGCAACTTCAGGACCAATTTGAGCCAGGGAGGCCATATTGACTTTAACAGCATTCCACAATCAGGCATTCTGGCGGCCCAAAACGCCGCACGGCTTTGCCGGTTCAATGACGTTGGGATCGATCTCATCCTCCACAAGGATGAATGGCTCATCATCGAAGCCAATATGAAATACGGCCGCAAGGGGCTTTGCATAAAAGGGCTCGATCTTAAGGAAATCCTGCGGACGAAACTGGTGGCGGGAGAACTTTTTTAGAATGAAGCGTATATTTTTCTGGTTTTTATGTTTCCTGATCCTGATACCTTTAGGTTTCCTGGGGTACACCTATTACGAAATCACCAGGGAGACTTCCGAACGGATCAACCGGGGCGCCATCGACCGGGTAATCAATTCGGAAAGCCCGGTGTACTATTCGGACGGCAAAACACCCATCGGCGTTTTTTTTGAAAAAACCCATAGCCAGTATATGGATTATAAGGACATCCCAAAGATATTTATTAAAGCCCTGGTTGCCGCTGAAGACAAGAATTTTTTTCACCACTGGGGTTTTGATCCCAAATCCATACTAAGGGCGTTTGTGGCCAACCTCCGGTCAGGGCAGGTAGTCCAGGGCGGCAGCACCCTGACCCAGCAGGCGGCCAAGAATATTTTTAAAAGGGAAAAGAGATCCTACCGGGCCAAAATCCGTGAAATGTTCCAGGCCTTCCTTCTGGAGAAAGAGTATACCAAAGAAGAAATACTGGAAATGTACACCAACCAGTTCTTTGTAAACGGCTACGGCAAAGGGCTAAAAATAGCAGCGCAATACTTTTTCGACAAAGACCCCGAAGATCTCAACCTGGTTGAAGCGGCTTTTATTGTGGGTTCCGTCAAGGGGCCTAATCGATACAATCCGTTTATCAAAAAAACACCCGCTGAAAAAGAGAAAGCAAAACGGCTGGCCAAGGAAAGAAAGGATTATGTGCTGGACAAAATGCTGGAGCAGAACTACATCAGCAGAAGTGAGTATGCCAGGGCAAAGGAACAGCCCGTCCCTTTCAAGGAAGGCACGATCACTTTCCGCTTGAATGTCATTCTGGATTATATCAGGAACCAGCTGGAATCCCCATTCTTCAAAAACATCCTCCAGGAACAGGGTATTGACAACATCGCCACATCCGGCATTCGTATCCATACATCCGTTGACCGGGATGTTCAACGTGCAGCCCTCCAAAGCTTGCGGGAACACCTGCCCCGAATGGACGTGGGACTGAGCGCAATGGCGCCTTCAAAAACGCTTGCCCGATGGGAGGGAGAACTGAAGCCCAGCGCCAAAAGCAACCACCAGGCCCTTCCTTTCCTGGCGCAGGTAACCGAAATAGACAAGGGAAAAAAAAATCCGGGGTGCCGTGTCGTCTGGGATACCGGGGAAGGGTTTATCGATTATGAGGGTTTGAAGCCGATGGGGGAAGCCTGGCTGAAAGGCAAAAAAGGCCCGTGGACAACTTTTAAGAAAGAGCATGTCGCTTTTCTTTTGGATACCCTTAACGTGGGCGACCTGGTGCCGGTCCAGATCGTTCAAATGAATGACGACCCATCCAAAAAGGGAAAGATGGAAAAGCTGATACTCTCAGCCATTCCGGAACTCGAAGGGGGCTTGGTGACCCTCCACCAGGGTATGATAGCGGCCATGGTGGGCGGTTTTTCCAATATTCACTTCAACAGGGCGGTTGATGCAAAACGGCAATTGGGTTCCATATTCAAGCCGCTGGTTTACGCCTCCGCCCTTCAACTGAAATGGAACAATCTGGATCCACTCATAAATAAGCAAAATATCTACCGGTTTGAAGGAACCAGCTATGTCCCCAAACCCGATCATAGGCCCAAAAGCGACACCGTCTCAATGACCTGGGCAGGCGCCGATTCGGAGAATCTGGCGACCGTATGGCTGCTCTATCATCTGACGGATCGGCTCAATATGAGCGAGTTCCGCCAGGTGGTGGATCTCGTGGGCCTCGGTCAAAAACCGGACGAATCCGACCAGGCCTACCAAACCCGCATCCGGGACCAATTGGGAATTGTCGTTGATGAAAAAGCGCTCATGGAAGCGGCCTTTGAAGCGGCAAAAAAACAGGCTGAAACAGACATTATCTTCGCCGGCCATGAAAATATCCTGGATGTTGTCAACCGCCTTCAGTTTGATCTTTCGGATTCGGCGCCAGCCCTTGAAAAAGACGATCAAAAACTTCTCAGATATGATTTCCAAAGGTTGCTGGCGAGAAGAAATACAACGCCTCCCGGTGAGTGGGTTGACAACCTGATGCCGCCCGAGGTTCTGGGGCTGCTCGAAACCCACACCCGAAACCAGTTCAGGAACCTCATGGGCCGGCGGAAGTACGGCCTTGAAGTTCTTTCCAAAATCAGAGATTTCAGAACCCTGGTGAATATTCGTTTTGTCATCTACCTCTCAAAGAAAATCGGCATATCCACGCCTCTGGATCCGGTGCTGTCATTTCCCCTTGGGCCCAATGCCATCAGCATCATGGAAGCGGCACTGGCCTATGAAACCCTTTTGACCGGCAAGAGATTTATGATGGGGTCTGAAGGCGGTTTTGACATGGTTCCCATCATCAAGAAAATCGTTGACAGGGAGGGCAGAACCATTTGGGGATATGTGCCGGAGCCGAAAACGGTTTTGTCCAAAAGGGTCACCATTCTCCTCTCTGAAATCCTTAGGAAAGTCATGGAACGGGGGACCGGAAAAAAGGCCAGGAATATCATTCGCATCTATGACACAGCGCTTCCCTCATTCGGCAAAACCGGCACGGCCAACAAGTATACCAATTCCAGTTTTGTGGGGCTCATTCCCGGACCCGATGATGCCTCGGGACAACTCAATATTGACAACGGATACACCATCGCAAGCTACGTGGGCTTTGACAACAATCAACCCATGAAGGGGGAGCACATAACCCTCTACGGATCTTCGGGAGCCCTCCCGCTTTGGATGAATACGGCCAGGGCCATTGCTGAAACGGAAGGTTTTAGAAAAAAAATTCAACCCGCCGATCTGGCATTTAACCCATTGCTGCATCCTCTAGATCCGGAGAAATTCGACCTCAAGGCCATGCCTGTTTCACCCCTAACCGGCCTTCCACTTACCGCTGGTGCTGGTGGTCCGGAAGTGTTGACACAAACCGAAAACAAGGGTAAAAGCCGGCAGCTCAAAAGAGAATTCGAACCGCACTGAACCAAGGGTAACAACAATGAAAATAAAACGCATTTTGCTTCTGCTCATGGTGATTCTTTCCGCCGGGTGTGCCACCACAACCCCGAAACCTTCTCCTCCTCCCGTTCAACCGCCCGTCCGAGAGGAAGGCATAACACTCAACATCAATCTTTCAGACCTGGAGGCTCGAATTCGATCGCTTAAAAAACTCCAGGAAAATAAGGAACTGTCCGAAAAAGATCAACGTGCCGTTACAGCCCTGCTGGATACTTACCGTCTGCTTGAAAAGACCGCCGCCGGCCCCGCGAACGAAAAGGCGATCAGAACATTGACCCGATCCCTTTATGAAACCACATCCCTTCTGGAAAAAGGCTACTTCCAAAAAACCGACAAATCTTCCGGAGAAGAAAATTCCTTTACCGATTATATTCAAAGTAAAAATGAAATCCTGAATCTCTATCTGGACAGGAATTTTAGCGGAGTCATTCAACGCTGTCTGGCACTGCAAACCCGTTTCCCGGGAGGATTCACGCCCGAGATCGGCATGGTTTTCGCCTACAGCCTGGCAGAAGACGGGATGCCGGAAGAAGCCGTTGAAGTTGCTTCCGAGATTGCCGGAACAATTGAAAGATCGCCTGATCTCATGCAGCTGAGAGCGGACATTGCCCGATGGCAACTGGCAACGGGGAAACGCGCGCAGGCCGTCAAAACGTTGGAAAAAATTTCCAGCATTCAGAATGACCGGATCAATATGATCAATGATCTTGACAAACAAATCGAAGAAACACCCCGGGAACCGGACCAGGTCCATCGTTCCATGTTTCAAGCACCGGAAGGGACTGAACCGCAGACATTCGATCCCCAAATGATATCCCTTCAGGAAGAGGTCGACAGCCTGGTCCGGGACCATAAATTCGCCAAAGCAAAAGAACTGCTTTTGAAGGAAAAAGCGATAAGGGAAGAAGGGCCCGAAACGGAATACATCGACAGAGCACTCAAAAATGTTGATGAGGCGCAAACCGCCTACGAAGAAAACATGAAGATCAAATTGGCCTATCAGAAAGAGACCTTTGGTACGGCCGAAAAACTCTTTGAGGAGGAAGATTATCAGGGAACCATCAAGACACTGGCCATGCTTGAGAAAACCCAAGGGTTGGATGCTGCAGCCATGGATCTCAGAGACCGGGCCATGGAAAACCTCATCAATCGCGAAAGAAACCGGGCTGCGGAGATATTCCTCGAAGCCAAAAAAAACAAGGACCCGAAAAAGAAAAAAGAACTGTTTGAAACATCTTACAACATTCTCAAAAAGCTGGTTGAGGACTACCCGGCTTCCCCTTTGAAGGAAAAATTGATTTCAAACATGGCCATTGTTCAAGGAGAGATTGAAAAACTTCCGTGAGCGGCTATTCCAGTCGCAATTTCTTCCGGTCGATCTTATAGCCATACCCGACCCGGCGCAATTCGCGGTTGAAGTCCATCCCTTCCTTTGAAAGCTTATTAACGCCGTTAATCACATAGAACTGAAGATATTCGGGTTCATAAGGCGCCTCATAAAGTTTGAGATTCTCATATTTTTTGCCTTCAAGCGCTTTTCGCTTTTTGAACTTGTAGTCGTATACTTCCTTGAAAGAGGCCTCCCCCAGGGGAGCGAAGGTCAGGTCATTGCCGTAGAGCCAGGCGTAGAAATCCTTGCGGTTGTTTTGCGCCCAGATTTCCTGGGCAACCCGCGACTTGGTATGGCGGAATGCAATATAGTACTGAACTCCCATCACCTGGTCATTTCCGTCGCCTCTGAGATCAAAAACATCATAACAGTGCGAGAGGCTCCGGTAATGCATGATCCCTTCCATACCTTCCGAAGTGGACGGCAGCATTTCCCTCAACTCCGTCAAGTGCCCTGCGTTAAGACGGGTGCAACCATGGGACACGGGTCCCCTGCTGGTAATGGCCACACGGTTAAAGGCTTTGCCGTTGCGGCTGCCGGTGGTAATCTCGCGCCAGCCCTCGGGAAGAAGATGGTGTCCGGGAATCCAGCAACTGATACCGGGATTGTGGATGGCGTTATAGGCGATACCGCCGCCGTACTCATATGGCAGCATCGGCATCATGCCATAGTAGCCGGCCGATGAGATATAATCCACCATTCCCAGAATTCCTTTTCCGTGCTTTCGAGGAATCAGCCACCAGACGCCGGTGGTGGTGTAAAGGGGCATCACCTGGCCGTTGTGGGTGGTTGTTTTGTCATAGGTGCCCGCCGGGTAGATAGTGGTAAACTCATAATAATCCAGCTCGCCGTCCTTTATGGGGTAGATATTGTCGGTGATGCTGTCAAAAAACGCCTTGGCCTTGGGCTGAAACGCCTTCATATCGCCTGCTTTGGCCAGCACTTCCAGCTTTTGAAAATCGGCATCCTGCTCCGGTGTCAAATCGGCAAGAAAAATGCGATGGGGGAAAAACGCGTTAATCAGATCCAGCTTGGCCTGCAGGTTGTCCGGTTTTGGCGCATTTTTAAGCGATTGAGCAAAATCATCGACCATTTTATTGAAATCTTTTTGAATATGATAGAGCCGCCCCGGCACCAGTTTTTCCATGTAGGTCAGATTCAGGTCCCGCCAGGCTTTCTCATCCATCTCCCCCTTCTTTTTCACCAGATCGTGAAGTTTTTCTTCCGTCACTTTCCGGTGATATGCCTCCCAGGCGGTATTGGACGTCAGATTGATGATTTTCCTGTCAATGACTTCTTTATAAAGATCATGCCGGGCCACCTGATCCTGCAGGTAGTTGTCGATGGCTTTGTCGGACAGGATCATCCGTACCCGCAGCTGGTTCCCTTTCCCCAAATGAATCTTGATACGCTCCCGCTCCTGTACCCGCGGCACAAATCCCGTGTAAAAATTGGGGTCATAATCGTTGAAAAACACGCCATAGGGTTTCTCGTTGGTCCAACGGTCCCGGCTGAGTCCAAAGACCCCGCCAGGAAGCATCCATGTCACAGCCAGGATAAAGCAAGCCGCCCACACCCATCTTCTGAACATCGCCTATCTCCTTTCTCAAAACCTTTGAAGAACGTCCTTGCAGCGAATCCAAGAATGAAACAATTAAAATCGATT
>ADZZ01000527.1 GCA_000179315.1 delta proteobacterium NaphS2
CTCTTGGGGGAGGGCTATCCTTTTGAAGACAGCATTTTTTGTATTTCAATCCACTTCCGCATGGGCAGGGGTCATTACGGCGCACCTTTGCGCTTTTGTTTTTCATTTTGGTGTTTTTCAACCTCGGATATCAGAATTTGTCACTCCATCGGATTGAAGTATTAATTCAATCCGTTAAACCTTGAATCGTCCGTTATGCAGTGTTATAAGGGCTACACTATAACAGGGTACGGTTTCCAGGTCAATGACCGGGAAATCCGTGAAGAGATAGAGAAAACGAAGATTAAGACCGATTAAATAAAGTCAATATGGGAAAAAGTAAAGAAAAAAGTGCATTAATCCTGGGGGTTTCCGGTCAGGACGGTTCCTATCTGGCAGCGTATCTTTTGGCAAAAGGATACCGTGTGGTCGGTGCTTCACGGGATGCCCAGATATCTTCATTTGCCAATCTGAAACGGTTGAAAATTTATGGCCGGGTAGAGCTTGAATCCATTTCATTGAATGATTTCCGAAGTGTACTGCAGATTTTAAAAAAGGTTCAGCCGAACGAGATTTATAATCTGGCCGGCCAGACGTCAGTAGGGCTTTCCTTTGATCAACCTGTCGAGTCATTTGAAAGCATCAGCATCGGCACCTTGAATCTTCTGGAAGCCATTCGATTTTTGAACATCCCCATTCGTATCTATAATGCGGGAAGCAGCGAATGCTTCGGGAACACGGAAGGTGCGGCAGCCACCGAGGAAACACCCTTTCGCCCCAGAAGTCCCTATGCCGTTGCAAAGGCGGCTGCTTTTTGGCATATGGCCAATTATCGGGAAGCCTATGGGCTTTTTGCGTGCTCCGGGCTATTGTTTAACCACGAATCACCCCTGCGGCCGGAACGGTTTGTGACCCGCAAAATCGTCAGTGCGGCCTGCCGTATTGCCAAAGGAAGCGGTGAACTCCTTCAGCTGGGAAATATCGAGGTAGAACGGGACTGGGGATGGGCACCTGAATATGTTGAAGCCATGTGGCGAATGCTTCAGCAGGAAAACCCTGAAGACTTTGTGATCGCCACCGGGGAAACCAACAAACTGGCGGATCTTATCCGCGAAGCTTTTGGCGTGGTAGGCTTGAATTGGAAAGATCACGTAACAACCAGCGAAACCCTTTTTCGCCCTACGGATATTCTGACGGTCAGGGCCGATCCGGGCAAAGCGAAGCGAAAGCTGGGGTGGAAAGCCAAATTTAAGATGAAAGATGTGGTACGGATGATGGTGGAAGAAGAACTGAAAAATTTCTGAAAACCAGCCATAACCGTTGGGAGCAATCATATGAAAAGAGCACTGATCACAGGTATTACCGGCCAGGATGGCGCTTATTTAGCCGAATTGTTGTTGAAAAGGAATTATGAGGTTCATGGCATTAAACGAAGGGCCAGCCAGTTTAATACGGACCGAATCGATCATCTCTATCAGGACCCCCATGAATCGGACAGAAAGTTTGTCCTTCACTATGGGGACCTGACGGATTCCACCAATCTCATCCGTATTGTTCAGCAGGTTCAGCCGGATGAAATCTATAATCTGGCGGCCCAGAGCCATGTTCAGGTATCTTTCGAAACGCCGGAATACACCGCCAATGCCGATGCCCTGGGAACCCTTCGACTTCTTGAAGCCATCCGCATCTTGGGGTTGGAAAAGAAAACGAAATTCTACCAGGCTTCCACTTCGGAGCTTTATGGCCTGGTGCAGGAAACACCACAAAGCGAAAAAACGCCTTTTTATCCCCGCTCACCCTACGCTGCCGCCAAACTCTATGCTTACTGGATAACGGTCAATTACCGGGAGGCATACGGGATTTTCGGGTGCAACGGCATCCTCTTCAATCACGAATCACCCATACGGGGAGAAACCTTTGTGACACGGAAAATTACCCGGGGACTGGCACGGATCAAGCTGGGCTTTCAGGACTGTCTGTATCTGGGAAACCTGGATGGCAAGCGTGACTGGGGGCATGCGCGGGACTATGTGGAACTCATGCACCTGATGCTTCAGCAGGACCAGCCAAAGGATTATGTGATCGCCACCGGTCAGCAATTCTCGGTTCGGGATTTTGTGAATGTGGCGGGGAAAGAGGTCGGTTTCGACATTCGCTGGGAAGGCGAAGGTATTGATGAAAAAGGTTATGAACAACAAACGGGGAAATGTATTGTGGCCGTTGATAAACGATACTACCGTCCCACCGAGGTGGAAACCCTTCTGGGGGACGCCGGCCTTGCCCGGGAAGCTTTGGGCTGGAAACCCAAAACCACATTTCAGGAGATGGTGGCCGAGATGGTGGCTCAGGATCTGAAAGAGGCAAGCCGGGATCTGCTTTGTCGAAAAGAAGGATTCTCCATCAAAAATTATTATGAATAGCCGCCAAAATGCTCTGGAACAAAAAAAATATTGACACAAATCAACTTCACTGATAAATATTTATGTTTTTAATTTTATCGCGGCTCCTTGTCCCCAATTGCGGGGACCACCCCTGATACCGGATTAAGCGTTTAGATAACTATTCGTTTTTTCAAAGGTGTTTAAGGGGAAATGGCCGAAAGGAGAGAACAAAGATGAGATATTATGAGACCCTTTACATCATCAACCCGAACTTGGCAGACGAGGACTACCGTGCCGTTGTCGCCAAATTTACCGATGTTGTGGAGAAAAACGGCGGTGTCGTAACAAAGGTGGATGAGTGGGGGAAAAAAACGTTAGCCTACGACATCAAGAAGTTTGACAAAGGCTTTTATGTGCTTCTTCAGTTTTGTGGAGAAGCGGGTTTGACGGCGGAACTCAAAAGAGAGTTGGGTCTGGATGACAGGGTGTTGAAATATCAGACCATCAAGTTGAGTGATAATGCGGATCTTGAAAAACTGAAACCAGAGCCCGTTCCAGACGAGGCCGAACCGGTTGAGGTGGTCGAAGAGGCGGCGGATTCAAAGAAAACAGGCACGGAAGGCGAGGGTGAAGAAGATGGCGTATAATCGATCCTTTAACAAAAGCGGCGGTCCAAACCGAGGCAGGTTCCGAAAAACTTATCACCGGCGAAAAGTGTGCAAGTTCTGTGCGGACAGCAGCCTTTCCATTGATTATAAAGACGTAAAGATTCTCAGGTATTTCACCACGGAACGGGGCAAAATCACGCCGCGTAGGATTTCCGGGAATTGCGCCAAGCATCAGCGTATGCTGACCGTGGCCATCAAGCGGGCCAGAAATATTGCCCTTTTACCCTATACGACGTCTATCGTCAGATAGTCCCAGAATCCTTAAGAAGGCGCCCTGAAAGCGCTTCAGAGCGCCTGAGGCTTTTTGCCATTCCTGAAATCCGATGAAAATGACTGATGTGCTGGGGTGTGTGGGAGGGGCTGCGTTCCTGCTGCTTGCCTCAGCCTGGATCCCGTTTATAGGCCCTTTCTTCAGCCTCCTGACACCATTGCCGTTTCTCTGTTACGCAACCAGCCTCGGCCTTCGCGAAGGGATCAAGCTTTCGGCGGTAGCTGTTTTTGCCATTGGACTTCTTGCCAACCTTATGGGGCAACCGCAGATTGTCATTTTTGTAATTGAGTTCAGTATCATCGGGATCGGCCTGTCGGAGCTTTTCAGACGGGAACTGTCTCTTGGCCGAACATTGCTTTTGGCCACGGTTTTCATGCTGTTGCTGGGTCTCGGGCTGCTTTTTTTTATCGGCCTGTCCAAAAATATGGGTCCCATCGAGATGATTCTCGCCTATATGGCGGAACATCTCAATGCCACCATCGGGGTCTATAGGGATATGAATGTCGAAGGGACAGGGACGGACGTAAAGGCTTTGGAGACCTATGCCAAAGCGTTCATGCTGATCATCAGCAGAATTTATCCGTCCCTCATGATCATCGGTACGGGCTTTGCGCTGTGGTTGAACATTGTCATTGCCAAACCGCTTTTCAAAGTCTGGCATCTCAAATATCCGCCATTTGCGCCCATGGATCGCTGGCAGTCCCCCGAATATTTGGTGTGGGGCGTCATTGTTTCCGGTTTTGCGCTGTTTTTGTCATCAGGGAGTATTGAATTTCTGGCCATAAACGCCCTGATTGTTATTTTGGCCATTTATCTTTTTCACGGGCTATCCATCGTACTGTTTTTTTTGAACAAGTATAAGGTTCCCACGTGGATCAGAATCGGTGCGTACATTTTGATCATGGTTCAGCAGCTCTTTTTTATTGTGCTGATACTTGCCGGTTTGTTTGATCAGTGGGCTGATTTCAGGAAAATTCATCGAAGAGCCGATAGCTGAGCAGAGGGAGGAAAACCGAATGGAAGTTATTCTAAGACAGGATGTTGATGAACTGGGCCTTGAAGGGGATGTTGTCAAGGTGGCCAAAGGCTATGCCCGAAACTACCTGATTCCGCAATCCATGGCTTTGGAAGCCACGGAACACAACCGAAAAGCCCTTGAAATGCAACGGAAAAAAATTGAATTGAGACGGGTGAGGGTAAAAGAGCAGGCGGAAGAAGTGAAAGCTGAAATGGAAAAAGTCGTGCTGACCTTTTCGCAAAAGGCGGGTGAAGAGGGAAAACTGTACGGCTCCGTAACTTCCATGGATGTTGCTTCGCAGCTCAAGGACCAGGGCATTGATATTGAAAGAAGGAAAATCGTACTGGAAAAACCCATCAAAGAGCTGGGTGAATTCCAGGTTGACGTTAAGATCTACCCCGAGGTGACGGCGGCCATCAAAGTGGTTGTGAAAGCGGAAGAGGAAGCCTCTGCAGAATAAGGAAAGCGGTTTACAGTATTAATCTCATGCCCAAGGTGTAGCCGTTCATCATGCCTGCTAACAAAGATCGCACCGTCCGTTCTTCTCCGAAAGTTCCGCCTCACAATTTGGAAGCGGAACAAGCCGTTCTGGGCGGAATATTGTTAAACAATGATGCCATGAACCAGCTCATGGATATTCTTTCTCCCGATGATTTTTACCGGGAAGCCCATGCCACCATCTTTGATGCGATGGTTCACCTTTACAATGAGAGTGAACCCATTGATGTCATCACACTTTCCGAAGCACTCAACAGAAAAAACGGGCTTCAGAAGGCCGGCGGGATCGATTATCTGGCAGTTCTGGTTGAATCGGTCTCCACTTCAGCGGGAATCGTCTACCATGCGGAAATCATTCGTCATGGGTCAGTGCGGCGCCGGCTGATTTCGGAGTGCTCAAATATTTCGGAATTATGCTTTCAGGAGCAGGATGATACGGACGATCTCCTTGAAAAGGCGGAGCAGACGATTTTCAGCATTGCTGAATCCCAGATCAAGGACGGCTTTCAGGATCTGAATCACGTTATCAAGGGAAGCATGGAAAAGGTGGTGAAAGCGGGGGAATCCAAAGGATTCCTGACGGGTATCACCACCGGATTTGAATATTTTGATCGTTTGACGGCCGGCCTTCAACCCTCGGACCTGATTATCGTGGCCGGCAGGCCCAGTATGGGCAAGACTGCACTGGCGCTGAATATGGGATACAATGCGGCCAAGAATACAAAAAAGGGGGTCGCTGTTTTCTCTCTTGAAATGTCCCGACAGCAACTGGGTATTCGTTTGCTGGGGTTTGAATCCCGAATTGATGCCACCAGGTTGAGAACCGGAAGGCTTAAGAAGCACGAGTGGCAGGAACTGGTCGATTCCGCCGATCGCCTTTCGGAAATTCCCATTTTCATTGATGACAGTTCGGCCATCACCGTGCTGGAAATGAAGGCAAAATGCCGAAGGCTCAAGAAAAGAGGCGAACTGGGTCTTGTGATTGTGGATTATATGCAATTGATTCAGGGACGACGATCGGCGGAGTCCAGGCAGTTGGAAATGTCGGAAATTTCCAGGGCACTCAAAGGGTTGGCCAAGGATCTCGATATTCCGGTGGTGGCACTGTCACAGCTCAACCGAAAGGTTGAGGACCGGCCGAACAAGCGCCCTCAGCTGGCGGATCTAAGGGAAAGTGGTGCCATTGAGCAGGATGCGGACGTGATTGTATTCATCTATCGGGACGAGTTTTATAACCCTCAGTCCGAGGAAAGCCAGAATATCGCGGAGATCATCATCGGAAAACAGCGAAACGGTCCTACCGGCTCCCTCAAGCTAACTTTCCTGAAAGAATTGACCCGATTTGAAAATTTTATTCAGGAAGATGTCCCCATGTAAAAAGATGCCGGCTGGTGATCTCCTTAAACCGTCAACCGGCAACGATAAACTTTGAGCAGTGCTCAGGCGCTTTTCCACCCGGCCGAGTGCATTTTCCGGTTTCCCTTCCCCACCAACAGACACTCACACCCGGGCAGTGAATTCACAAACCGAATCCCTTTTTCCGGCCGCATGACAAATACACTGGTGGACAAGGCATCTGCATCCATGGCCGTTTTGGCCAGAACGGACACACTGTTGCTGGCATCGGGAGAAAGACCGTTATGGGGGTTCACAATATGGTGGAACATCTTTTCCCGGTCGAAATAGACTTCATAATTTCCGGATGTGGCGATGGCGCCGTTTGTCATTCTTATTTTGTCCGGATACTGGCGTTCTTTATGAGGGTCCTGTACCGCAATGGTCCAGGGCTTGCCATCGAGCCGACATCCCGAGGTTCGAATATCCCCTCCCGCATTGATCAGGTAATTTTCGATGCCGAGTTTGGAAACCTTATCTGATGCCTTATCTATGATATATCCCTTGGCAATACCGTCCAAAGTGATGCCCATCCCCGGCTTTTTCAATAAAATAGTGTTTCCATCCAGTTGAATGCGGCTTGCATCCACCAGTTTGAGGGCCTCAGCCATCTCTCTATTGGTGGGGTAAGAGGGGTTCTTTCCTGAAAAGCTGCTTTTGAGGAGGTCCACCACCGGTTTTACCGAAATGTCAAACGCACCGTTACTGATTTTGTAATGGGCCAGCGCACGCCTTACCACATTGACCATGTCCGGGGGGACATCCGTCAGATGGCCTTCCCGGTTGAGTTGCGCTACGGCTGTTCTCCGGTCGAAGCGATTCATATCCCGGGTTAACCGATCGATTTCTTCAAAGGCCAGGCAGATGGCTTCTTGGGCTTGATCGCGTGATGTGTGCAGCAGCGTCATGGATACGAAAGTTCCCATGGCAATCCGGGTTTCGGAAACCTTGTGTAATTTGCGGTCAAACTTAACGGCTTCAGCGGAAGCGGGAATCGCCACAGCCGCAGCAAGACCGACGCCTAGCATGCCGGAAATTTTCAAGAAATCCCTGCGATCCATCATTCCGCCTGATAATTGTCTCATATCCTTCTCCATTACTGTTTCCTCCATGTGGTTTTCAGCCGCCAAAGGTCTCACAGTTTGTGTGTAATCTTTTTAAGCAGTTAATATTTCAATGGCCCGAACAATGTCCCGTTCAATCTGAGCAACCAGATCCTCAACGGATTGAAAGGTTTTTTCATCTCTGAGCCGTTCAACAAACTTGATCCGAATCTGCTTTCCCAACAGGTTTTCCTGGAAATTAAGAATATGGGTTTCAACTGAAAACACCCCATCACCAAAGGTCGGATTGTAGCCGACGTTGGTCACGCCGTCGTACGTTCGGCCTTCAACCAGGACCTTTACCACATAAACACCGTTTTTGGGAACCAATTCGTCAATTAAAGCTAGATTTGCCGTGGGATATCCCAGAAGCCTGCCGCCCCGGTTCTTTCCCTTAACCACCGTTCCCCCAACCTGATAATCGCGCCCCAGGAGCTTTTTGGCTTCATGCAGCTTACCTTCCTGGACCAGGGTTCGAATGGATGTGCTTGAAACCAGGGTGTCCTCCACATAGACCGGCGGCACCACGTGAACCTGGAAATGAAGGTCTTTTCCCATGTCTTGAAGGATTTCAATGCCGCCTGCACGCCCGGCACCGAAACTGTAATCATATCCCACCACAATTTCCTTGATGCCGATTTTGTTGACCAATATGTCCCGAATAAAATCTTGGGCGGAGATTGAAGCAAACTGGCGAGTGAAAGGGAGGCAAAAAATGATATCCATGCCGGCAGCTGTGATCAATTCCAGTTTTTGGTCGGTCAATGTGATCAGGCGAGGACCATTGCCCGGCTTCATGACTCTAATGGGGTGCGGGTCAAAGGTCATGACAGCGGACTGACCGCTAATGGCGGCAGCCCTTTTTTTGGTTAAATCGAAAAGTCTCAAATGCCCTTTATGGACGCCGTCAAAATTCCCGATTGTCAATACGGGGTTACGAAAAGTCTGGTTAATCTGTTCCAGATCTGAAATAATAGACATTCTTTATTTAATACTTTCCAGAGAGACATACGCCACTCATATTAAAAGCGCGTGCCCTCAGAATCCAAGGGGTGTTTTTACAATAAAATAAGTTGACAAATATAACCCAAAAGTATACCTTTCCTTTCACGAAATAGCAACTTTATTTTCGCGCCGAAGTGGCGGAACTGGTAGACGCGCTAGGTTCAGGGTCTAGTGGGCGAACGCCTGTGCGAGTTCGAGTCTCGCCTTCGGCACCATCGATTAGAACTAGCCGTAATCTTAATTGGTTACGGCTTTTCTATTTTCTGGGGTGCGTATGGGGTGCGGATTGTCGTGGGTTTCGGATTGATTATTGAGCCTATTCACGCCGGCGCTTCTTTCGGTCTGGATCCATTTTCCGTAAATGTTGACCGTTGTCTGGATATCGGAATGACCCAGCATTTCCATGACGTAAACCGGACTTTCGCCAGCGCTTAGAAGCTGGGACGCGAAACTATGCCGTAGCCCATGCAGCTTGATATCTCTCAAGCCAGCTTTGGCCAGAACACGTTTAAAGACCCTCCTGATATCAGACTTTTCCAGGCTTGTGGGGGAGCCAAAACACCAACCGCAAATATTACCAAAAACAGCGCTTCATTTCAGGAAATTGAACCGATCTAAAAGCTAACCAACTGTATTGATAAACGATTTTACTCGACCGTTTCTTGATACATTTGACTATCAGTACTCCAAAAAGCGCGCTTTTTCTGCCTTATCCGTATATGTGAAATTGTACGCACCTTTCAATCACTGCCAGACGCACCCCGGGAAAGGGAGACAAAACGGTATAACAATCTGAATAGACATGAACAATTTCCAATTTCATGGTCTTAAACGGCTTTCCGATAATACCACAAAAAATGCATATTTTCTGCAAAAACCCTGAAAATGTCTTGAAATCGACCAGAATAATGTGTATTATTTCCATACTACACATATGCCGCATTTGGTTTCCAAAAACATATTTTTTAGGACATACGGATAACATGGTTTTTACGGAGTCCACGAGAAAGTATTTCGAGAGAATTCCGCATCGAGTGAGAAGCGCATTAGCGAATTCGAAGTCACCTGTCCCATTCGAATATGAAGACGAGCCTTTTTTCAAATCTTATGAGGCGCTCTATCGTTTATGGACGAATCGGGACAGCCAACGGTCCGTTGCTGAATCACACGGAATAAGCAGGCGAAAGCTGGTAGAACTGGAACAATCCTTTGTTCATTGTGGCGCATTAGGTCTTCTGCCGAAACTTTCTTTTCTGGAAATCGATGCTCGGCTTGAGCAGCTCGTTGTTTTGATTAAACGCGCCAGGCCGCATGAACGATCCAACCATGCGTTACGGATTTCTGAAGCGCTTGGGTTTCCCGGAGGGGACCTGGAAATCATTCGTCTGGTTCAACGGTGCCACGGGTATGGGCATCGCATGAAAGAAAAAGATATCCGTTATTTCGAGGAGCTTCAGCATATCCTCAACTCCGCGGCCAGACAAAGGGCGAAGAAAAAAGCGATGCATGATGCGGAAAGTCGGACGAAAAGCTTTCTAAACTTCAATCGAGATCATCTGCAACAACGGATCGAACTGATGAAAGCCCTTTCTCAAATCCCCAAGAAACGGCAGGTTCGACCCGTGCTGACACGCTTCGGAATTTCTCCCAATCGCTTTTATGTGCTTAAAAATCGGTATATGGTTTATGGCGTATGGGGGTTGGTGGATTTGGTACAGCAGGGCCGAACCAGAGAAAAGATTTCCGCCGAACTTGAACTCCAAATCATTGAACAACGGCTCATGGATCCTTCCCTGTCCGCGCCCAAAATGATAAAAAAACTGAACCTGAAATGTTCAACGGCCAATGTTCAAAAAATCTATAAGCGGTGGGGGTTGGCAAAAATAAAAAGCCCTGTTTCTATCCGGGGGGTTCTGTCCGCTCCTGTTCCCGAAAAAGTTGAGAGAAAGGACACGGACCCAAGCCAATCGGTAAAATCACGCATTCCCGATTTGATTGAACAGGCAAGACTCAAGGTGAACCCGTCGTTTGCCCGTTTTGCCAAGGCCCTGTTTCACCGTAAGGTATCCATCAGCAATCCCGGCGCTATTATTGCGGCACCCTTTCTGGATCAATTAGGCGTTGTGGAAGCACTGCACACTTACGGTCCGGAGAACTTCCGGCCAACGGATATCACAAACAATATCATTGTCAATGTGTTGCGCATTATTGCGGGTTTCCCAACCATCAATGATTATACCATGAACTCGGATCGGTCCGTGGCGATTGGCGCCGGGCTCTCCTTAAACCCCGGCAAAAGCCGCTTCTACGACTCTTTTGACAAACTTCGGTTTGAACATCTGCAGGCATTGCGAAATGATGCATCCTGCCGGGCCAGGGAACTCAATCTTATTGAAGGCAGGCATATTGCCGTGGATTACCATTGTGATCCCTGCGACAGCCGGTATCCTGAAGACAAGGCGTTGTCCAAGTCCCCGGATAAAAACGGCAATCTGGTGTATGCCCACCGACCCCAAATCATTTGGGACAGCATGAATAACACCATCATCAATATTGCATACTGCGAAGGCAGGTCCCGTGCCCCTTCCGCGTTATTCAAGTTTTGCGAGGAAAATCTCTTCAAAATCATTGATGTGGATGTGATCGAAGAAATCTATGCGGATTCTGAATATACCGGTGAAAAACAGTTGATTTACCTCATGGTCCGCTCTGATTCCCACATCACCATGTGCCTGAAGCAGAATCCGAAAATCAAAAAGTGGAAAGAAGAAACCATCAAACAGAAAAAATGGCGGGATTACGAAGAAAACTATCGCATTGCAAGCCGTGATTTCATCTTACCAGAGACCGGCAAAGGTTTTCGATTTATTGTCAAACAAAACAAGGAGACTCTGGAAACACGGTGTTTCGGGAGCACACATACCGACTACAGCCCGATCAAAATCCTGAACTCATACCACGTCAGGTGGCCGGTTGAGACAGGTATCAAGGATCTGATTGAAAATTACTATCTCAATAAGCCCATCGGAACCTCTCCTGAGAAGGTGGAGTTGCATTACTACTGTGTTATGCTTGCCAGAATGACCATTGACTATTTCAGATCCATCCTGTGTTGCCGTGAATGGCAAAGCCCCGAAGACTGGGAAGTGTGTTTTGTCCACGATACGAACGAGTATGTTCAGC
>ADZZ01000526.1 GCA_000179315.1 delta proteobacterium NaphS2
CCGTATTCGTTCCCATGATCCGAGGATTGCTCTCTCGGGTGGAAGGATTGCCCTTGGAGCAGCTCATGAACGATCCCACCCTTTGGGCCAACGCGCTGGTCAAGACCCACAAGCTGTTCCGTTTCGACGGTGTTGTGGTGGGGCTCGATGTGACCCTCATGGCCGAGGCGTGCGGTTGTGAAATCGTGTGGGAGGAGGATCGTCCCGTGGCGTCTCCGCCGGTGAACGGCCTTTATGAAAAGCCTGAAGAGACCGGCCGCATGAAGCATGCCCTGGAGGTGGCATCCCGGGTTTTTGAGGTGACCCGGAATGAACAGGCCTCCATAGCGGCCCTCACGGGACCGCTCACCCTTGCGGATATGTGCTTCGGGCGAGGAAAGGGCGCGGCGCATCTGGGGGAGATCAAACAGTTGATGGTTCAGGTGGCGGAGGCTTTCTGTAAAACAAAGCCGGATGTGTTGATTTTCATGGAAGGGCGGTCCCTGGCTTCGGCGGAGATCAAACTGCCCCACAAAAAGATCTTCAACACCCTCAAAAACATCACCGGGTATTACGACGTGAAAACCGGACTTTACGTGCAAAACTACCATTCGGAACAGGTGGATCAGTTTGGAAACCTCAAAATGGATCTCTATGTGCTGGGTCCTTCCCAAGACGGGCGTCTGCCCGAGGTTTCCAAGGTTTGGGATTTGGGGGTGGGCGCACTGGGCGTGGGTCTCGGTCTTCCCCTTGATGATCTGGAGACGGCCGGTCGACTGGTTCAGGAAGGGCGCAGGCTCTATGAAACCACCGGAGGCCGGGGTATCTTTTTTACCAGTCTGGGTCCCGCTACCCGTGATGTGGATATGGAAACGCTTCACAAAATGGTTCAGGAATACTTTCATTGATCAGGTAATTGGAACAATCGCATTGAATAAGGAGATGTGTCATGGGTATCTCAATCAGCGTCGAT
>ADZZ01000525.1 GCA_000179315.1 delta proteobacterium NaphS2
TTTGGATTGATGAAATCATCTAATGCGATCATAAGTCGCCCATCGGACAAGGGGTCAGGAATGAGGTGCCATAAGGCGGCCCATAGGTTATGCCATGGTATTTTGTTGGAAGCCATAAAGGTGTAGAATCGACGTTTGTTAATGTTGAGCCCAAACAAGGTATTGAGGCAACGCAACACGTTTGAAGAGATAGATGAAGTGAAAGGGATGATGAAAGCCAGGATGGCATAAGAGAACCAGTGTGCTCGTTCCCTGCCGAGATTGGTGGAAGAAAAAGCATTTTGTAGAGGCTTTAAGATATCGTTTAGAATAAACATGTTGCCAAGCTCCTTTCCGATGGAATATCAATAAGTTGTTATCGAATCCTATCACGAGATGGAGCGAATTTCAAGGGTAAAAAGTTAAATAACTAGTTGAATTTATTGGCATAAAAATTGAAAAAATTTTCATTTTTCGTGCCAAAATTCTCTGCGCATAATAAAAAAAATGCGCGGAACTGGCTGGAAAAATTGGAAAAGGTTCAAAAACGGTGAAACTTTAGTATTGTAAAGTCCGTGTGGTTTTATATGTGGATGAGGTGGAGATATTTTACGGAAGCAAAAAAATCGCATCACATGGGCGACTTTTTGGGAACAACAAATGGAGTCTTCTCCCTGAGCATTATCTTGAACTGATTTTAAAGCGGCCCCAGGCATTTGAATCAGCCCGTGTTATCAGGCAATGGCGTTCGAACTGGCCTGTTTGTCTGGAACGGCTTTTGGATAAATTCTGCCAAAAGCAGGGATATACCAAAGGTGTCAAGGAGTTCATTCTGGTTTTGATGCTCTACAAAGGCCACTCTGCCGAAGCCAT
>ADZZ01000524.1 GCA_000179315.1 delta proteobacterium NaphS2
CATCGTCCTTTGATGACCTTTAACAGACCAATAAGAACCACATTCTGTGCCCATGGATATTTGGATTGATTGTCCTTTGCGGCATGATCGAAGATATGAGAACATCCGAAGATGTTGCGACCTGTCTTTGGATTGATGAAATCATCTAATGCGATCATAAGTCGCCCATCGGACAAGGGGTCAGGAATGAGGTGCCATAAGGCGGCCCATAGGTTATGCCATGGTATTTTGTTGGAAGCCATAAAGGTGTAGAATCGACGTTTGTTAATGTTGAGCCCAAACAAGGTATTGAGGCAACGCAACACGTTTGAAGAGATAGATGAAGTGAAAGGGATGATGAAAGCCAGGATGGCATAAGAGAACCAGTGTGCTCGTTCCCTGCCGAGATTGGTGGAAGAAAAAGCATTTTGTAGAGGCTTTAAGATATCGTTTAGAATAAACATGTTGCCAAGCTCCTTTCCGATGGAATATCAATAAGTTGTTATCGAATCCTATCACGAGATGGAGCGAATTTCAAGGGTAAAAAGTTAAATAACTAGTTGAATTTATTGGCATAAAAATTGAAAAAATTTTCATTTTTCGTGCCAAAATTCTCTGCGCATAATAAAAAAAATGCGCGGAACTGGCTGGAAAAATTGGAAAAGGTTCAAAAACGGTGAAACTTTAGCTTGGTAAATCTCGATCCAACTATCGGATCAGAAATTCAAAAAACCCGACCTTGTTTGGTTATCTCTCCTGATGAAATGAATCGTAACATTCGTACCGTGATTATAGCTCCAATGACATCTACCCAGAAAGAATACCCCACTCGGGTTTCATGCACTTTTCGAAAGAGACAGGGACAAATTGTACTAGATCAGGTGCGAACAGTAGATAAGGCGCGTCTTATTCAAAAACTTGGTACGATAGACTCGAAAGCGCAATTGGACGTTATTTCAGTACTTCAGCGACTATTTGCATTTTAATAATATATGCTGGCCCAACCTATCGCTGGTGGCGGACTCGGTTCCCTCGCCGCACAGCTTGGCGTTTACGGCGGCTCCGCCGCCGTGAATCGCGGA
>ADZZ01000523.1 GCA_000179315.1 delta proteobacterium NaphS2
TCCCGGATAAATTTTCCGCTCACCAGTTCATAGATGTCCATCTTGGGCAGTTTCGGATTGAAGCCCCAATCAAACTCGGTCAGGGTGGGTTGCTCCGTGAGACCGGATGCCTTGAGGCGCGTTTGTGTAAGGCGACTTTTTCGGTAATCCAGTTCGTCCTGGATCAGACAGGCAAAGACCTCAGTAAAAGAAGCGCCCTGATTGGCCTGGACGATTCGGGTCTCCAGGGTGGCGATCATACCATGGAGCCGGAGGGTTTTGAGATGCTTTTCCATTTCAGCCAGTGACATGTTCATGTTTCCTCCTTCATCCTGTTTTCAAAATATCCCGTGCCTGCGTAGTGTTTGAATCTGTTCCACCGACATGTCCGCCGGGTCCTTTATGGATTCCGGAATGGGCTTGGGTTTCTCACCATTGAAAGACACCAACTGTTCCCAGTCAAATACAGTGACGGGAAAACCGTGGTGAAAGAGCCTTTCCCGTACCTGCAAAGCCCCAGTTTTCCCCGCCGGATCACGGTCCAAAAACAACAGGATGCGAGGAAACCGAACCCGGGAACGGATCCACACCAACCGCTCGATCTGCCCCAAGGAGATGGCATTTCCCATTAGCGCCACGGCATTGCGGCAACCGGCCTCCACAAGCTTTGCTACGTCGAAAAATCCTTCTGTCAGGATCAAGCCGAACATATTTGTTTGACCCAGTGCCGCTTCATCCAGCAGGATGTTATCCTGGTTGTAGATCTCCCAGGCTTTCTTAAACGGATAACTCCAGTATTTTCCATTGAGCTCTTCTTGTTCCATACTCAGTGCTCGTCCCGTATGGGTGAGAATCACCGGTTGAAGACCCTGGCCATTTTCTCTTACACCACGGACCTGAAACACCAGCCGCGAGTTAAGCGGTGAACCTGTCTTCGCCCATGACCGCCGGGGGAGAAACCCACACCCCAGGTATCGACAGGTGGTGGCCGATATGCCCCGCCTGCATAACTCAGGATGATCGGTTCGCAAATAACGACGCAAATCGATTTTAATGGCTGGATTTGTACCTGTGTTTGCGGCTTTCTCTTTCTGTTTGACCAAACTTTTCGGATGATTTGCCGTCGCAATCCCTTCTTTAACCATCCACCGGGCCACCTCGGACATGGTCATTTCCCGGCCTTTTTGGAGCAGCATCTCCCGGCAGAACTGCATGATGCCACCCCCTTTGCCGCTACTGAAGTCCTTGAAAATGTTCTCCGACAAACTGACATGCATTGAGGCCTTCTCTTCATGGGTAAAGGGCGATTTGATCCATATTTCATCGTCCCGGCGGCTCCTTTTAGGATCCACCTCAAGGTCAAAAACCCTTATCACCTCCAGCCAGCTGGCCTGTTCCCAAACCTGAGACAGTTTTACCCGAGATTCGGTAACAATCGGTCGGGATGATCCTCCAGCAGCATGTTGATTCCAGAAAGCCGCATAGTCTTCTCCCGGCCGAATCAGGGGATGGTTCTGGGTGAGTTGTTCCGTCTTTTTTTCATCGTCTGCCATGCGCTCCACCATACGCCGCAATGCCTTGGAGCTTTTCAATCCGTTTGCCTTTGCCAGTTCGGCGGCTTTTTCCACATACCTTGCCGGGTAGTGCCGGACCAGATTGATCAGGCCATACATCCGGCGCTGGCCGCTTCGGCCTTCTTCGGTAAACCACGTTTCACACAATGAGAATGTATGGGGTCCAATGGCTTCGGCCCGTGCCAGCAACCTGTCCGTTTGCCGGGAGGGATTAAAAATTCGGTCCCGCGGTTCCATCAAAAGGGACCCCGGCATACGACCCTTTGGATGGCGGCGAATCACTTCCATCCGTTGAGGGTCCAGGATTTCGATCTCTTTGTCATAGACCCTTACCACCACCTGACTGTAAAGGGGCGCCGGATTGGCGGCGTAGTAACAATTGTCCAACTGGATGGTGCCGTCATCGTAAACCGTCCGGATTTCCTGTCGAAAATACACAAACGGCGACAAGGGCAAAGGCAGAAGGCAGGGTTTTTCCTCCTGGAACATTTCTTCAACCTGTCTTTTGGCCCGGCCATGAATGCGAGGCGCCGCCCAGCGCTTTTCCCAATGCATGAGCCAATCATTCTGAGCGTCAATACAATCGAATTTCCGGCCCTTCAGGGCGGTATTCTGTGTGTACTTAACCCCGTTTTCCACCGTCCCTTTTCGGTTCGGATCCTTCACCCTTGCCGGGTCTGCCGCAACGTCGTAATGAGACAACATCGCGGCATATAACGTATTAAGCTCGGGATCATAAATATCAGGCTTGATCACGCCTTCCTTAAGGTTATCCAAGGCTACATATCCCGGGCATCCGCCAAAATACCGGAATGCTTCCTCATGCAGCCTGCACCATGTTTCCTTGCTCGATTTCCACACCACTTTCCGGAAGGCCCGCCCGGAATATTTCAACACCATGACAAACAAGCGAGGCCAGCGATGTTTTCCGCTGTCATGAAGCGTCGGCGCTCCTGTTCCATAGTCAACCTGGGCCTCTTCTCCGGGAAGAAATTCAAGTCGGTCAAACTGACGCGGGTCCTTTTTTTTGAGTCTTCGAACGAACCGCTTTACGCTGTTGTATTGATGCGTGAATGCGAACAGTTCCACCAGGTCCTGGTAGATGGCCATGGCGTTTCGACCCAGCCTCAGTTGTTCTTCAATCCACTTTCGATGCGGTTCGCAGGCCGAACCATTCTTCGGAGGGTTCTCCAAAGCCGGTGGCCGGGGTGGGGGATTTTGAACAGGAAGAACCGAAGACCCGGTGTCCACCCCTTCTAAAGTGGGGTAGATTGAAGACTCAGTTTCTTCAAAAATTGCCCGATGATGCAGCTGAGCATATCTCCGGATGGTTTTTCGGTTGATCCCTTGGCCGCTAACGAAAACAGAACCAGTTTTGCTAATCGTAACGGAACCGGTGATTGCGCGTTGTTCTGTTGCTTCTGCAGAATAAACTGGAATGTGAGAGGCGGTGTTTTTTGAGAAGAGGTCTTGAAAAGGGTTTTTTTCTTATAGGTTTACAGATAATTGAAAGCCATGTGGCATCATGAGGTTTGAGAGGGTTTAGATCGGCTTAGAAAAATGGATTAGCCGGCATCTGTTTTTCTGAGAGAAGGCCCATCGATATGAACATTGATGCACCGATGGTTGAGGCGATCCAGCAGAGCATCGACCATGTCCTTTGGTTCAAGGAGGGAATACCATTGTTCAGGCTGGAGATTGGTCGTAATAATGGTGGGCCGCCCGGCTTCATATCGCTCTTTCATGAGTTTGAAAAAGGCGTTCATTTGCTCCTTTTTCAGGGTCAGGTATCCCAGTTCATCGAGCAACAGCAGATCATATCGGCACAGGGCATTGAGTAGTTTGGGGGTGGATCGATCGGCGAGAGAGGCATAGAGTTGATCCAGCAAATCCTGAACATTATAAAAACGCCCCCGGTACCCGGCAATAATGGCTTGACGGAGTATGCCGACGGCCAGGCCTGTTTTCCCTACGCCGGTCTTTCCGTGAAATACGATGTTTTCTCTTCGATTGATGAAATCAAGGCCGGACAAAGTCATCATCCGGCTTTTCCGGACTCCGGGCTGAAGATCAAACGGAAAGGAGTTGAGGGTCCAGTCCCATGGGAGCCGTGCAATCTGAAGCCGATAAGTCATGCTCCGCTCCTGCCGGAAACGTAATCCTCAGCCAGGAG
>ADZZ01000522.1 GCA_000179315.1 delta proteobacterium NaphS2
CGACTTTGAGAGGATAAGGTAATGCAAGTTATTCTGCTTGATAAAGTAGCAAACCTGGGCAGCCTGGGTGACCAAGTTAACGTAAAAGCGGGCTATGCTCGTAACTTCTTGGTTCCACAGGGTAAAGCTGTTCCAGCAACAAAGAAAAACGTAGAGTTCTTTGAAGCACGCCGCGCTGAATTAGAAGCCAAATTGGCTGACGTTCTGGCTGCTGCAGAAGCTCGCGCAACCAAAATTAACGAACTGGTCAGCGTCACTATCTCTTCTAAAGCAGGGGATGAAGGCAAACTGTTCGGCTCTATCGGTACTCGCGACATCGCTGACGCTGTAACTGCAGCTGGCGTTGAAGTAGCCAAGAGCGAAGTTCGTTTGCCGAATGGCGTTCTGCGTACTGCAGGTGAGCATGAAGTTCACTTCCAAGTACACAGCGACGTGTTCGCGAAACTGAACGTAGTTGTGGTTCCAGAAGCGTAAGTTACGCGGCTGTAACCTGTTAAAACGCCAGCCTAGTGCTGGCGTTTTGCTTGTGCCCAGAAAACCCCCAGCTAGGCTGGGGGTTCAGTAAAGCTTTCAGCTTTGGGTCAGTTATAAAAACCCCTTTTGATTTGTTAAAACAGTTTGCGGTCTGGCAACTGCAAATGTTCAACAAGAAATCAAAAGGGGGTCCCAATGAGGGATGAAAAGAGCTTAGCGCACACCCGATGGAACTGTAAATATCATATAGTTTTTGCGCCGAA
>ADZZ01000521.1 GCA_000179315.1 delta proteobacterium NaphS2
ATCAAAAAGTCGATACTTAAGGGCCTGTCTTACGGCTTTGAGAAAAGGCTCACCGGGATAAGTCCGTTGCAGATGCAGCAGACGGCGTAACTTGACCACGCCACGACCATGGCTTCTTTTCTTCAGTTCGGCCACATACGCATCCAGAACGGCATCATTTCCCACCAACAGCTGTTCTTCTTTTGAAGGGACCCGGGCATCCTTTTTTCTTCGAATCGGAACATGATGTCCCGGCACAGTTGTTCGCGTATCACGTTTATCCAGAATACGGTCATGTTCCGCCACGTTCCGGCTTTTGTCATAAACGATGACCTTGCGCCAGTGTTTCTGAACTTCCAGGGATTTTCCAATCAGTGCTTCAGGGACGGAATAACGGTTGGTGTCCAAATGCACATATCCCTCGATATCGACGACCCGGTGTTTTGCCACATAGACCGGCGGCCGGTATGGGGGTAAATCAATGAGATGCGGTTTTTCAATGATATAGGCCTCATCCGGTATCATTCCCAAAGCCCGTTTGAACGTTTTGTCGCTGGTGTTCCGGCACCAGTCGATGGCCTGCCGGTTCAAATCATGCCAGCTGACAAAGGTTCTTCCAGGAAGAAAGTTATTTTCCACAAAATGAAAAGGCCTTTCCACGCGGGCACTTCGATTGGCATCGCCTACGGCATGGGCCACAAACCCGGTTTGATACATATCAGCGAAGTATTTCATCTCAGGTGCAATCAATGCGTCAGGTCCGGTGCCGCCGGCCACAATAACACTGGTATTGTCAACGATGCACCGGGAACACACCCCATCCATAAAATCGAARGCTTTTGACAGAAAAACCTTGCACTCAAACCGGGTGAAACGCGGGTAATACTGAATAAAAGCTTTCGGGAAAAGGCAGTGTCAGGAAGCGCACTGGGCCGATAC
>ADZZ01000520.1 GCA_000179315.1 delta proteobacterium NaphS2
CGTAATTCCTCAGCCAGGAGGTTGTATATGACCTCGTAAACGGAAAGCCCGTTCTTTTCGGCCAAAGCCAACTGCTCATCGAAGGTCTTCACCATGCCTTTAAACTTCAAGTCAATGAGTAATTGCTCAATTTTCTTTTTCATGACAGATCAAAAAAGTCACCCGCGGTATAATCGAGGATGATGTTTTCCAGACGGGACAGATCAAAAAGTCGATACTTAAGGGCCTGTCTTACGGCTTTGAGAAAAGGCTCACCGGGATAAGTCCGTTGCAGATGCAGCAGACGGCGTAACTTGACCACGCCACGACCATGGCTTCTTTTCTTCAGTTCGGCCACATACGCATCCAGAACGGCATCATTTCCCACCAACAGCTGTTCTTCTTTTGAAGGGACCCGGGCATCCTTTTTTCTTCGAATCGGAACATGATGTCCCGGCACAGTTGTTCGCGTATCACGTTTATCCAGAATACGGTCATGTTCCGCCACGTTCCGGCTTTTGTCATAAACGATGACCTTGCGCCAGTGTTTCTGAACTTCCAGGGATTTTCCAATCAGTGCTTCAGGGACGGAATAACGGTTGGTGTCCAAATGCACATATCCCTCGATATCGACGACCCGGTGTTTTGCCACATAGACCGGCGGCCGGTATGGGGGTAAATCAATGAGATGCGGTTTTTCAATGATATAGGCCTCATCCGGTATCATTCCCAAAGCCCGTTTGAACGTTTTGTCGCTGGTGTTCCGGCACCAGTCGATGGCCTGCCGGTTCAAATCATGCCAGCTGACAAAGGTTCTTCCAGGAAGAAAGTTATTTTCCACAAAATGAAAAGGCCTTTCCACGCGGGCACTTCGATTGGCATCGCCTACGGCATGGGCCACAAACCCGGTTTGATACATATCAGCGAAGTATTTCATCTCAGTGCAATCAATGCGTCAGT
>ADZZ01000519.1 GCA_000179315.1 delta proteobacterium NaphS2
TAATAAATCAGACCCCCCATCGCTCAGTGGGTCTATATTAACTCCCCAAAATCATACCCGAAAATGGAACCAAATGCAGATTTTCCACATAACTCCACGAAAGTAAACTGAATCTCTCTTCCGCTGTCTTTTTTTCGTTCAATATTTTCGCGTGTCTTGATCCCGTTCAAAACTGTCTCCCACAACAGAAACCCATCCGTGAACCAGTTTCGCTCAAGGGATCTAAGTCTCGGCAGACCACACAACTCCAATTGAGGTTTAAGTTCAAAGCCCCAATGGTTCAGTTTTCATTAGCAAGGCTGGTTCGGTTAAGATTAGCGTTGAAGCATCACGGCAACTGTCATCGCCAACGACTCTCAGGTCATGCAAGATATGCTTCTCCAGAAACCGCCAGACCTTGTCTTTCTTCTCGTTGTCCGGTTCTGAGAATTTCCCAAGGAAAACCCATTCTCGGCATTTCGTGCATCCCAGATGAAAATATGTTCCGATTTTGATCACCTTCTGGAAATTCTATTGTTTACCAATCCACCGGTTCCGGCTTATCACAAAGGCAGCCAGGCACCATACGCCATTTTGATTCCGGGTTTAGGTTCTTCTTCTTACGGTGGTGCCAGTATTGATAATCTCTTTCTGAGATTTTGTGACCGCAGTTTTTGCATTTAATCTTTTCCATTTTATTGATAGCAGTTCCTCACCTCTTTAATCGTTTCCGATAAAGTTGGATGCCTCTGGTTCATAGGAAAGTCACTGTGCCTTTTTCCCATACGGTTATGGAAAAGGATCACAAGACCTTTCTTTCTGTCTGACATGACAGTAACTCTTATCCCTTTGTCATGAGCCAAAATGACCAATTTTGTAAGCCGATTGAAATCATAAGTGCTAAGCTCATTGGCCCTGTCAACATATTCAGCAAACCGTGTTTCGCAGTATTGGCTTTTCTTGAACTGTTCATAGTAATTGGTGTGATGCAGACCGGAGTAGACGCAATCTAGTATAAAGTTTCAATAAAATATTTACAAACAGTTTCGCTTTGGTTACCATAAAGCTTTCCCCAAAAAATGGAGGAAGGGTGGCCATGCCAAGAAAGACAAAGCTCGCGAAACTCTCTCTGGAGGCTGAACAACGTGAAAAACTTAAGGCAATCAGCAGATCCAGATCAGCGCCTTTGAGGGAAGTGCAACGGTCGACGATCCTGTTGCTTTATGCCGATGGAAATCCGATAACCCGTATCCAGCAATTGACGAAAGTGAGCAGACCAACAATTTATAAATGCATCGAAAAAGCCTTGGCGGCCGGAGTTGAGATCGGTCTCAAGGATTATTATCACAGACCATTTGATCCGATCATTGATGAAGCTGCCAAGGCCTGGGTAGTCAACTTGGCTTGCACGAAGCCTAAAGAGCACGATCTGGCGGCTGAACTTTGGACATATAAGGAGCTTGCCAGATATACGCGAGAACATGCCCCCGCAGCAGGCCATTTTTGCCTTGCAAATGCAGCGAAAGCGACGATCTGGCGCATACTCTCAGAGAATGACATTCGGCCACACAAAGTTAAATACTACCTGGAGAAGAGAGATCCTGAATTTGAACAAAAAWTGCAGGAAGTTCTCATGGTTTACCAGGAAGTTAACCTTCAGAATGATCAGGCCATGTCCAGTGTTGAAAAAACTCCTCCCAAAGTTATAACCGTTTCAATAGACGAGAAGCCTGGTGTCCAAGCCATCGGGACTGTTGCCCCTGACCTTCCTCCAAAACCGGGAAAATACAATAGCATGGGGCGCGATTAT
The DNA here is from genome assembly GCA_000179315.1 of delta proteobacterium NaphS2. GTDB lineage: Bacteria > Desulfobacterota > DSM-4660 > Desulfatiglandales > Desulfatiglandaceae > NaphS2. The sequence continues at coordinate 1,790 of ADZZ01000519.1, forward strand.
GAATACAAGCGATTTGGAACCCTGTCAATTCTTGGAGCACTT
>ADZZ01000518.1 GCA_000179315.1 delta proteobacterium NaphS2
CCCAGTTCTTCGGCGTTAAAATCTCCCTGGAAGGCGACAATGGTTCTCAATTTGCGTTCTTAAAAGGTTGGGCAGGACCAGAAAGGCCTGGCCCAGCACAACAACCGCCAAATAGATCCAGCCCCATGCCCAATTGTGAAGAAAAACGGCATAGGCTCCCACCGCGATGAATGAAATCATCAGAAAACGCATGGCAATTTTATGGGTTTCCGGAAATCCATCTATGAATCGACAATCATTGGCGCACATGGTTACTCCTTATGGGATGCCCTGTCAGACGGATATATAAATCCCCCGTCCACTGTTCTTGATGATCCCCTGACGTCTCGCCCTGTAAACCGCATTTCTGATCTGGGTTTCAGAAAGCCCGGTTTTTTCCCGGATCATGGCAACGGTCACGCCTTTCTTGCTTTTCTTTACCGCCCCCACCACCGTTTCGAAGAGCGTCTTGGGGGTTCGGGTCTCAGGCCTCTTTTTCAAGGCGGCGCCCTTTCCGGATTTCTCCGTCGAGGCTTTGGTCCGGGTTCCCTTTGGCGGTTTCTTGGGCGCCGTTCCCTTCCGTCCCGATTTCTTTCCTTTCGCTTTCGGCACAGCCGGCCCTTCCATGTCGATACCGAACACATCCGCCAGATCCGAATCGTCAATGACCCTTGAGCTCTTCTTCCGCGCCTTTTTGAGCAACTCCTTGGTTTTTCCCTCCACCGCCCCGGTCACCAGATCTTTCATCTTTACCTGTCTCAGTTTGAAAAAAAGTTCCGGGTCCTGATCCAGCCTGGCGCCGATCCCGTAGAGGGTCGCTGCCACGTGTTTGCACATGGAAGCCCAGTCCGGGCAGGAGCAACTGAAATTGATCTCTTTGGGAGAAGGGAAAAGCCCCTTCCCCTGGCTGGTGAAGATTTCCCCCAGACCCTTCGGAAATTTCCCCGCCAGGAGTTCCTGCAGTGAATCCAGTTTCCCCTGGGAAGCGGTTTTGATCTCCTTCCAGTTCTTCTTGCCTATGGCCTTGATGCGGATCGTTACGACATACGGCTTTGACCGGGACCCCTGAACCAGGGACTCCACCAGACCCGGGCGGATTTGAAGGTCCAGAACCGCCCCATGCCGGACGTAGCTGCGCCCCCTGCCGATACGGTTGTGGTAGTCCGCGTAGGATTCCAGATTCTTGTTCCACGCCTTTCCCCACCAGGTGCGGGCAATGGCGGTGCCGTCGATCACAATGGGGTTGATATGGGGATTTTTCTTTTTCAACTGCTTCAGTTTTTTGGCCGCCTTTGCCCTTTTTTCCGCCACGCTCACATAAGCGGGATAGCCCCAAGAACGCATTATCGTCTCCTCAAAATAAACGGCATGAATTTACAATGACAATTTGAACAGATCCATGAGTTCATCATTATTCATCTCGGTGATCCACCCGTCACCGGCGCCGGGAATCACTTCCCGGCTCAATCTCGATTTTTCCTCCAGCATCGCGTCGATCTTCTCTTCCACCGTCCCTTGGGTCAGGAATTTATGCACCACCACATTCTTTTTCTGACCGATCCTGAAGGCCCGGTCGGTTGCCTGGTTTTCCACGGCAGGATTCCACCACCGGTCGAAGTGAATCACATGATTCGCTTCCGTCAGGTTCAAACCGATCCCGCCGGCCTTGAGGGACAATACCATGAAGGGGACATAACCCGGACTCTGAAATTGTTCAATAATCTTCTTCCGTTTCCCCACGGCCACGCTGCCGTGGAGAATCAGCCCCTTTCCATGAAAGACGTCTTCCAGGAAATCATGGAGGGGTTGGGTCATTTCCTTGAATTGGGTAAAAACCAGGACCTTTTCCCGCTTTTCATAGATGGTTGTGCAGATGTCGCGAAGCCTCTGAAATTTGCCGCTCTCTTTTTCTTCAAACCCTCCGGCGCCCAGGTATTGGTCCGGATGGTTGCAGATCTGCTTAAACTTCATGAGAGACGAAAGGATCATCCCTTTCCTTTCGATCCCTTCCGTTTCCAGAATCGATCCTCGAATATCTTGAACCAGCTTTCCGTACAAAAGGACCTGTTTCTTGCCCAAGGGGGCATAGGTCTTCATTTCCGTTTTTTCCGGAAGGTCCCTGATGACCGACTTGTCGGTCTTGAGCCGCCTCAAGATGTACGGGCTGATGATGTTGCGAAGGCCCGCATACCCCGCAGGGTCCTTATCCAGATTTTTTGAAAATTCCTTGAACTCTTGAACGTTTCCCAGAAGGCCCGGATTCAAGAAGTCAAAGAGGGACCAGAGATCCGACAAACGGTTTTCAATGGGGGTCCCGGTCATGATGATCCGGTTTGCGGCAGTGAGCTTCTTGACAGCCCTTGTCTGTTTGGTACCCGGATTCTTGATGGCCTGGGCCTCGTCCAGAATGATGTAGTGCCAAGCGTGCTTCTGAAGCCATGAAAGCCTTTGAATCAAGGCATAGGTGGTGATGACCAGGTCAAATGCATCCAAGGCTTTCGGGTCGCCCAGTAGATCGCCCTTCTTGAGCCCGGCGCTGGGATGGGCCACGAAAAACGTGATCCGGGGTGAAAACCGCTCGATTTCCTTTTCCCAGTTGGAAATAAGGGAGGCCGGTATGACCAGCAGACTGGCCTGCTTTGAATGGCCCCTCTTTTTTTGTTGGGATTGAATCGTGCTTAAGAAACCTAAGACCTGGACGGTCTTTCCCAGGCCCATGTCATCCGCCAGGCAGGCCCCGAAATTGAGGGAATGCATGAAGTTGAGCCAGTTCAATCCCTTTTCCTGATATTTCCTTAGCTTGGCCGTAAATGTCTTGGGGGGCTTCACCGAAGGGGGTAAGGAGGGGTCCACCAGTTTCCGGATGACCGATTCCAGCCACTTTCCGTTGGAGACGCCATGGTCGATTTCCCGGGGATCGATTCCCAGGAGCCGCCCCGGCATCAACTGCATGCGCATGGCCTCCCTCAGGGTCAATCCATCTTTTACCATCATCCTCTTTGCCTTTTCATAGGCATCCAGGGTCTGAGCCAGCTTTTCCCGGTCCACGGCCACCCATCGGTTCTTGATGAAGGCGAGCCCTTCCGATTCCGACAATAGCCGCCTTGCCTCGGCCTCTGAAATCTGGAGGTCGCCCAGAAAAAGCCGAGCATTGAAGCTCAGAATAGCGTCCATGCCCACGGTGGCGGGCTTTTTGTCCCCCAAGCTGAAATTCAAGCGAATGCCGGACCGGTTCCCTTTCCACCAGTTGGGAATCCGGCATAAAATGCCCGATTCTTCGTAGATGGGGATTTCCTTTAAAAAAGTGAAGGCCTCTTTGGATGTCCAGGCTAGCGGATGGAACAGCTCGCCCGTCTCCAGGAGTTCCCCCATGAGAGGGCTCCTTTTTTCGGCCACATGAACCGTGGTCAGCAGTTCCAGGAGTTTTTCGTCATCGTTTTCATATTCCTCCAAGGCGTGTTTTAGGGGTAGGTGTTTCGATTTTCCCTGCCGGTTCAGCCGGGTTGTGTAGGTGGACATAAAGGCAAAGGGATATTCATCGCTTTTGTTTTCCACCAGGTGAAAAAATATTCTGCCCACCAGATGCGCATTGGGGCTGTAAGTCCTGATGAAATCCTCGACAGACCCTTTGTGGGATCGAACGGCCCGGGAAAAGGCGTCATTTAATCCCGTCCACAGGGCTTCCAGCAGTTCCATATTCAGATATTCGGCGCCGGTCATCATGGGGATCCGGGCCAGATGATCGTCCAATTCCTCCTTCACAATGGGAATCTTCACCCGGTGACGCACGATTTCCAGATCGGGGGTTTGACAGAGTTTTTTGGCAAAGGATCCGGAAAAACGCCGCCAATAATCGAGGGATGCGGGGAGCGGAACCTGGGAATCGGAAAATCCCAGAAAGAGGAGCCATAGATCGCTTTTGTCGGAAAACCGCTCGTGAATTTCCTTTTGCAGCAACCGGCTGCTTCGGGCCACGGTTTTCTGCGCATCCGCCCATTCCAGATGCAGCTTGCCGCTGGGCAGAATAACAAGGTTCAATTTCCGGGAGGTCTCTGGTTCCATGAAAACCGTTTATTTCCCCATCCGGCATGACCGGAATGATATTGGAGCTCTTTCACAGATTAAAATACGAATTCCCTGGGAACATATCACTTTTTCAGATCAGGTCAATTCAAATCAACCGTAGCGCCTGCGCAGCCATTCTGTATGCCATGACAGGTGCGGAGTATGCGATAAGGTCAGAATTCCGGTAAATTCTTGGTTCGTGTCGAACCGGAACTCCATAAAACACTGGTTATCCAAGCACGCAAAAATGGTAAAAGCCTCAACACATGGGTTCACGACGCGCTTCTACAAGCAGTAAAAACCGACACCCGGCATCACGTTTAAGATTGACGGGCGGGATCATGCGGGATCACGCCTTCGCGGTCGAACTGGGACCAACACCGGCGGATCAAAGAAACCGGAAACTAAGATGCTGACAGAAGAGAATTGATCCCAAAAGATCATTTTCCCTTGACTTGAAATTTGGGAGGACATACAGAAAATGATAAATAATTTTATCGTGATTTAATGACTATTGCCATCAACGTCTTTTGTCGTCTTCAACAAAAAGAGAAAAATATGGCCCACGGCATCTGAAAACCCCGCTTCTCAAAAGAAATTATTAGGTGTTTCGCCATCTGTGTATCTCGAAGGGCCGCGCTTCGCATTTGCGTACGAATCACGAATCGCCCGCGTTGTTGGACGAAGCCGTTACGCGGCGGAAAATAAACACAAATACGTGTACGGAATCATATAACGTTGTTGACAAAACGTACAAATTACCCTCTGCGTAGCATCAAGAGATTCCCAGTAAATTACCGAAATTCCAAGGACAGTATGCCTATCCCATCCTCCCAGTCGCAACCCTTGTATCAGAAAACTTCAGTCTCGATCGCGCCAAGAGCAAAAAAAGAGGGGCAAGCACGATGCTTAGCCCCTCTTTCTTATTGTTAAAATGGTCGGGACGCGGAGATTTGAACTCCGGACCCCCTGAACCCCATCCAATGCGTTATCCGGAACGAATTCAACATAACCATCTAATATCATTGGCGATACTCTTTCTTTCAAGATTGCATCCCATGCATCCTATGCATTCCCTGCATCAATAATATCAATAACTTAATGCATGCATTGCATGCGTAAGGCAGAAAAGGCTACCTTTTTAATACCTTTTTTTCTGGCGGCTTCAACGCTAATCTTAACCGAACCAGCCTTGCTAATGAAAACTGAACCATTGGGGCTTTGAACTTAAACCTCAATTGGAGTTGTGTGGTCTGCCGAGACTTAGATCCCTTGAGCGAAACTGGTTCACGGATGGGTTTCTGTTGTGGGAGACAGTTTTGAACGGGATCAAGACACGCGAAAATATTGAACGAAAAAAAGACAGCGGAAGAGAGATTCAGTTTACTTTCGTGGAGTTATGTGGAAAATCTGCATTTGGTTCCATTTTCGGGTATGATTTTGGGGAGTTAATATAGACCCACTGAGCGATGGGGGGTCTGATTTATTAAAAAAGGTAAGGCCCGAAGTTGCCGCTTCGGGCCTCTTTTTTTGGGAAAAACAGAAGCAGACCGTCTTCCCCGGACAATATAAAGCATACCCATCATAGGTCTGCTTTTGATCCTTTTCAAGATCAAAGGCGTCATGCCCTTAAGGCTTCTAAAAAAAAATCCAGTGTAAAAGTTGTGGATTCATTTTCCATGTGTGCCGGAGCTGTTTCAGAGGCCAGGCGTACTGTAGCGATCAATGTCGTGAACAAGCCCGCACGGAACAGCGACGACAAGCACAACGCCGTTACCGGCAAACAGAAAAAGGCCGCAAAGCCCATCGGAGGGCGGAACGTCGGCGAAGAATAAAAAAAAGTAAAAAAACCGTGGATGATCAGGGTTCAACACCCCCGTCATCCGGTGATAAGGTGCCCTCCAGGTGGTCCGGCGTGGGTCCGAGATGCCGTTTTTGCGGCTCATGGGGTGTTATTGTGAAAGATTTTCCCCGCCGAGGCTACGGCAATCATCCACAAACTGTTCCGGAGGTGTTCACATGATGGTTAAAAAGCCTCTTTTTCCAAAACGAATACGCAAAATCGCCGGCGGTTTTGCCTTTATTGAACATCGCTTTTTGCGAAAGGGTTTTTGGGAGAGCCTGAGTCATATTGAACTGCTGCTCTACATTTTTCTGGTGGTGGTATCTGACAAAAACGGGCTGTCTTATTACGGCTACGACAAAATCTGCCGGATTCTAAGGGTGGATGCAGATCAATATATCAATGCCCGTAATCGCTTGCTGGACAAGGA
>ADZZ01000517.1 GCA_000179315.1 delta proteobacterium NaphS2
AACAGGGTGCTGATCAAATTGCGTGAAATGGGTCGGGAATATCTGCCATCCATGCCGCCTATTGTCGGATTCGGCCCCCGTTCCGGCAAGCGGTATTGCCACCTTGGGTTTTCCAACAATTGATGGGGACTGTTTATGCCCGTTTGATGGGGTAAAAGGCTTCCGTTCGCCAATTTTTTTATAAGAATGGAGGTTTTAGATGGCAGAAAACGAACTACAAGAGCAGGTGGCGCTATTTCGCTACGGGATTATCGCGGATTTTGTTCATTTGCCGCCCGGATCAAGAGGGCTTTACGCTCAGATCAGGAAGAAAGCAGGGCAGGAATATGTTATTCCCGGCTCCAGACGCACCCGTGTGGCTGAAGAGACGATCCGTTCATGGTTGAAAAAATACCGCAAGGGCGGTTTTGACGCCCTACTGCCCAAAGAGCGCACGGACAAGGGGGAAACGAGAAAGCTGCCCCTTGAGATTTCGGATTTACTTCTTGAGGCCAAAGAAAAAGAACCGGAACTAACCGTTCCGCTGTTAATCAAGAAAGTCAGAGCATCCGGCAACATTCCCGATGATGTTCGGATGCCCAGATCCACCGTGTATAAACTGCTGGCACGCCACGGGTTAACCCGAAAGATTACATCACCTGATAGAGACCATCGTCGCTTCGCCTACCTCAATGCCGGGGATTTGTTCATGAGTGATGTCATGTACGGTCCGGCGGTCAGGAAAAATGACGGCAGGAAACGAAAAACCTATCTCATCGCTTTTATTGATGATGCGACCCGGGTGATCCCCTATGCCGCTTTTGCCCATTCGGAAAATACCGCTGCCTTCATGGAGGTGTTGAAACAAGCCGTTTTAAGGCGAGGTATCCCCATGCGGCTTTTTGTGGATAACGGATCAGCTTTCCGGTCACAGCATTTATCCCTGGTCTGCGCAAAACTCGGCATAACCCTGATTCACGCCAGACCCTACCATGCAGCGGCCAAGGGAAAAATCGAGAGATGGTTCAGGACGGTACGATTGCAGTTTCTCCCGATGCTTTCGGAAAAACATATGTTGAATCTGAAAGCGATCAACAGAGCACTTTGGACCTATATCGAAACAGAGTACCACCGTTCGCCCCATCGGAGTCTCTGCGAAACGCCCCTTGATCGCTGGGCCAGAGTGGGTGAGAAGGTCCGATATCCCGAACCGGGCGATGACCTGGACGACCTTTTCCTTTTTGAATCAAAACGCAAAGTGCAGAAAGACCGTACCGTAAGTCTGAACGGTATGGCCTATGAAATTGACGCTTCCCTGGTGGGAGAGACCGTAACACTCCGCTACAACCCTTCCGAGCAGGGCAAAGAGATAAAGGTCTGTCACAACGGCCGTTTCGTCCAAAAGGCGAAACTGGTGGACACCTACGCCAATTGCTTTGTGAAACGTGATCGCCCGTCTAAAACCATTGAAGCACTTGATCCTGAAAAGGCCGTCGATCATAAGCGGGAAAGCAGACCCAAACAACCTGTTAACTTCAGCAGGATCTCCGAAGCCGAAAAGGGGGATGGCTATGTATAAAAAGGTCTATGGGCTGACCCACTACCCTTTTGAAAAAGATCTGGAACCGGACAAACTGTTTGGTTCAAAAGCTGCTGATGAGCTTGAAGCCCGGCTCCATTATCTGTTGAAGCTGCGCGGTATCGGGCTTGTCACCGGAGAAGTGGGCAGCGGGAAAACCAGTATCTGCCGAAAGATGGCCGCTTCTCTGAATACGGGTCTGTACCGGGTGTTTTACGTTCCTCTGACCACCGGCAATGTAACGGATATCTACAAATCCATTGCCTGGGAAATGGGGCTAACCACGGAACGGAGCCTGGCAGCCCTTTATCGTTCCATCCATATGGAGGTCAACCGACTCTGTCTGGAATCCAAAATCAGGCCAGTGCTGATTATTGATGAAGCGCAATACTTGAGAAACGAGGTCCTCGAAAACCTCAGGCTGCTGACAAACTATGAGATGGACTCACAAAATCGTCTCTGCATGATATTTGTTGGCCAGGCCGAGTTGAGGCGACGGCTTTCACTGTCCGTCCATGAGCCTTTGGCTCAAAGGCTTGTGGTGCGTTATCACATATCCGGTCTTGCAAAAGAGGAGTTGCTCCCTTATCTGAAACACCGGCTTGAGTTGGCCGGAACCCAGATGGATCTTTTTGAACAGCCGGCTCTTGAAGCGCTTTTTCAGGCGACAAACGGTCTGCCACGCAAAATCAATCTGCTGGCACACCTCTCATTGAATGTGGCGGCACTGCAGAATGCCCAGCTTGTATCGGCTGAACATATTCTTACCGCAGTGGAGGAAACGGGATAGTGCTAAACCTGCATGATCAGATTCGGTGAAACAGAGGCGAGCTCTGCTGAGGAGCAACTCGCCAAGGGATAGCCGGATAGGCGACGACGAAATATCGTCATCGGGAGGGGAGTCTTCGGGCTCCCCTTTTTATGTGATATTTCCGAGGAGCCTTCATGCCTAAAAAAACCTCGGGGTTTGGGGCAGAGCCCCAAGGGTTTTCTCGAAACAGCACCCCGATCAGAAGATAGGCAGTCCGTCACGCATCGCCTTGCAACGATAAATCAATCAGGCAAAAACAAAATATTCTTCGTGCTTTATTGTGGACAATATCCGGTGGGATAATGTGAACGGCAACAGTAAGGAAGGACCATTTTATAATAATCTTATGTTATGGGAAGCTTCAGTCAGAAGTGGAACTTATCTGATTGATGATGATGGAACTGTAAATATCATCGAATGAGATGCTCCTCTTATAGAAAAAATGAATAAAGATGAACTCCAGAAATTCAAAGACTTCGCCCTTAGAATGACAACCGTCTTCGATATAACGGAGAAAAGGCGAAAACGGCTAAGATATGAGATTGAACATTGGTTTGATTGTACCTCAATTGAAGAAATGCCTGAGTCTTGGGACAATGGCGGAAAAGATGAGGTATGGCCCCTTACCGACCAAGTGGATGAATTCTTCAGCGAACACATCTATTTTGACAAATATGGAGGATACAGAGGTAGTTTCTATGAAACGATCTGCTGTTGCATGAGGAGTGCAATTGATGTTGCCACTGGAAATTGGTCAAGCGGCGTCATTGGATTTACTGTCGGCGACATTAGAAAAATGTATCCTGCTGGTATTCCGGAATGGGTATCAGACAGACTTGAGCTAAAAGGGAATGAACCCTCAGACCGACCAATTTTACTATAAATTTCGATTCTTGATGAAAATGATGAGCCCGCCCATTCCAGGGCGAGCCATATTCCTATCCCGATTAACCGCTTGAGATCTTCCGCCCCATGACTTCAGCCACAAGCTTGCCGACACCGTTAACAATATTGACCTTCTCCCTGGCAAGGACATGGGTGTATTTCTGGGTGGTCTGAATATTTTTGTGGCCCAGAATCTCTTGCACGCCACGGATATCTTTTGATTTCACCATGGCGTAGGTGGCAAAGGTATGCCGTAGATCGTGGAACCGAAAATCCTCAATTCCTGCTTTTTTCAGCGCCTTCTTGAAGGATTTCTTGACATCTCTCATTGGTTGCCCGGTGTTGGGATTTTCAAAGAGATAACCTGATTTGCTTTGCTCTATTCTTGATTTCAATATATCCACAAGATCGTCAGGAATCGGTATCACCCCTGCCCTTTTGTTCCGGCTTGCTTGTCCTGGAAATTTAATAATCAATCCGAGATTGAAATTGATTTCGCCTTTATGCAGGGTGAGGATTGCTCTTTTACGAAGTCCGGTCAGAATTGCGGTGAGGACAACAGCTTTCAAATGTGGTGCTTGAATTTCATAATAAGCTGCCGCACGAAGGAACCTAACAAGCTCATCTTCAGTAAGGAATCGGGTCCTTTCAAGCTCCTCGAATTTATCAAAGCCAGTAAACGGATTAACGGCTATCATGTTCCGTGAAACAGCCCTGTTGAACGCTGCATCGCAGTAGTTCAGCTCACGGTTGATGGTTGTTCCGCTGACTCCCTGACTTGCTCTCAATTTCTGGTATTTTGATATGTCAGCCGCAGAGATCGCATTTTTCTTGGTGAAAAACTCAAAATTGCTGAACATGTATTCCATTCTGCCGTAATAGGATCTTGGCTTGTGGGTTTTCAGATATTCCTCATACTCATTGAAGATCAGCTTGAACAGCGCCGCACCTTTTATTCTGGTTCTTCTTCGAGCAGGCAAATCTCCCAAGATTTTCGCTTTCAATTTCCGGAGCCGAATGCTTGCCTGCCTCTTTGTCATGGCTGAAGTTGGCTTGAGCCATCCACGATGTCTTTTGCCTCTCAGCGTAAAATCATAGTACCATGTCTTGATCCCATCTTTCTTTCTTGCTTCAAGATTCATAGCAGCCCCCTTTTTGTTCTGTTTTTTTGGAGAACAGAAAAATTAGGAGAGTAATTTCCTGCAGCGCTGGTGGGATAGCTCTTTTTTGTCGAGATTCTTGACGGGATTTTTGGATTACTGAAATGATAACAGTAGGTTGTAGACCAAAAAAGTGTGTTTTGTCGGGATTCTTGACGAGGTTAGGGTTAAAAACAGCGCTAAAAAATGTCCTCCGGCAACCCTGATCCTGGCCTGATTTGGATCAGGTGCGCTTCCGGAAAACTATATGCATAACAATTTGGATTTATTATTATTTTATGGACAGATATGAATTTTAGGCTGATTTTTGGGAAAAAATTAATATCAATATAATCAGGCAGTTACGGAAAGGCGATTTTTTGAAAATTTGGACTTTACTACCTATTTGCTACTTTTTTTGAAAAAACCAAAAAAAAGAGCAAATCAGCAAAACCGCTAACTTGCTCTTTTTATTAGGTATTTCGTGGTCGGGACGCGGAGATTTGAACTCCGGACCCCCTGAACCCCATTCAGGTGCGCTTCCAGGCTGCGCCACGTCCCGAAAAAGGTGATTATCATGCTTCTTTTGTCCTTTGTCAAGGAATAAATAAGCAAGCAATCGACAATTTTACCAGAACCTATCTCGGCATCGGCCTGGGGGGTCTTGGCGGCATCGGGGCCGGCGGTCTGGGAGGTCTGGGGCCTAGCGCCGGACGATAATGGTGATACCCCCCGGGAGGATACCCGCGCCAGTACGGCCACATCGTCCTCCCGATCCGGATCAAGCCCGATCAACACTTTGCCGCCCAGTTTTTCGGCCTTTATAACGACGGCTTCGATATCGGTGACGCCGATATACGGCACCCAATTGGGTTTCACGTCCTTCCATTCAATTTTGGCAACGCCTCCCCGCACTTGACCGTCCCGCATCAGCAAAAGACAAGCGGGAGCCGCTCCCATTTTTCGGGTTTCCGCCTCATAGCCGACCAGATTTCCGTAAAACTTAAGCGCCTCCTTCACATTACGGGTCCACAACTCGCTTCCGACCCACCCGTTTGGAACACAGGGTTTATCCGGGGGATCTCCCTTTGATGCCGTCAGGACCGCAAAGGGTGCACCTTCCGGATCGAGGGCCACAGCCAGCCGCCCCCGATTGGGTACCTCTTTTGGCGGAATATGAATGGTACCGCCGTTTTTCGTGATCCGCTCCACCGCACGATCCACATCAGCCACGGACATGAAACCGATCCATTTTGATGTGACGGCCTTATCCATTTCCGATTTCAGTTGAATTGCATTCCCCATGGGGATCCCGTTGTTTGAAATGGTCTTGACATTGGAATTTCCGGGTGCCGTGTCCAAAAACGACCAACCAAACAGTTTCCCGTAGAAACGGCACGCCCCCGGCAAATCCCGGGTGAAGAGATCGAACCATACGAACTTGCCCGCATGGCGGATTGATTTGGGAGCATTGGATACATCCGGAAGAACCACCTGCGGTCCGGCACAGCCGAACCCCACCGCGCTTATAAACCAGGCGGCAAGAATGAACCGCAACCATCCCCTGCACGATAAAAACCGAATTATCTTCATATAACAATGTACCATTGTCCGCTCCCAGGTCAAACCCCTCATCATCACCGCAAATAGCCGCAAAAAAGCACCACGTTTCCGATGCTTTTAGCAATTCGTTGCAAGGATTTCAACAAAACGCGTGGAAAAAGCGACATTTAATCCAAAATCCCCATAAAACAGGCTTGCCAAATTTTTCATATATGCAGTATGCTGAAAGAAAAATAATAATGAGTTATCCATGACACCTCTCGATTGCATCAGCAACAGAAATCTTAAAATCATTGATGCCTACGTGAAAAATCGCCTGGGCCATGGGTATAACCTGTTTCAAGGGCTTCCCAGACCGGATGGGTATCCATCTGCCGAAAGCTTTTTTCTAAATGAGGACCAGTGGACCACCTATGATAATTTCAACCGGGTATTCCGGCGGGCTAAAAAGGAGGTGGGAGAGGCGGATTTCTTTTTTAATTGCGGCCTTTCTTCCGCGCAACTGCGCTCATGGGGACGGTTCCATTACTTTGTGCGCGTTTTTGCTTCACCTGTAGACGGCTACCGGAAGCTTCCTTTTTTTAACAAGAATTTCAATGATACCAAAGAGATAAATATCATACACCCGCCCGGTTATGATCCCTCTTTAAAAAAAATCAAAACCGTCTTAAAAATCACTTTTCACCACGGTTTTGACCCGAACGTGGATTATATCGGAGACGCCTTCATGCGGGGCATCCTATCCGCCATTCCAACCATCTGGCATCTCCCGCCGGCAAAAATCGCGCAGTTGCTTTCCCCATACGATCCTGTGGCGGTGTTCAACAAAGACCCCGAGTTTGCCGGCAGCCGTCTGGATGTGCAAGTTAACCATGGCCAAATGAGCCTTCAGGACCCAGACACCGGGGAGCGCATGAATGTGGGAAAGGAGATTTTGCTGGAACCGGAAACGTTCAAAGGGGAAGAGCTTTTCTTGGGAAAGTACAAAGACCCTCATACGGTAAAAACGCCCGAAAATTTAAAAAAGGCGATCCTGATCACCCGGAATTTTTCCCTGGACGGCCAAAGGATTTTGAAGGAAGGGGAGATCTTTAAAGCACCTTACTGCATCTTGCGCATCACATTTGATCGTATGTCATTTCGCCATCGCATCAGTGAAGCCTCCAGACTCAAAAAAGGTAAGCCGGATTCGGGGCTCGCGTTAACCGAAATCATTGACCAGCTTCGCGAATCCATCAAAGACAAAAACCGGGCCAATCGCGAATTGCGAAAAGCCAGGGATTCCCTGGAAATTAAGGTGAGGCAACGAACCGCGGAACTGGAAGAAGCCAGGGAAAATCTGATTCGCTTAAATGAGGAGCTGGAAAAAAAGGTCAATGAACAGCTCCTTGAGCTGAAACGGCACGATCAACTGCGCAGGTATCTCTCTCCAAACCTTGCCAAAACCATCCTGGCCACTGACGAAATACTGGGGGCGGAACCGCAGCGAAAATTGCTGAGCGTTGTTTTCACCGATATTCGAGGGTTCTCAAAGGTCACGGACAGTCTGGAGCCGGAAGAACTGTTCCAGTTGTTGAGCCATTATTTTTCCGTAATGATTGAGACGGTGCACCAGTATGACGGCACCCTGAACAAAATAATCGGGGACGGCCTTCTGGTCTTTTTCGGTGACCCCGTCCCCATGGAAGATCATGCGGAACGGGCGGTTCAAATGGCCGTGCACATGCAAGAAACCGTGCAGCGCCTGAAACAGGATTGGAACCGTTTCGATCATGAACTGGGGATTGGGATCGGGATTAACACCGGATACGTAACGGTGGGAAACGTGGGGTCGGACATGCACCGGGATTATACCATCATCGGAAACCAGGTTAACGTCGCCTCAAGGCTTGAAAACCTGGCAAAAGCGGGGGAGATCCTCATTAGCCGACGCACGCTCAGCCTGTTAAATGATCGGCAGAGCGCAACCGAGATGGGGGATATTGCGGTTAAAGGGATCCACAATCCCATAAGGACGTACCGAGTCGAGTGGGAATCATGATGGGGTTTCTCTGGCGGATCCCCTACGTCTCTAATTTTTTTGTGAGATGAATGAATTCGCTTCGATCAAAGCCAAGGGTCTTGAAGAAAGACAAGAGATCCACTGAATCCCAGCGGACCGTTGTAAAGATGTGGTTGATTTTTTTTTCGCGGTAAATCATCAACAATTTTTCCGCCAGCATACGGCCGATACCCTGGCCCATGTATTTGGGATGTACGCCCAGCGTAGCAATCCAGGCGCTCTTTTGAAGGCCGAAACCTCCAAAAACAACATAGCTGATCATATATCCGACAATTTTACCATCCAATTCCGCTGAAAAGCTGACTTCACCATTCTTTTGAAGCTGATCTTCAATAATATGCGAGAAGTCAATGGCCGGAGAGTCCTTTGTGATAGACGACTGTATGGCCGTAATCTCCGGGCCGTCTTCCGGCTTGATCTCCCTGATCAACAAATTGTCCAGCACCTCATCCATAAAACGAGTTCCTCAATCAACTCTGACGATTTTGACCCGGCACCCGACCCAGTCCGGCGGCAAATAAACCCGTCCGCTGTTTCCGCTCAGCTTAACGATCTTCTCAACCATCTCCTCGCCATAAATTTCCAGCTTGACTTTGCCTCTACCTTTGGCCGGAACGGCTTTATCTTCTTTTTTTGATTTCTTTTCACCCGTCATTTTGTTAGGCTTTCCGGTAATTCCCTAAAGGATAATAACAGGCAGCAAGCTGCTGATTTCTATTATGGTTTACGAGCGTGTTCGTAACAACATGTCATTTGGCATGATCACAAGATAGCTACATCATAACTATGCGTCAAGAAAAAAATCTTATTTTGACGGTCACCACTCATCTTTTAAAAAAAGCCGCCCGGTTTTAAGCAGGCTTTTGGCACAGAGTAAATATTTATGCAGGAAACGGATCCCCGGTACTTGAATCCCACCGCCATAATCGACAGCGATCATACGGCCATAAGGGCTCATGCCACAAAGACCATCCACGGCACCAACGATCCCTTGGATAAGGCCGTAAAACTTTACTACGCGGTAAGAGACGGCATCTGGTATGACCCTTACTACCCTTTCTATCTGCCGGAACACTATCGCGCCAGCAATATTTTGAAGAGCGGCCGAGGATACTGCGTCTGTAAAGCCTCGCTGCTGTGCGCCCTTGGAAGAGCATGCCGAATCCCCTCGAGGCTCGGATTTGCCAACGTCAAAAACCATCTGGCCACGCGACAGCTTCTGGAATTTCTGGGCAGCGATCTTTTTGTGTACCACGGCTACGTTGAGTTCTTTTTGGAAGGCAAATGGGTAAAAGCGACACCCGCTTTCAACCGGGAGCTCTGCGAACGACACAAGGTCGCCCCGCTGGAATTCAACGGCCGGGAGGATTCGATGTTTCAACCCTTCAACCTGGAACATGAGCTGTTCATGGAATATGTTGCCGATCACGGGGTCTTTGCCGACATTCCTTTGGACAAGATTTTAGCCGCCTGGAGGGCCATTTACGGAAAAGACCGGGTGGAGGGCTGGATCGAAATGTTTGAAAGACAAGGTGGCATTTCCGGCCACGACTTTTCCAAAGAAGACGTTATCAAGAGTTAAGCCCATTATTTCATCCCCACCATAATGCCCGAATCCGTGGGACCTTTAAAGGGAAGCCGTTCAATATGATGGAGGCCTGCCTTTTTCATCATCTCGCGAATCTGCCCCTCTGTGTAGGAACGGCCTTTTTCGGTGTTGATCAACATGTTCAGATAAAAAAGGGCCGGAAAGAGTGGACCGTCCGCGGTGTTATTCAAAATGAAATCATGAACAAAAAGGATTCCGCCCGCCACCAGGGCTGACGCCGCCCTTTTAATTATTATTTCACAATCATGGGGTCCTTCACCGTGAAGGATATGGGAAAGCCATGCCACATCATAGGTCCCCTCAACCTCCTCCTTTAAATAGTTGCAGGGCATGAATCGAATCCGGTGGGAAAGCTCAAAGCGCGCGATGGTTTTTTCAGCGAACGGGCGGGTGGAGGGTAGGTCCGCCACGGTGCCATGCAGTTCAGGGTTGGCCAAACAGAAATGAATGGCATAGGTACCCGGCCCTCCCCCCAAATCCAGGAATCTCGTTTTTCCTTTGAGATCAATTTCCCGGGAAACCTGCGGTGCGATGGCCATGGCCATGTTGAACATGCCCATCAGAAAACTCTCTCGACGGTCATCGTCACGAACCACTTTCCCCGAAACGGAGTGTCCCGATCTGACAGCCTCATCAAGCCGGGACCAGGGTTCCACCAAATGATGGTGGTGCATGATCATGAAGCCGATGTAATGAGGGGAGTGTTTGACCAAAAAATCCCGGCTTTCAGGGGTATTGGCATACCGGGTCCCGGTTTTCACCAGAAGTCCCAGTGCTGAAAGCGCATCCAGCAGTGCGGTTACACCCCTTTCATCCACACGGATTTGCCTCGACAATTCACGGGCCGTCACCTGGTCACCATCAATCCAGGTAAATATTTCCAGTTTGACACCGGCATGAAGGGTACATGTGTGCCAGTATTGTCCGGACAGCGCCAGCAGTTTCCCTGCATCCCATTGGGACATGGCTTTTCCCCCTTTTCTTTATGGGCCGAAGATATGTATCCAAAAGAGCTTCGCTTATTTTCCGCCATTTCGATTTATAAATCAAGGTTCGAAGAAAATTGGATCAATTGACATTCAGGGATATTGAGAATAAGCTAAGCAAAAATGAAAGACCTGATTGAGAGACAGCTTTGAAAAACGCAACCCGTTACGCCATTACCGTCATCTGTGAAGACCGGGTGGGTCTGGTCGGACGATTCACCGGGGCCATTACGCGCCTGGGCGGAAATATTGAAGTACTGGATCAAAATGTCCGTCTGGGCTATTTTGTCATTACCCTCATGGCCACATTCAATACCGCTATTACTCCGGAAACAGTCCGTAACGGACTCCTGGAAATTGATGATGCCGGAACACCCGCCATCAGCGTTCTGCCGCGCCGGGATGCCGCCATTCCACCGGCGGGTCATGGGGCGCCGTTTGTGCTGGCGGTGGCGGGAATCGACGTGCCGGGAAACTTTTCCATGCTTACCACCTGTCTGGCAAGATACCACATCAATGTGGAAAGCCTTGCCTGTCGCACCCATGGCGACCGTTTCACCATTATCGGAGAACTTACCGTGCCCCGGGATGTGGATACCAAAGCGGTCCGGCTGGAACTCTCTGAACTTCTGGCCGACAGGGAGGTTAAAGTATCGCTGATGCATTCCGACATTTTTGACGCCACCAACCGAATCCCCATGCCCAAACACCAAACGGAAACACCGTCATGAACAGAAAAGAAGACATCCTCAGAACGGTCCGCATGTTTCAGGAAGAAAATCTGGACGTCCGCACGGTTACCTTGGGCATCAACGTCACCGACTGTGTTTCCTCCGATGTGTCAAACTTCTGCGATAATCTCATCAGCAAGATAAAACGTGTCGCCGGTTCGCTGGTACCCGTTTGCGAAAACATCTCGGATCGTTACGGCATACCGGTGGTCAATAAACGCCTGGCCATATCGCCCATGGGCGTTATCGGAGGAAAGACCGATGAAGCGGGGTTTCTTAAACTCGCACACGCCCTGGATCATGCCGCTGAGTCCGTAGGCGTTGATCTTTTGGGCGGATTCACGGCGCTGGTGCAGAAAGGCATCACGCCGTCGGAAGCCCGGCTTATGGAAAGCCTGCCGCAGGTTCTTTCGGAGACGAATCGAATCTGCGCCTCCATAAACGTTGCCACCAGCAAAGCCGGCATTAATATGGACGCGATCCTGCAACTGGGACGGATCATCAAACTGGCTGCGGAAAAAAGCGCACACCAGGGAGGGTTTGCCTGCGCCAAACTTTTGCGTTTTCGCCAACATGCCCGAAGACAATCCCTTTTATGGCCGGCGCCTATCTCGGTTTCGGACAGGGAGAGGCGGTGGTCAATGTTGGCATTTTCCGGACCGGGAGTGGTGAAACGGGCCATTGAACGGCTGCGGAGCACAACACCCGATTTGGATCTACAAATGCTGGCAAGCGAAATCAAACAGACCGCTTTCAGGGTAACAAGGGTGGGTGAACTCCTCGGCAGAGAAGTGGCCGGAGGCATCGGCGCAGCTTTTGGCGGCATCGACCTTTCGCTGGCACCCACCCCCAGGGTGGGAGATTCCGTGGGGGAAATCCTGCAGGCCATGGGTATTGAAAAAATCGGTGCACCGGGCAGTACCGCCGCGGTGGCCATGTTGAATGATGCTGTCAAGAAAGGGGGA
>ADZZ01000516.1 GCA_000179315.1 delta proteobacterium NaphS2
TGAGAACCCTTTTATATGACCGTCAAAAAAGGCCTGTTGCCGCTCGCAGGGATAACACCGAACCAAATGCTTTCCGGAAAATTTGGATCGCATGCAAAAGAGTTTCAGCCGTGTTTCGACACCCCCTAAAATGGCAATGCAGTTTCCCCAGTCCACCTCGGCTTCGACGCCGGTCTGTGGATCTGATGGTATAAATACCTCACGACCACTAACGCCCAATCTCAATTTTGCCTCGCGAACATATCGCCGGACAGTTGTCTCAGATCCTTGAAAAGCATGCTCCTGTTTGAGACGATTAAAAACCCGCACCGCCGTATGCCGCTGCTTTTTGGGACGATCCTTATCATCCTTCAACCATCGGTCGATGGTTCTAATATAGGGGGCCAAAACAGGGTATGCTTGTCCAATCCTTGGCTTATAACCGCTGTATTCTCCCCGAAGAACCTTCTTAACTGTATTTTTGGAATGTCCCGTCTCCCGGGCAATTTGTTTTATGGCTTTGCCATAAACCCTATGTGCCGTCCGTATGTAGCTGTATTGATCCACCGTGAGCATTCTCCTTTCTGCCTCCAGCATAGGATTGATATTTAGCAATCCTTCTTACCAGAGGTCCACTCAGGGGGGTCAATTTTAGGTTGTCGTTTTGGCCTTTAGGGGGTCAGTTTTAGGTTAGCGAAACCATTCATGCCTAAAAAAACCTCGGGGTTTGGGGCAGAGCCCCAAGGGTTTTCTCGAAACAGCACCCCGATCAGAAGATAGGCAGTCCGTCACGCATCGCCTTGCAACGATAAATCAATCAGGCAAAAACAAAATATTCTTCGTGCTTTATTGTGGACAATATCTGGTGGGATAATGTGAACGGCAACAGCATCCTTCAAGCGGCGAGGCCGAGGGTGGTAACAATCGATTTTGAAGAATTGGTTGGGTGGATTTTCACGACTTGTTGCACAAAAATGGTTGGCTATTTTTCATGCCACTTTCGACTACTC
>ADZZ01000515.1 GCA_000179315.1 delta proteobacterium NaphS2
CAAGACCGGATATGTGATAACGCACCACAAGCCTTTGAGCCAAAGGCTCATGGACGGACAGTGAAAGCCGTCGCCTCAACTCGGCCTGGCCAACAAATATCATGCAGAGACGATTTTGTGAGTCCATCTCATAGTTTGTCAGCAGCCTGAGGTTTTCGAGGACCTCGTTTCTCAAGTATTGCGCTTCATCAATAATCAGCACTGGCCTGATTTTGGATTCCAGACAGAGTCGGTTGACCTCCATATGGATGGAACGATAAAGGGCTGCCAGGCTCCGTTCCGTGGTTAGCCCCATTTCCCAGGCAATGGATTTGTAGATATCCGTTACATTGCCGGTGGTCAGAGGAACGTAAAACACCCGGTACAGACCCGTATTCAGAGAAGCGGCCATCTTTCGGCAGATACTGGTTTTCCCGCTGCCCACTTCTCCGGTGACAAGCCCGATACCGCGCAGCTTCAACAGATAATGAAGCCGGGCTTCAAGCTCATCAGCAGCTTTTGAACCAAACAGTTTGTCCGGTTCCAGATCTTTTTCAAAAGGGTAGTGGGTCAGCCCATAGACCTTTTTATACATAGCCATCCCCCTTTTCGGCTTCGGAGATCCTGCTGAAGTTAACAGGTTGTTTGGGTCTGCTTTCCCGCTTATGATCGACGGCCTTTTCAGGATCAAGTGCTTCAATGGTTTTAGACGGGCGATCACGTTTCACAAAGCAATTGGCGTAGGTGTCCACCAGTTTCGCCTTTTGGACGAAACGGCCGTTGTGACAGACCTTTATCTCTTTGCCCTGCTCGGAAGGGTTGTAGCGGAGTGTTACGGTCTCTCCCACCAGGGAAGCGTCAATTTCATAGGCCATACCGTTCAGACTTACGGTACGGTCTTTCTGCACTTTGCGTTTTG
>ADZZ01000514.1 GCA_000179315.1 delta proteobacterium NaphS2
AAGGCTGGAGGGTTTGGGAAGGAATCCGTTCAATCCTTCCGACAAAAGGCTGAAAAACTTGCACTTGCCGAGAAGGGGTAGTCTCACTTTACAATACCGGTTCCAATAAACCACCGGTGGAATAATCAGATATTTTGAGCCGGTTCTTTGCTATTTATTGTGGCTGACAACACCGCCGAACGCATCTGCGATCCTGTAAATATAGTAATCCTCAAGGTCCTCAAACCAGGTGGTGTTTTCATCTGTAAACTCAAAACTGACTGTTTCCAGCCTGCCCTTTAACGTATTGTATATAGTGATTTCTTTCATTTGGGGCTCCTTTTCAATGTTTCCTTTAAACGGTAACTGTCCCAGTCGCAATTGATGATGTGGGCCTTATGCGTTACCCGATCCAGCAGCGCTGCCGTCATACTGGGATCACCAAATATTTCCGTCCAGTCTCCAAATCCCTTATTGGTGGTTATGATGACGGATTTTCTTTCGTGACGTTCCGCCAATATTTGGAAAATCAGCTGTGCCCCTTCCTTGGAAAAAGGAATGTATCCCAGTTCATCAATAATGAGCAGTCCGTAAGAGGCATACCGTTTGACTGCTCGGCCTAACTGTTTTTCATCTCTGGCTTCAATAAGTTCATTGGCTAGGCCGCAGCCGGTGACAAAACGGGACCTGATTCCCTGCTTGCAAGCCTCCATGCCCAAAGCTGTGGATAGGTGCGTTTTCCCGGCGCCGCTTTTCCCAGCAAAAATTATAGGCTCATACGACGATTTCCCGTGCTGTAAATAATTTGATTGAAAAAGTCATTTTCGCTGGGAATTTCTTCAGATTTGGTATAAATAAGATGGCTTTCTGTCCACTTAAATATGCAGATAGCCATGACCACAAAATCGTCTACAAATCCGGAGATTGGAATCCTTGAACTCATCGACCCCGCTAAGTGCTACGAATTCTTCAGAGAAAAGAAGTGGCCATGTGGTATTTGTTGTCCAAAATGTACCTCAAACCGGGTCAAAAAGAACGGTCACAAACGTAATGCTCCGCTTTGTCGGAACTATAAATGCAATAACTGCGGTTGCCGTTTCAACGATTTTACGGGTACCATTCTGGCAAGAAAACACCATCCCATCAGAGTATGGATCGTCATGTTATACCTCATGGGACTAAACCTATCCAACAGGCAAATCGCCGCGGAGCTGGACCTTAATCCGGATGTCGCCCATAGGATGACTATTTTGCTTCGGAGCGAAATCGCTGCAAGGAAGCCGGGATGTAAAGTCAGTGGGGTAGTAGAGTGCGACGAAGTATACGTAATTGCAGGGCATAAAGGGCATCCGGAAAAAGTTCGTCAGAAAGGGCGAGCACCACGGTGCAGAGCGCTCAAGGGTGCTCCGGGCCGAGGAACTCTTGAAAAAGAAAAACCTCCTGTCCTCGGAATCATTGAACGTTCCGGGGATGTCGCCATTTTTATGCTTCCAGACGTTAAACAAAAAACCATCGAACCGATTTTGCGGTCTGTTATAACACCAGGAACCTTGGTGAATACAGATGAGTACAGCATTTACAATCATCTCACTGACTGGGGCTATACCCATAAGACTGTTTGTCATGGTAAGGGAGAATATGCCAGAGATGAAGACGGCGATGGCTTCTGTGAAGTTCATGTCAATACAATTGAGGGCTTTTGGTCGCTTCTACGATCTTGGCTGCGACCACATGTTGTCAGCCACAATAAATAGCAAAGAACCGGCTCAAAATATCTGATTATTCCACCGGTGGTTTATTGGAACCGGTATTGTAAAGTGAGACTACCCCTTCTCGGCAAGTGCAAGTTTTTCAGCCTTTTGTCGGAAGGATTGAACGGATTCCTTCCCAAACCCTCCAGCCTTTTCGGCAAATGCAACTGCTTTTCGATAGTACTCAGCAGCGTCCCGGTTTTTTCCCTGAGCTTCATAGAGTTCAGCATAACGATGAAGGCCATCGATCTCCTCAGGATATTGTCGCAAGAGCTTTCGGCACACCGCCTCGGCTTCATCAAACTTCTTGTCTTGAATCAAGTCCGGCACCTGATTTGATAAATTGTCCAAATCCGTATAAATAAAGGTCCCTCCAATAGGTAATTTGGAGGCGTTGAGACAACATTTTTTATATTTTTTGCCGCTGCCGCATGGGCAGGGCTCATTACGTCCGATTTTTTTCATATGCAGCTTCGATACCCTATAGATTTAACCATAGAAGAATACAATGAGCAAAAGGCCTGGGAACATGCGGAGCTTGATCATTGTCCCTTTCATCCCGAGGGAGGATGCGACCTGGCCAGGCATGGCACCTATCCCAGGAAATTTCCAGAATACTGTCTGGTACCTCGATGGTACTGCCCGAGTGCGCACAAGACCATCAGCCTGCTGCCTGATTTTCTTGCATCTCGCTTTCCGGGAACTTTAGACGAAATCGAGCAGCCGTCAATACAGCCGGATCATGCAAAAGCCAGGAAGAAGCGGCTTTTGTTTGAGACCGGAGATATCTCTTCCA
>ADZZ01000513.1 GCA_000179315.1 delta proteobacterium NaphS2
TTTAACAGACCAATAAGAACCACATTCTGTGCCCATGGATATTTGGATTGATTGTCCTTTGCGGCATGATCGAAGATATGAGAACATCCGAAGATGTTGCGACCTGTCTTTGGATTGATGAAATCATCTAATGCGATCATAAGTCGCCCATCGGACAAGGGGTCAGGAATGAGGTGCCATAAGGCGGCCCATAGGTTATGCCATGGTATTTTGTTGGAAGCCATAAAGGTGTAGAATCGACGTTTGTTAATGTTGAGCCCAAACAAGGTATTGAGGCAACGCAACACGTTTGAAGAGATAGATGAAGTGAAAGGGATGATGAAAGCCAGGATGGCATAAGAGAACCAGTGTGCTCGTTCCCTGCCGAGATTGGTGGAAGAAAAAGCATTTTGTAGAGGCTTTAAGATATCGTTTAGAATAAACATGTTGCCAAGCTCCTTTCCGATGGAATATCAATAAGTTGTTATCGAATCCTATCACGAGATGGAGCGAATTTCAAGGGTAAAAAGTTAAATAACTAGTTGAATTTATTGGCATAAAAATTGAAAAAATTTTCATTTTTCGTGCCAAAATTCTCTGCGCATAATAAAAAAAATGCGCGGAACTGGCTGGAAAAATTGGAAAAGGTTCAAAAACGGTGAAACTTTAGTTCTTATGATCTAGTTAATTAAATAAAGCTTAGGTGTTCAGCAAGAATCGCGAAGCCGCAGGAAGGAAGATCGGTGTTACATTCCCTAAGGGCGAGCGACCCCGCAGCCCTTTAGAAAATTTTTACATATCAGAGATAAAGCTAAACCCGTCGTGAGGCGGGGACAGAAAGTTTCGGGTCTCAAAGGAAGGCGGCCGGGCTGCCTTAAAAGAAAGAAAGCCAAGTCGTCTTCGTGATCACTTGGCTTTCTTGGGTTTTGGGTCCTCTTGGACCGGTCGTTTCGGATGTGGCGTCTGTGCTTTTAGGTGTTACGTGAAAAACGGGCTTTGGTATCAATGCCCTTTTTGGGGTAGGGCCGTGAGAAATAGAGATTTTTTTGTTAAACCATTTATAGGAAAAGGAGAAAAAATTATGAAATGCTGTCGAAAAGGTTTTTTGGGTTGTCTGATGATTGTCGCTTTGTGCGGTTTCTTTGGCCCTTCAACGACTTTTGGTTCCGACATCCTACCTATTGAAATTCAAGTTTCCCCCAATGTTTTAAACATTCAAAGCGAGAGCGAAGTCGTAACGGTTCATACGGATATCGCCTACAGTACGGTGGTCGGCTCAAGTGTACTTCTTAACGGCGTTGCCATTAGTCACTGGAAGTCCGATAACCGAGGCAACTTTGTGGCCAAGTTCGTGTCGCAGCAGATTAAGGACCTCCCTGGGCTGATAATCGACGGCTATAATACCTTGACGCTCACTGGTAATACGATCGGAAAAGAGATGTTTGAGGGTTCGCAGGATATTATGGTAATCAATGTCGAACCGACTGGGAAGCAGTGATACTGGACTCCCAAAGTTGTGGCAGGCTGCTAATCCTTGTTGGTTGTTCCTCTTTATTTGTGCCACCTCTCCATGTGCGTTGCATGGGTTTTCAGATAGGCACCGGGCTTATAAAGTCTGTCGTAGAAATCCGTATCCAGATGGTGCGCCTGCAGGTACATGATCAGGAACATGGTGGGTACGGTACCTGGGAATTTACCGAAGGTGTCATAAATGTATTGGGCCTGTAATGCCACGCACTCTTTAAAGCGTTCATCGTGGACCTGGGCTGCTTTGCGCACTTTGGGGCTTTCTTTCCACGGTCCGGGTGTATCGGCATTGAAAGGACCTCCGGGACCGAATTTTCGTTTGCACACCGCTTCCACGGCAGCGCACATGTTCGGATAGTGCGGCGGGCAATACCCTTCCATTACGCCGGTTAGTCCGGTAGGGTTCGGGTAAGGCCAGCGCTCATCCTCATGATAGCGAAATCCCAACCCCGGAGCATCAAGATCCCCGCTGGCGCCCAGAACGGCGAAAGGGTCCACGCCGTTCAACATCCAGCCGCCCAGCCCCATGGCCTGAAGCATCAGGGTCCCGGCAAAACAGCTGGCTCCCAGCTCAACGCTCAACTCGGAAAGGGACCACTGTTCCACAAAGGTGAGGTTCCACACGTTATGGATATCGACCATGTCCTTGTAATGCTCGATGCCGGGAATGGCACACCGGTTAATATCATCAAAAAGTACCAATCCATTTTGAAGCATGTAGCAAAGGGCCAGGAGTACGTGTTGGGAAAGATCGCCCACGGGGATGACCACCAGGGTCGAAGGCTTGTTGAATGCCCAAGTGTTGTGGGCTTCCACGAAGGGCACCTCGGAAGGGATTTTAAGGCGCCCGTCCTGAAGCTTGCGCACCTTTTTTCGAGTGTTGTCCACAAAGTCGTTTACATCCAATGATCCTTCGTTCGACCGTTCCGAAAAAGCCGGCGCGTCCCGCATATCCAGCATGTACACCCCTTCATCGTCGGTGAAAAAGGTCTGGCTGGTTTGAAAGCCCGCAGCCGATGGGAAGACCCTGCCGCCCGCTGCACCGGCATAATTTGAAAGATGGGGCGCGTATCGGGCACCGCGATATATCATGTGATGCCAGGATGTGTTTCCGCCGCATGCCGAGACAATCAGCATTTTCTCGAGATCCGTCAATGGTAACGATTGGTGGCTGGAGGTATACTGAAATGCGCCATCCGGGATCTCCGCCCCCATGAAGAACCTTCTGGAACGGCGTCCCAGAAGCGCCTCAATGAGATTGAAAGAGAGCATATCCTGAAAACCGGGCGGCAGGTTTTGTTTCACCATTTCCTTCCCCTTTCCAAATAGCATTAGCGCCTCGGGTTATCTTTTGATCCGCCGTTGGACCTCATTGGACGTAGTCCGTATCCGTCGCCAGCATGAGCTTCCAGTCCTTGATAAACGCCTCTTCTCCCTCCTTGGCACCATCGGTGTTTAGATGACTGGTGAGGTAATAGAGGCGCTGGATCTGGTTCTTTTGCGCCGCACCCACATTGGCATCGTTAAACCGTTGCTGGAGATAGAAAGGGGGAATGGACTGGTTGTAAAGGGTGACTTTGACGTTATCCACCTTTGCCATGGATGCCGCATCCAGGGTGATGAGATATTCGATTTCATCGGCGCCGGTGAGCTGCGGGTTGGTGTAAAAGGGGTCATTTTTGGCGTCACCCGGTATTCGGGCCAGTTCACTGATATATGTTGAAGGGTTGGAGGCAAAAAATTCCGGATCAAACCCCTTGGGGCGCAGCCGGTTGTTCTTGACCGGTGTCACCCGGCGCAGGAAACTGGTGGTCAGGTTTCCGTCGGAGTCCTTGATGAGTTCCTGGTAAATCTGGGCCTTGGCCTGTCTGTCCACGACCTGATAGTGGGGCTGGAACAGGGCGGGGTTTTGAATGACGTCCTCACTGGGAAGCACCGGCCCGTTAACCCCCTCGATGATGGCCCCCACGCTGTTGGTTCTGCCCGATGCCCACAAGATGTTGTCTTCCACGTCCCTCACCAGGAACTCGATGAATACCCGTCTGAATCCCACCCCCGAGGGGAGGTAGTGCCCCGCCTTGTTGGTCACTTTTATGACGGCTCTTAATTTGCCTTCCGCCGTCTTTTCGAGGGATCGTATCTCCACCGAGGCGGTTTGGTTCCGCGCCATGTCCAGAAATGAATTGCGGGCGGTGGTGAGCGACTGGGTCGTGGCGACTCCCGTCATGAAATCGATTTGCCGTCTTCCCAGAATCAGCGGGGATTCCTGGAACATTTCATTTAAAAAGACGTTCAGCCCGTGAAGGGGATGCCGGGAATAGCTGGTCCGTTCCGTCAGGGTGATCTCATCATCGGGCAGACGGTTGCTTGTGGGGGGGAAATCGGGCGTTTCAATATTGGCGATTTTGGTCTTTACCGCTTTGTCGTAAAATGATTTGGGCATATGGCAGCCCTGGCAGTTCACATAGGAATTGCCTTCTTTTGAATATACGCTGTTCGTCCACTCCAAATGGGTAGTCTGTTCATAACTGAAGCGCAGCAGTGCCCCATCGTTGGAGACCACGGGGAGCAGAATGTTGTGGCAGGTGCCGCACAACTGAGAGTCCTGTGTCTGTTTTCCATAAAGGGGACGGACACCCAGGGCATTTCCCATGGGCTTCTGGACAATCTGCCGGTAAGGCCCATAGAGCTGATTGGCTGGGCCTGTCACGAAATTGCCCGTGTATTCCGCTTCCGTGTTAAAGGCCGTATCCACAATGTGGTGGCACACCGTGCAGGAGATGCCGTCTCTCGCGAGGGACCCGTATATCTGGTCCGTATTGGGCGAAGATCCCGGCCACTCCGTGACCGCGCTTGCCGGTAGCGGCATGCCGTAGGGGACCTGGGCTGGGGGTTTGATGCCGAACAGGGATATACAGTCTTCTTTTTCTTTCTCTTTATCCCCTTCGGTGTCGATCTGATACTGCCGCTGGCCCATGACCCCATGACAGTGCAAACAGGTGGTCTCGATGCAGGCCGCCGGTTCCGGGAGGCCCGCAAGACCCGATGCAAAGAAGTTTGTCTCGCTCTGAACCTGTGCAAAGAAAATCGGATCCCGCCCGGCCTGTCCCAGGGGTGAAGCTTTCCACTCGCCGTAGGGAGAGAGGTTATAGCGTTCCGCCGGGTTTTTGCCCTCCTGCTCCTGCACAATCATATTGGGCAGGTTGGCATTCATGAACGTGGCGTCATGGCATCCGATGCACTGGTCGGATGTGAGATATTTTCCGGGTCCGGCGGCCAGCGACACTTGATGATCATAGGTTTCGGCCGGCAATCGCACTTCCCAGGCCCGGGTGAAGTCGACGGACTGGATCTGGTCGTAAAAGGTCAGAAATTCTTGTGTCGGTTCGGGAAGTGGGTTGGTGAAGGGATCGTTGAACCCCGCTTCGTTCTGGCTTTCCAGATAGGAAAGAGCGATCCGTTGGGGTGCGTGCAGATTTCCCCTGAAATCAGGATCTTCCAGGAGCAGCAGGTCCGGACTGAATTGTTTGAACCTCGTGCCGCTGGTGATCACATTGATCAGCGATGAAAAGGTGGACTCTTTCTCGGCGGAAGCGTGGCAATTGATGCACCAGTTGCCGTACTGGCTGTAACGCCATACGGTATCGGGGAATTTCCCGTCCTTCAGAAAGAGATATCCCGTGGGATACCAGTTCTCATTTCGTTCCCATGGGGGATTCATGGTTTCGGTAAAAAAATCATCCGATGTAACGGCGGATGCATCCAGAATGGGCGGATTTCCCAACTCCCATTCCGCCACCGGCGGCGAAGGCTCCTGGGTGAAACTGCCCTGGTACCAGCCATCCCTGGAGGCTTCATTATTCTTAATGAATACGGTCCAGTGGGTGGGTTCCACATTGTCATCAATTTCCATGCAGCCCTGAAAGTCCACGGAAATGCCCAGGGATTCGTTGATGGGATGCTGTTCCTTGATGATCATGGCACCGTCCGGAATGGTCCCCTGCCGGTCGGCGCATAGCCATCCGATGACTTCCGGAGAGTAATAGATGCGCACGGCCGTGGAGTGGACGCCGTAGAACTCCCCGTGGCCGATGGCCCCCACATAGGGGCCGGTCATGCGCCAGTTCAGGTCGTGGGCCCAGTTCAGTTCGGTATCATAGAGACGGCTGCGCAGAAAGTCTCTGAATGCCGTATCAAAGGCGTTTTTCATGTCATGGTTGGTATAGTTTGGTGGTACCCGCAGATTGGGCGGGGCCGGTTCTCCGTCTCCCACATGGGCCAGGCACCACGAATCGATTTCAGCCTCGGAAAGGTCCGCCACCGAGCCGGGGCAGACCCATTCATCTGGATTTGAGGGGAGCGGGCCGATATTTACTTTTGTAACGGTGTCGTTGCTGTCGCATCCGGATAAAAGAAACAGAAAGAATACAACACCCATAAAGGCGAAGGTTCTTCGACCCATAGTGTCCCCCTCCTTGAATAGGTATGCAGAAAGAGTAACTTAAAACGATAGTTTAAATAAAGAAATTAAAGTGAGTTAGACGGATATTCTACGATGCTAAAATATTGCGAAGGAATATGTTTTTCAATTCAACAAATTGTGACGGGTCCGCATTTTGGTCAGCGGATTTCAAATTGAACTTATTGATCTTTAAAACGAATTTTATTGAATCGGTTAATCTCAGTCAAGAAAAATCATTAAAACCCCATTTCCCTATTCATTGACCGGGTGATCCAGAAGACCTTGGGTGAGCCTTCCATCGCCCGCAAGTCCCGATTAATTGTGGCATATTTTCTTAAAAATGGGTAGACTATTTACAGTGAAAAGGAGTGTTTCGATGATCGTACATAAGGTCACAACCGAAAAGCTGGAGAAGGACCACCTCTCGCAGGGGGCGCACAAAAGAATCTATGTGGGGTGCGCCGAACCGGACATCCCGCGTCGCGATATGATGATCGGTTTCAGGCAACGTTGGCAATTTTATATCAATAATACCTTCGACTTTCTCACAAGTGACGGAAGCGGTTTGGAACGGGATCGTTGGAAACGGGTGGCTGAAAAAAACATTCACAAATCGGATGCCGTGATGATTCTGGTTTCGGAACACACGGCCTCGGATTTCGGTGTCTCATGGGAAATTGACTGCGCGCTAAAAAAAGGGCTTCCCATTGTGGGGGTGGATATCCGAAAGAGATCGGCGGGCGGTATCCCAAAAGGGCTTGCCGGAAAGATGACGCGATACGGATGGGAATGGTTTGCCATGTTCATTGATGGGCTGTAGCCCGACGTGGCTTCTTTTCGATCACCTTACGACAAGCGCTAAAAATAATCCTCAAGCAATTTTCCGAATTGTTTGCGCAGCCGGTAAGCGGTTCCCGAAGGCGCCTTATAGGCTTTTGCCGCTTCCATAGTAATCCGTTTGCTGAAAGAAAGATCGCTTTTCTGGAAGAAATCGGTCAACTGTTTGGCCAGGGGCTTGCTTTCGCAAATAATGACCGTTTCGCTGTTGAGCCGTTCGCTTCTGGGATCCAGGTTGAAAGAACCCACCAGGGACACGGCGCCGTCGAAGATCGCGTATTTGGAGTGCATGGTCCCCTGTCGCCGCTCGACGGTTCCCGCCTTGCGCCCCTGCCATTCCCAGATTTGAACCCCCGCAGTGCCGTCGGGGCATCTTTTGACGGCCGCCTCCCCGTTGACCTCCAGCAATTCTTCGTAATGACTTCGCCCCACGATCGTGATGTCGGGAAGATCATTGGTTTCAAGACTGTTGGTGATGATGACAACCCTGACGCAGCGTCTTGCGGCATCCTTGATGGCCTTAATCATGGGCGCCGTTGCCACGAAATAGGCATTTGCAATAAGGATTTCCTTTTTTGCGTCCTGAATCAGCTTCAGATAGGCCTGGGCAATGTAGGATTCTTCAAATCGGGGTCTGTTCTGAAAAAACCTGCAGCGAGCAGGTCTGTAAATGGGTTGAAAGGGTAGTTCCGACATGTATGCCACGCGCTGTTTGAGATACGCATCGGTTTCGTAGCCCAATTTGAGTTTTCCGAACGCGTTAAACAACTCTTTGGTCATGTCCAGGTTTCCGAGCCCGTCCAGGGACTTTTGGGTCAAGTCCCAGTAACGGTCGGCGTCCGCAATGCCCCTTCTTTTTTTAAGACACTGAAAGTATTGATAGTTCCTGTCAAATGCCGCCACAATGTCCTTCACAACGGTTCCTCTGACGATCACATCCTGGTCGCGCCAGTAACGGCTCGGATTTGAAAAATCGATTCTGAAATATTCGTTTCCGATGTTGAGTCCTCCCACAATGGCAATTCCGTGATCGGTATCACCGTCAACGATCCACATCTTCTCATGAAACCGTTTGTTTAAATCGACGGTCCGGGCAAGAGGATCCGAACTCCCCATGGAAATCTCGTTTAACCATTCAAGTCCCAGAATTTCATACCCTTCCACCAAAATACCGTGCTGCTGCAGATCGAAATACATCTTTTTGGTCTGATAATTCTGATTGCTCACGGCATCCACGATGACTCTGACGTTCAGCCCCTGCGCTTTTTTGTATTTCAGGATTTGGGCGATATAGAGGCCGGATTCGTCGCCTTTGAAGGTTAATGCCTGGATGCGAATGGATGTGTCGGCCTCCATGATGGTTTTGATCCGCATGGCGAATGAAATTTCACCGTTTGGCAGGAGCGCAATCCAGTTTTTACGGGGTGACCGGGTATGAAAGAGCCCGCTTCGGCCGATGAGGGAAATCGGGCTCCCCTTGAAGTCTTTGGCCGGCCCGAAAACCGACCAGGGAGATATCTCTTTGTTCATCTCTTGATGTTTGATTGAAACGGTACCAGGAGCTGCGGGAAACGCTCCGGCGAAGACGCCACTATTTTCCATAGAAAAGATGAGAAGCAGCAACAGGCGGCAAAAGGTCTTCATTTTGTGGGCTCCGGAGGTGGTTGGTGGTCCGTTCTGCGGATATCTTACCACAAAATCGGCTGGAGGGTCTCATAAAAACCAAGGTAAATGATGCGCCAAAAATCATGTGACTTGGGATTGATTTCGTTGTATGATACTGACAGTGGGCTTGTTGAATCCGGTAATCTTCATTAAATTCCGGGCTCCCGCTACGACCCTGAAGATTCAGAGGTGGGAGTTCAAAACTGTTAAAATTCTGAGATACTTTCCATGACCGTATCGCGACCCTCCGGTTTGAAATATTCGTTTTTTTTTCTCGCTCTAATTCTCTTCTTTTTGGCTGCGGTTTCCTCCGTCCAAGCGGAACGTCCCTTTCCAAAACCCAAAGGACTTGTCAACGATTTTGCAGGGGTCGTTCCTCCCGCATATAAACAAAAGATCACCGCTTTAACAGGCGCAATGCTGAAAGAAACGGGAATCCCCATCGTGGTGGTCACCATGCCCGATATCGGCGGTGCGGACTATAACGATTATGCCAACCGCCTTTACAGTGCCTGGGGAATCGGAAAAAAGGGAGAAGACAAGGGCGTATTGATTTTCGTGGCGGTGAAAGAACGCAAGATGCGCATTGAGACCGGGTACGGTGTGGAGGGGATCCTCCCTGACGGCCTGGTGGGGGAGATACGGGATCGCTATATGATTCCGTACCTTAAAGAAAACAAATTCGGGGAAGGTCTGTATGCGGGCACAGCGGCCGTGGCCCAGGTCCTTGCCAAGGCCTCGGGTATTAAGCTGTCCGTTCAAACGCCGAAAATGGCTGCCAAAAAACGGTCCGGGTTCTCTTTTCTACCCCTCATTTTCATACTGATCGTCATCATGCTGATATTCGGACGAAGACGTGGTTCCTGGCTCTATGCCCTCCCTTTTCTCTTGGGTTCCGGCCGCGGATATGGCTCGGGGTACTCCGGCGGCGGGCACGGCGGGAGTTTTGGTGGATTCGGGGGCGGCTTCGGCGGATTTGGAGGTGGCATGAGCGGCGGCGGTGGCGCCGGAGGAGGCTTTTAAAAGGATGGGGAAAATGAAGATGGATCCAAAGAAGATGTTGCCGGAAATTACCAAAGGTTTCAAAGCCCTCTACGGCGATGATCTTGTGAGCATTACCCTTTACGGCAGCGCAACGGGGAAGGATTATCGGCCCGGGAGTTCCGATATCAATCTCATGATCGTACTCACGGAAAAGGGCATTGAACAGCTTGACCGCGCCTTTGATCTCGTCGGAAAATGGCGGAAAAAAGGGGTGGCTGTACCGCTTTTTCTGACGGAAAATTACATCACGACCTCTCTGGATGTTTTTCCCATTGAATACCTCAATTTTCGGAACCATCACGTTCACGTTTTTGGAAAGGAGATCCTCAAGGATCTTGAATTCAGCCCCGAATTTGTAAGGCTCCAGTGTGAAAGAGAGATCAAGGGAAAGCTGCTTCTGTTGCGGGAGGCATTTATCGGGACCGAAGGAAAGGGAAAAGCGCTCAAAAGCCTCATCAAGGATGCGCTTCCGGCACTGGTTGCAATCTTTGAGGCTTTGCTGTATCTCAAGAAAATACCCGTACCAAAAGAACGACGCGAGATCATCAGAAAAACGGCGGACGCATTTCAATTGGAGTATGCAATATTTGAAGGACTCCTTCATGTTAAAGAGGAAATGTCTAAAATAAGCGATGAAGAAAGCCTTCATCTTTTTAAAGGCTGCCTCAGGGAAATGAGAAAGCTATCCGAACTGGTAAATTCATTGGGAGGATAACGTGGGCAAAGGACTCAAAACCTTACTAATCATATTGGGCATATTGCTGGTCATCGTTATTGGGGCCTATTCATATCTTAAGGGAACATATAATTCCCTGGTGACCATGGATGAGAGTGTCAAGGGGGCGTGGGCCCAGGTGGAGAATCAGCTTCAACGCCGATATGACCTGATTCCCAATTATGTGGAGACGGTCAAGGGATATGCCAAACACGAAAAGGAAGTGTTTGTGGAAGTGGCCAACGCCCGTTCAAAGGTGGCAGGCGCCGCCACCGTAAACGATAAGATAGAAGCCAACCAACAGCTCAGCTCCGCACTCGGACGATTGTTGCTGGTGGTTGAACGGTATCCGGAGTTGAAGGCCAATACCAATTTTATCCGTCTGCAGGATGAACTGGCAGGGACCGAAAACCGCATCGCCGTTGAACGGAGACGCTTCAATGAAATGGTGAAGGCCTACAATATCAAGATTCGAAGCTTCCCCACCAACATACTGGCGGGCATGTTCGGTTTTGAAAAGGCCGTTTTTTATGAAACCCCCAAGGAACAGCAACAGGCGCCCAAGGTGAAGTTTTGATGCGCTGGTAAGGCACGACGCCGATTCCACCCTTTTTGGATTTTTAGGCCTTCTGGAGTCCCGTCCGGAAGATCCGATTTTATTTTGGGCCGGAATTTTCCATGGGGGTCTCCATTGGAAAATTCCCCCCCCCTTATTTTCCTGCGTTTAAGTCTTCTGCTTTATCCCCCCGTTATGTGTCATAATATCCCTATGTTTATTGGTCGGAAAATAATTAGAGGCCGTTTCAGTCTCCTTATACTACACTTCAAAACGAATGCCCTGTGCCAAAGGAAGCTCTTTGGACCAGTTTATGGTACACGTCTGACGTCGCATATAGGCTTTCCAAGCATCCGAACCGGCCTCACGACCACCGCCGGTGTCCTTCTCACCGCCAAAGGCGCCGCCGATTTCCGCACCGGATGTGCCGATGTTCACGTTTGCGATACCGCAATCGCTGCCAAGATGACTCAGAAATGTTTCAGCTTCACGCAGATCCTCCGTGAATATGGCGGAAGACAATCCCTGGGGCACCGCGTTGTGATAGCGGATGGCCTCTTCGAGGCTTTGATATTGGATAAGGTACAGTATGGGCGCAAAGGTCTCTTGCTTGACAATGGGGAAATGGGCTTTGGCTTCACAGATACAGGGCATCACATAAGGACCCTTTTCATAAATGCTCCCTTCAAGGATTTCACCACCATATAATACCTTTCCACCCGCTTCTTTCAGGACTTCCAAGGCGCTTCCCATGGCATCCGCGGCCGCCCGGTCCACCAATGGCCCCATCAATGTCTTACTTTCAAGGGGATTTCCGATCACCACTTGTTTGTAGGCCGCTATAAGCCGATCAACAAGAAGCCGATAAATGTTCCGATGTGCGATCACCCGGCGAGTGGTGGTACAACGTTGGCCCGCCGTCCCTACGGCGCCAAAAAGGATAGCCCTTGCGGCCAAATCGAGATCGGCATTTTCCGTAACAATAATACCGTTATTGCCCCCCAATTCCAAAATGGTCCTGCCCAAACGCAAAGCCACCGATTCGGCCACATGCCGCCCCATTCGCACGCTGCCTGTGGCGGAGATAAGGGGCACGCGAGGATCTTTGATCAGGGATTCGCCCACCGTTTCACGTTTTCCGATGACCAGATTGAGAATCCCCTCGGGTAATCCGTTTTTTTTGAGAACCCGGCCGGCAATATTCATGGTCGCGATGGCACATAAAGGGGTTTTGGATGAGGGTTTCCAGATAACGGTATTCCCGGCGATCAGGGCAATCATGGCGTTCCAGCCCCAAACCGCTACAGGGAAGTTGAACGCCGTTATAACCCCGACGGGTCCTAGCGGGTGCCACTGTTCGTACATCCGGTGTCGCGGGCGTTCGCTGTTCATGGTCAACCCGTAAAGCATGCGGGACTGACCCAGGGCAAAGTCCGCAATATCAATCAGTTCCTGGACCTCTCCTTCCCCTTCGCTCAAAATCTTTCCCATTTCAATGCTTACCAGTGCCCCCAGCGTCCGTTTATGCTCGCGTAGCGCGTTTCCAATCTGTCGTACAATCTCCCCTCTTTTCGGGGCAGGCACCAATCGCCATTCCTTAAACACTTCTACGGCACACGTTACAACCTTTTCGTAGTCCGAGACGGTTGCGGACCGAATCCTTCCGATGATTTCCCCGTTGATGGGCGATCTGTCCTCCAGGATGTTGCCACCGCACGGAAGCCAAGCGCCGGTGCCGGCCCCCTGTTGTTGACCTTCGATCTTTAGCGTCCTTAAAATGCGCTCTATTTTCATATGGTCACCTCATCTAATCCGCCACCTCCCGCACGGTTTCATCGAATATGGAAAGACACACATCGATTTCCTCCGGACTCACCGTGAGGGCGGGGCAAAAACGAACGGTGTTCTCGCCACAGCCCAGAAGCAGCAATCCTTTTTGGAAAGCTCTGGAGATGATTTCCTTGCGCCAGTCACTTGCCCGTTCCTTGGTCTCGCGGTCCTTTACCAATTCCACACCCACCATCAATCCCTTGCCTCTGACGTCTCCCATGCATTCGTAAGCTTCCTGTAATTTCTTGAGCCCCTCCATCAGACGTTTCCCTTGGGTTGCGGCGTTTGCCACGAGGCTCTTTTCAAGGAGCTCAATGGTTGCCATGGCCGCCTCGCACGAAACCGGGTTCCCGCCGAATGTGGATGCATGGGACCCCTCTTCCCAGTCCATGATTTTTCCTTTGGCCAGAATTGCGCCAAGGGGCAATCCGGAAGCGATACCTTTTGCCAGGGCCACAATGTCGGGTTTTACGCCGAAGTGTTCCATTGCAAACATCTTACCGGTACGTCCCATCCCGGATTGCACCTCATCCGCCACATAAAGAATGCCGTATTTTCGGGCCAGCTTGTGGAGCGCCTTGTGGAACTCCGGTGGCGGCACAATATAGCCCCCTTCCCCTTGAATCGGTTCCACAAAAATGGCCGCGACTTCTTCCGGGGGCAAGGTCGTCCGGAAAAGCGTTTCCTCCACCCATTGGACACATCCCACGCCACATTCCGGATAACAAAGATTATAAGCGCAACGGTAGCAATAGGGATAAGGAATATGGGTTATTCCGGGAACAAACGGATAATAGTGCTTTTTCTGTATGGTTTTGCTCGCGGTAAGGGAAAGCGCTCCCATTGTTCGCCCATGGAACGCGCCGTAGAAAGCGAGGTTTAACTCCCTTCGTGTGTGCCAACGGGCCAGTTTGAACGCGGCCTCAACAGCCTCTGCGCCGGAATTGCCGAAGTAGACCTTATGGACCTCATCGTCGGATACCAATGAGGCCAGTTTTTTTGCAAGTGCAATTTGCGGCTTATAATAGAAGTCGGTCCCTGACATATGCAATAGGCGGTCGGCCTGTTTCTTAATGCTTTCAACCACCTTGGGATGGCAATGCCCGGTGGAACAAACCGCTATGCCGGCGGTGAAATCCAGGAATTCGTTTCCGTCCACATCCCGGACCCAAAGCCCGTGTCCCCGGTCCACGACCAACGGGTAGGTTCTGGTATAGGAGGGGGAAACATAGGTTTTATCCACACCGATCAGCTTGCTAGCTATGGGACCGGGCAGCGACGTTTTGATCACAGGTCTTTTCATGGGCTCTCTCCATTAATCCACGCAAATAACCATTATGTCATTTTGTAAATTAGAACGAAACAATTTATTCGGCAGCTTTGCGAAATTAGAACGAATATGATACAGAACATTGGGAAAAGCGACGTCGCACTTAAGGATTTTTTCAGATACCAAGAGAGGTAGACCAATATCGTTATGAAAAGCTATCGGAAAGAGTTGTGGTTCGAGGTGCGGTCCCGACGGGCGTTTATCAACATAACACCGGATGTGGAAGAATGCTTGAGGGAGAGTGGTATCAAGGAAGGGCTGATTCTTGTGAACGCCATGCATATTACCGCTTCCGTATTTATAAACGACGACGAGTCGGGCCTGCACCACGATTATGAAGTCTGGCTTGAAAAACTGGCGCCCCACGAACCGGTTTCCCGATACCGACACAATGTTGGCGAAGATAATGCGGATGCCCATATGAAGCGGCAGGTGATGGGTCGGGAAGTGGTTGTGGCGGTTACCGACGGAAGACTTGATTTTGGAACGTGGGAACGGATCTTCTATGGAGAATTTGACGGACGACGCAGAAAGCGTGTTTTGGTTAAAATTATTGGCGAATAAGCACAAAAGGAACAAACAGTGAAAGAAAATCCATGGATTAAACGCATATCCCTTAGTCTAACGGCTCCCAGCCTCGGCAATAATACGGCGGATGTGGATCGCCTGGTTAAAGGATTGAAACATGAACTTTCGGGAAATGACGTTCGCGTCAGTTTTCCCCTGGTGAGGCGCTTGTCACGGGATCTCAGGGAGCATGATTATAACGTGGAAGCGGCCCTTTATCGGGATGGAGATCGCTGGCAATTGATAGATGTCTTTGGTGGAAAAGAGGCGAAAGCGCTTCACGGGCTTTCGCTGGATTTGGGAAGTTCCACCCTGGTGCTGCGATTGGTGAATTTGAGTAACGGCGTAACGCTGGATGAGATCTCCTTTAACAACCCCCAGATTGAAATCGGATCGGACATCCTCACACGTATTCACTTTGCGGGGCGGGAAGGGGGACTTACAAAACTTCGGAACCTCGTACTGGACGCCATTAACCTGCACATTGAAAAACTGGTGAAAGAAAGCGGGGTATCACCTGAATCCATCGTGGGAATGTGCATGGCCGGCAACACCACCATGACGCATCTGTTTTTGGGCCTGGATCCCCATTGGATCTGCCGGGAGCCCTATATTCCGGTGGTCAATCGGCCGGATGTGATCACCGCTGGTGAACTGGCGCTGAATATCAATCCCCAGGCACCGGTGCTGGTCTTCCCCAATGTGGGCAGCTACTTCGGGGGCGACCTGATCGCGGGGATTCTGGCGTCAAAAATGACGGCGCGGGAGGATGTGTCGTTTCTGGTGGATGTGGGGACCAATGCGGAAGTGGTGATCGGAAACCAGGACTGGTTGATGGCCTGTGCCGGCGCCGCCGGGCCGGCCCTTGAAAGCGGGGTGGCCGACATGGGAATGATGGCCGCGCCCGGGGTTATCGACAGTGTGGTGATTGATCCCGAAACCGGTGAATTCAAGATCGGAACCATCGCAGGGCGTGACGGATCATCCGGGACCGGAAGGCGTGGCCCCATCGGTATCTGCGGCTCCGGGCTCATCGATCTGGTAAGTGAGCTCTTCCTCGTCGGTATGATCGATCTCCGGGGTAAATTTGTGCCGGATCGCTGCGGAAAGGGTCTGGTGGAGATGGATGGTATAAGGCATTTGATGGTGGTGCCGGCCGAGGCGTCCGGGACCGGTGAGCCTTTGACCCTCAGCCAGATCGATATTGACGGCCTGATTCGTTCAAAGGCCGCCATGTATACTATTCTGACCACCATCGGCAAGACCGTAAATGTGTCATTTGACGAGATCGGTCGGTTTTTCGTGGCCGGCACATTCGGCAGCTATATCAATCCACGTTCCGCCATCAACATCGGCATGATTCCCGATCTGCCGCTGGATACGTATGTTTCCCTGGGCAACACATCCCTTGCGGGAGCGACCATGGCCCTTTTGTCCTTGGATGCGCAAAAGTCGCTTTTTAATATTCGGGACCAAATTACCTATCTCGAATTAAATGTGAACCAGGAGTTTATGAACCTCTTTAGCGCCGCGAAATTTCTGCCGCACACGGACCGGTCCCTGTTTCCCTCCGTGAAACGGTTGGTTGACTAGGGTGGTTTGGTGATGAACCGTCAAAATTCCCGCGGATATGCGCCTCTGGCGGCCCGCATGCGACCCGGGACCCTGGAGGAGTTCGTGGGCCAATCTCACATCGCCGCTCCGGGTCGTCTGCTTCGCAGGGCCATTCAGGCCGACCAGCTTTCCTCTGTTATCTTCCACGGTCCTCCGGGAACCGGAAAGACCACTTTGGCCATGGTGATCGCCAACACCACGCGCAGCCGCTTCATTCCTTTGAATGCTGTTTTGACCGGTGTCAAAGACCTTCGAGAAGCCATTTCCGATGCGCGCAGGCATCGGGAAGAAGAAGACCGTCGAACCATTTTGTTTGTGGACGAGATTCACCGCTGGAATAAGTCTCAGCAGGACGCCCTGTTGCCCTGGGTGGAAAACGGTACGGTTATTCTGGTGGGCGCCACCACCGAAAATCCCTATTTCAGCGTTAATTCGCCGCTTGTGAGTCGCAGCCGCGTTTTTCGTCTGGAGCCGCTGAGCAAGGCGGATTTGCGCACCGTTCTAATTCGGGCTCTGACCGACAGGGAAAACGGGTATGGGACGCTCAATGTTAAGGTTCATCCCGACGCCCTGGAACATCTGGTGAACGTGGCCGGCGGTGATGCGAGAAGTGTTTTGAACGCCCTGGAACTGGCGGTGGAAACCACTCCCCCCGATGCCCGGGGGAGGATTGTGGTGGACATGGGGGTGGCCGAGGAGAGCATCCAGCGGCGGGCGGTGCTCTATGATCGCGACGGGGATGCCCATTACGATACCATCAGCGCTTTTATTAAATCGTTGCGGGGTTCGGATCCCGATGCGGCCCTCTACTGGCTGGCAAAAATGGTGCATGCGGGTGAAGATCCCAGGTTTATGTTCCGGCGCATGCTGATATTGGCAGCGGAAGATGTGGGTCTGGCCGATCCGCGGGCACTCAGCGTGGTGAACGCCTGTGCCGATGCCTTTGACCGGGTGGGTTTGCCGGAAGGTCGGTTTCATTTGGCGCAAGCGGCGCTTTATCTGGCCACAACACCCAAAAGCAACTCGGCACTGGCTTTTTTCGATGCACTTGAAACCGTAGAAAAAGAAGGAAAGACCGATGTCCCGTCACACCTGAAAGACGCCAGCCGGGACAAAAAAGGGTTCGGTCATGGCGAAGGGTATCTTTATCCCCATGCCTATCGGGACCACTGGACCGCCCAGCAATATCTTCCGGACGCACTTCAGGGAAAGACATTTTACAGCCCGTCCCGTCAGGGTTACGAAGAGGGTATTCGCCTGACGGTTAACAGACGTCGGGAAGCCCAGTTGGCTGCCATGGAGGAAGGAGGCATGGTGGCACCGCGGGAGGTGATGACTTTTTCGCCCGAGGATCGTATGCGGGACCGTTGGTTGCAGCGGGCCATAAACCGGAGCGGAGAACAAATGGCAACGGTTCGGGAGCGCATACTGGCAGCGGCGAAACTGAAACGTCACACTGTTTTGCTGGATTTGAACGCCGGAACGGGTCTGCTCACATGGGAGGCTGTTCGGCAAACCCCTGAAGGAAGCGTGTGGGCCGTGGCCGTGAATGAAGCATCGGCTGAAGCGCTGTGGGCTCAGGCATTGAGACTGGATGAAATGGATCGGCCGATGATTCTTTCGGGGCCTTTGGAAAATATTTGTCGGATGGTTTCGGCCGAAGGGCAGGGTGAGGTTCGTTTTGATGCGGTGGTGGGGCGTAATGCGCTTCTGGCCTTACGGGACAAAGGGGCGGCCTTGAATGCCTTGAGAAAAATACTGGCGCCGGAAGGGATCATCTCTCTTGTTGAAAGTGTCCCCCGTCACGGACAGAGGATCTATGAACTGGTGGATCGCGAGGAACTGGATGGGGGCCTGGTGAAGAAATGGATGGCCGCGGAAGAATCCATCTATGGGAATTTGAACGATCCCATGGTGAATTGGGGCCGGGATGACCTGGTCCGTTTTTTTGAACAAGCGGGGTTTGAAATTCTACACCTTCAACCCGAACAGACCGTCATGGAAATTTTCGTGACGGATGCGGTTTTGTCCCGCTGGTTTCCGGAACCGGTCGAGACTTCAAGAGGACCGGTTCGGCCCAGTTACAGGGATCGGCTGGCCGCTTCACTATCTCCCAAAGAGGTGGGTCAAATCCGGCTGTATGTCACTGAAAAACTTGTTGGCAAGCAGATTCGATGGGAATCCGAGGTTGTCTTTTTGACGGCCGTCCCTGTTTGAAGTTAGGGGAAAAACTTGGCGATAATTTCAGTTCGTTACAGGTCCTTTTTCAGGTCGATACCTAATTTCTTGATGCGTTTCCAGACCGTTACCCGGCTCACTTCCAGACGTCGTGCAACTTCCGACTGATTGCCTTCACACTCCCGAAGGACCTGCAGAAAATTTTCCCGCTCCAGATACTGACGTGCGCCGTCATCCTGTAGCGGTTTATCCTCGCCGGGAGGAACTATTTTTGGAGGCAGGTGACGGACCTGAAGCTCCCGGTTTGTGCAGAGCACACAGGCGTATTCGATGGCATTCTTCAACTCTCGAACGTTTCCGGGCCATTCATACCCCAGCAGTTTTTCCATGGCGTCAGGATGAATCCCTACAATCTCTTTCCGGGTTTTCAAGGCGTGCTGTTCGAGAAAACTTTCAACGATGACCGGGATGTCCTCACGGCGGTCTTTCAAGGCTGGAATGGACAGGGGGAAAACACTGATTCGGAAATAGAGGTCTTCCCGAAAAGTCCCTTCCCTGATAAGTTCTTCAAGGTTTTTGTTGGTGGCGGTGACAATTCTCACATCCACCTGAATGGGTTTGTGATCACCCACCCGTTCAATCTCTTTTTCTTCAAGTACCCGCAGGAGTTTTACCTGAGTGGAGAGGGGAATATCACCTATCTCATCCAGGAAAATAGTGCCGCCGTGGGCCGCTTCAAATCGTCCGATTCGAAGGCGTTCGGCGCCGGTGAAGGAGCCCTTTTCATGGCCGAAAAGTTCGCTCTCGAGAAGACTCTCATTGAGGGCGGCACAGTTGACTTTTATAAACGGCTGGTTGTGGCGCGGGCTTACCTCGTGAATGGCGCGTGCCACCAGTTCTTTACCGGTGCCGCTTGGTCCCAGGATCATTACCGGGGCGGCGGTAGGAGCAACGCTTTCCACCAGATCGAATACACGTTGCATGGCATTTGAGCGGCCGATAATGCCGTGAAATCCTTCTTCCAGATGACAGGTTTTGCGCAGTGAGTCCACCTCCATCTGCTTGTGCACCAGTTCAGACTGGTCGGTGAACATTTCAACGGCGCCGATGACGTTGTCGTTGTCATCTTTCAACACCGAGGCATTCTTCACCACATGCACCAGCCGTTGTGCTTTGTTGGTAATCAGGCATTGCTTTTCCCGAACCGCACCGGTGGCAAAAAGACTGCAGAAAGGTTTCTCCTTTCCCTGATCAAAGACCTGGCAGCCGGTGCAGTTTAAGACGCCGCAGCTGTGACCGATCAATTCTTCGGAACGGTATCCCGTGAGTTTTTCGGCAGCCGGATTCATGGCGATAATGGTCCCGGCGGCATCGAACACCATCAATCCATCCGGGAGCGTATCGACCACGGTTTTCCAGTATTTTGACAAATCCATTTTTTTGAAACCTTGAGGGCGACTGTAAACCTGTTAAGTTAACACTGCTAGCACCTCTAGCATATTTGGTGCCGCAAGGCAACTTCGGGAGAATGTTTCAGTCGATTTTTCTGTTTTCTTTCAGACCGAGATCAGCGTTGTCAGGCCAAGGAGCAGGGCGGCCGCAGCGGGATAAAAGGGGCAGTCGGTTTCACATTTAAGCCTTTCCGTAAATTGTGTCAGCCATGGCGTGAGTTCGGAGCGCGCAAAATCCCTTGCCGAAATAAGAAAATCCTCGCCCCCATTCCCGAAGGCACCTTCAAGAAGAAGTGTCAGGTATTCAACCTCCACGGCCAGGTGATCCGCGGGAACGGAACCATTTTTCGGAATTTTTAGCCCTGAAGCTTTCAGCCTGGATGCCATCATTCGGGCGGAACGGCCCATGAGTCGTCCGTCTTCGGATTCGTAATAGGAGTGATGAAGGGAGGCCGTAATGCCGCCTTTGGCACTGATAAAAAGGCGCACATAAGCTGCTTCAAGGATATCACAAAACCTGTTTAAATTGCTGTTTCTTTCCATGTAGGAGGTCATCTCGCGGGCGGCATTATCCTGCCCGGCCAAGTTCCCCAGTTTTTCCAGTTCTTGAGTGTGTCTTGCGAGCAATATTTCCTCGCACCATTCCCGGGAAGGCCCCCAAAAAGTTTGGCTCAAAAGGGGTAGTCCGTTCAGCAGCAGTGAGCGTTCCTCGGTGGTTAGATCATCAAGACTTGCAGCCATTTTGTTGTCCCCCAAAATGAATAAAAAAC
Organism: delta proteobacterium NaphS2; assembly: GCA_000179315.1. Lineage (GTDB taxonomy): Bacteria > Desulfobacterota > DSM-4660 > Desulfatiglandales > Desulfatiglandaceae > NaphS2. Next base: position 20,526 of record ADZZ01000513.1, read on the forward strand.
CGCCGTGGTCCTTATACACCAAATGAAGCGATTTCGTCTACGCACACGGTTTAGTTGCCCTGACAGTTAAGATCCGATTGGAAACAAGCGTAGCGGGACCCGCCTGTAAACCGTTCGGTTAACAGGTACATCGCTCCATCAATTGAAAAACAGAGAATTTATCTTGTGAATCCAAGATGTTATGTAAAATGAGATGAAACCACAATTTTCGGCATACTACTTGCTTATTGTCTCGGGTAACGATGTCGATTAAAGCGTAACACATTGGAATAAAACATTTAAGCTATAATTTTGCATGGAGGGTAGCAGCATGAAAAAGATTTTCGGATGCGTGTTGATGGGTTTGATTATGATTTCATTCTTAGGGACGGCCATGGCGGGGGGCAATTACCGTAAAGGAAAATACCTTTTCAGAAAGAATTGCCGGTCCTGCCATATGGAAAACGCCCCCGGTGACAAACAGGCCAAGGTTCTTGAACCGTCAACCTATACCATGAGCGAATGGACGGCGGCTTTTGCCCCCGAAAAGGCGGCCACCTATCCCTGCAAGGCTGCGTGGGAAAAAACGACCCCGGAAGGCATTGAGGATATCTATTCCTATCTATATAAATTTGCCAAGGACTCTCCCACGCCCGCCAAATGCAAATAGACTGGAAATATTAGGCATATTCAACCGTTTCGATCGAAACCAACGAAAATACGATGGAGTCATCCATGAACAGTAAAATCGATCTGAAGATGTCCCGGAGAAACTTTCTGAAGCTCTCCGGCGCAGCGGCCCTCGCAGCTGCGGGTGGCAGTGGAAACCTTGGAGCCAGAAGTGCTGCTGCATCTGTGAACCCCAAAGATTTCCAAAGCAAATTCGGCGTCTGTGACATGTGTTTCAACAAATGCAGCCTCATCGCGCGGGTCCGTGGCGATGTGGTGGAAAAACTGGATCCCAATCCCAAGTTTCATAAGTCCCGCGGTATGTTGTGTGCTAAGGGAAATGCAGGCATTCGGCAACTCTATGATCCGGATCGTCTCAAAACCCCCCTCTTACGGAAGGGAGCTCGGGGCGACGGCAAATGGCAACGTCTGACCTGGGACCAGGCCTTGGACCATGCGGCGGAGCAACTGAACCGTATCGCCGAGAAATACACGCGATGCGGCGTCATGTTCATGGCGGGGGCTGATATGCAGTCGCTTTTCGTGCATCGCTTTGCGGAAGCCTTCGGCTCCTACAATGCTCTTTCCCACGAGTCCATGTGCCTCATCGCCGGTACGAGGGGTTTTCTGGATACCTTTGGCGAAGTTCCCATCCCGGATATGCGGCACACCAAGTATGTGGTTATGTGCGGCGCAAACCGCTTTGAGGCATTAGTGACCCCGGACAGCATGGATCTTATGACGGCCATGAAAGAAGGGACGAAACTGGTAGTCATGGATCCACGGTATACCAAAACCGCGGCCCTGGCCGACGAATATCATGCGATCCGCCCCCACACGGATATGGCGCTGATGCTGGCATTCGCCCATGTGTTGATCTTTGAAAACCGCTATGACAGGGATTTTGTTCAGAATCGGTGTTTCGGGCTGGATAAGCTCAAAGAACATGTTCGAAATTATACACCGGAGTGGGCGGCACAGGAGACCGAGATCCCCGCCGGGGAGATTCGAAGGATCGCCCGCGAACTGGCCGCGGCCGCTCCAAGGGCCATGATTTACCCCGGACGTCGAAGTTCAAACTATACGGATTCGAGCCAGATCCGCCGCTCTTTTGCCATCGTCAATGCCCTTTTGGGGAACTGGGACCGGCCGGGAGGGCTGACGGCGGCCAGGAAGGTGGGGCTCAAATCTCCCCATATTGAAGCGCCCTTTTATGAAGACAATCCGGATGACCGTATTGATGCGGGTGTGGCCAAACTCATGTTTGATGAAGAGGGGTCTTTTAAGATCGCAAGGGATGCGGTGATTGCTCAGAAACCGTATCCCGTCAAGGGGTTCTTCACCTACAAGACCAATCCGGCGCAAACCGCCGCCAACCGGGAAAAGACACTGAAGATGTATGAAAACCTGGATTTCGCCCTGAGCATGGACATCGTCATGAGCGACACTGCCTGGCTGGCTGATCTGGTGTTGCCGAGTCAGTGTGCCCTTGAGCGCACGGATCCCTGTTCCGCGCAACAGGGGTCGTCCGCCTGCGCATGTGTGGTCATGCGCGATCCCGTTGTTTCAAAGCCCATGTTTGAATCCAAGCCCGCCCTCTGGGTGGTGACGGAACTGGCCAAGCGGATGGATCTGGGGGAGTATTTTGATTTCACGGTGGATGAGTTTCGCACCGAGCAGCTTGATGGTCTTCCCGGTGCAATGGATGCCCTTAAAAGAGATGGCGTCTATTACAATCCCAGTAAACTCTATGGAGTCTATGACGGGCGGATTTTTAAGACCAAAAGCCACAAGATAGAACTCTATAACGAGCGATACGAGCAGTTGGGTTTGGATCCCATGCCCGTGTATCAAAAATCAAAGGAAGTGCCGCCGCTCAAATTTCGCATGGTGGTGGGCCGGACAGCGGTGATTACCCAGAGCAGCAGCCAGAATAACAGCCTGCTACAGGAATTTGTATCCGACAACAGCCTCTGGATCCATCCGGACCCGGCGGAAAAACTGGGAATTGCTCAGGGAGACCGCGTCAAAGTTGAAAGCCCCACCGGAACCCAGAATCTGAATGTCAATGTCACCTATAAAACAAGGCCCGACACCGTATACATGCATACGGGGTTCGGCGTCTTGAGCCGGGACCTTAGGAATCTTAAAGGGAAGGGCGCCTGCATTGCAGAGGTTGTGGAAGATAAAATGGATACCCTGACGGGAAACATGGCCATGCATGAGACCATCGTGACCGTTCAAAAGGAGGCTGCCTGATGGAAAAGAAGCTGGCCATGGTCATCGATTCCTTTGCCTGTATAGACTGTAAGGCCTGCCAGGCGGCCTGTAAGGAGGCCAACAAGGTCCCCAAGGGCCAATGGCGCAATTGGATTAAAACACCGGATGTTGAGGCCGTTGCCAAAAACGGCAAAAGGATGTTGTTTCAACCCGGTAACTGTATGCAGTGCGAAAAGCCCACCTGCGTGGAAGCGTGTCCCACGGGGGCGACCTATAAGGATCCTTTGGATGGCACTGTTAGAATCGATCGAAGACTTTGCATCGGATGCGGGCAGTGCCTGCCGGCATGTCCCTATGGCGCTCGATACCGTCACCCGGAATTAAAGGTTGCGGATAAATGCGATTTCTGTGCCGAACGTCGTTCAAATGGTCTTGAGCCGGCCTGTGTCAGCACCTGTCCCAACAAGGCAAGAGTTTTCGGGGATTTAAACGATTCGGGGAGCATGGTGCGCAAGCTTCTTGAAACAGGCAACGCAGTACAGATTGTGAACAACAAAAGCAACACGGATCCCCATATTTACTATCTTGGGGATCCAGGTGCGAAGGACTGGCCCGTAAAAGCTCAGATGCCCTCGGCATTTGCCTTCTGGAAAAATCTGGCCGGCCCGGTAATGAAGGGGTTTGTGGGTCTCTCCGCGCTGGGGGTAGGTGCCATGCTGGTTAAACAATTCATGATGCCCAACGATACTCCCAATAAGAAGGATGAAGGAGGTAACAAAGATGCATAACCGAATGATCAAACGACACGATCAGCCCTCAATCCTCATACACTGGTTTAACGCAGCCTGTTGGTTTTTCCTGCTGGCAACGGGTTTGGGCCTCATCAGCAATCCCGCGCTTCAACCCATTGTACAGTGGTGGCCGAAGTTGATGCGGGACCTTTTTGGCGGGGGAGCGGCCTTACTGAAAGTGCACATCATCGTGGGTGTTGTGTGGGCCGGCATCTGGCTCATTTTCATTATCGCGGGAATTGCCCGCTATACCCTGCCGTTTCTTAAACAGATCATGACCTACAAATTGCCGCGGGATATTCAGTGGATGATTAAAAAAAATATTCAGATGACACTGGGTTACAAGAACATGGCGCGAATGGTGAAACTGCTGGGATGGAACGGGGAAATACCGGACCAGGGATTTTACAACGCGGGACAAAAGGCGGCGGCGGTAGGGATGATTGCGGGTGCGGTGGTCCTTGTCGTCACCGGTGTGATTATGGCCATTTCCAAAGTCTATCTGAGTTCTGCACAGACACCGTTGGTTCAGTGGAGCATCACCATCCATTACATGGCCGCGGCCGTCACGTTTGGAATTCTGTTGATTCACATTTACATGGCGGCCATCAGCAGCGAAGAGAGGCCCGCATTCATCTCCATGTTTACGGGTGAAGTTCCCGAGGAATACGCCAGGCATCATCACAAACTCTGGTATGAAAAAGTCGACATTTAACCTTAATAAAACGATTTAAAAAAAAGGAGAAACAATATGAAAAAATTAATGAAAGTAGTGCTTCTAACTCTGATGGCCCTTTCTTTTCTAGCCGCGCCCCTGATGGCTGCCGAAAAAGAAACCTTTACGCCGTACCACACCATTGTTGAAGCGGACGTGGTTAAAGGAATTGTGGACGGCAAGACCGTCGGTATTGTCATCGATGCAAGACCCAAAATTAAAAAGTACGACAAGGGGCATATCCCCGGCGCCCTTTCCATGCCCACGAGTCAGTTTGACAAGATGAAAGGGCTTCTGCCCGCTGATAAAGGCGCGCTGATCGTATTCTACTGTGGGGGTCTCAAATGTGCCTTGAGCCACAAGAATGCCTTCAAAGCGGAGAAATTGGGTTATACCAACATAAAGGTCTTCGCAAAAGGGTACCCCAACTGGAAAGAGGTCTACGGTGCAGGACCCAAAACAGCCAAGAAAGCCGAGCCCAAGAAGGCGGCGGTGAAGAAAAAATATAAAGCTGCCAAGGAAGAGGGCAGCATCGCCTTTGCGGAATTCAAAAAAATCGTCGCCGAATCCCCTGACAGCGTTCTGTTCGTGGATGTGCGCGACCCCAAGGAATTCAAGAGCGGGTCTTTCAAGAATGCCGTCAATATCCCCACCGAAGAACTGGAAAAGAAACTGCCCGGCATGAAGGCGGACAAACCGATCATTTATGTTTGCGGCACCGGCGCGCGCAGCGGAGAGGCATATTATATGACCCTGGATAAACGGCCGGACATCGCCGAGGTCTATTATGTGGACGGCGAGATGACCTGGAATGCGGATGGCAGCTATAAACTGGCTCCGCCCAAATAGTCTTTGAAGGTTATAGAGGAGAATCGACGTGATGAAAAAGGCTGCAGGGGAGAGGTTTCAAAAAACAACAGTCAGTTTTTTTCATCACGTCTTTCCCGTGATTCATATACTTTCCTGCCTCCTTGTTTTTTGGCTGATGTTTCCACCCCAATCCATGGGAAAAGCGAGCGGGGATACTGAAGACAATTTGCCGCTTTGGTGGCCGGATGCTCAAAAAAGAGCGGAATCTGCCGGTTTCAAGCTCATCGGTTTCCCCAAGCTTCAAGCCCTTTTAAAATCCCCCAAAGAATTTGTCCTCCTGGACGTACGCCCCGACTATGAGTATACCGACGGCCATATTGCGGAAGCACTCAATTTTGAATTTCACCTGGGTCACAGGTCCCGGCTGGCGCCCGAACGCGCCGAGGCTTTGAAGGTGTTGCTGGGTCCGGACCGGAATCGCTTAGTCGTCATCTATTGCAGAAATTTCAGGTGACTCCGTAGTGAGATCGCGGCCGGTTGGGTCGCGCGGCTGGGATACACCAATGTCAGGCAGTTTCCCTGGGGGTATCAGGGTTGGCGGGCATTGAACGATCCCGGGAGCCATAAAGATCTGGCGCCAAAAGGCCCCTTGGAAGGAGAGTTGTTTCCCCAATGTCGTCTGGCGGTGCTGCATTCAGTAAGGGATGTCCCTTACTTGGGAATTCCTTCCGGGAGGCGATATTTTTCTATTTCGGAAATTGCCGGAGAGTACCTCCTAATAGAAGTTTATAATGAAATGTGCACGTTGTGCCTCAAAGAACTTCCCAACATCAATCGTCTGTTCAATTTGATTGATGCGGACGGGGAGCTGCGTGAAGCGGTTAAAATACTGGGACTGGGAGCAGGAAGCACCAGGCGTTCGGTGGCGAAGTTTCGGAAGAAAACGGGATATGATCTCCCACTTTTTGCCGACGAAAAATGGCATGTCTTCGGGTTATTGGGAAAACCTGTGCTGCCGGTTTTGTATTTCATGAGAAAGGGTGGGGCGGATGGCCTTCGCATCCTGTTGCGCCATGAAGGAAGTATCGGAAATCCGGAAGATTTCCTGGCACACCTGAAGCGGCGTATTAAACAGGAAGTTGTCGTCAAAAAGGATCATCATAAGCACTAATCATCATGCTGGAACCGGCCATTAATTGGAAAGAAGTGATCGATAGCCTCAAAAAGGGGGTTGTCGTAATCGATACGGGCGGTATCATCCGGCATGTGAACCCTGCGATGATGGGTTTAACCGGCTACGGGGCGGATGAACTGCTGGGGAATTCCTGTGCAATATTTGAGTGCTCCTGCTGCAATTCCCGGCAGAGCCGGGGAGGCCGCTGGTGCACACCTTTCAGCCCTGGAAAATCAACAAAGCCCGTCTTCTGCAAAATCAACTGCAAATCGGGATTTCCATTGGAAGTGGTCAGACAAGCTTCTCTCCTTTATGATGCAAAAAGCGTTACCCTGGGAGCGGTGGAAACCTTTGTCCCCGCCACTATTCGGATGCTGCCTTCTTTTTCCATTTAATTTGTGATAGATTGCCGTGTCGCTCATGGAATGCACATGAGCGGGATTGACAGATTTTACGGATTAGGAAAGCAGAATGACGCAAACCCGTCTCAGCAACCGGGAACTTCCACTATCCGGCGCCCTGTTTACCGGTTTTTTATGTGCGCTGTTCGGTGCCAATGCCGTGGCCATCAAGTACAGTCTCCTGGGAATCGGACCATTTACAGCCGCCGGAATTCGCTTCAGCATCGCCGGCATGGCCATCTATTTGTGGGCCAGGTTTACCGGGCGGCCTTTTGCATTACAAAAGGGTCAGGTGCTTCAGATTCTAATTATTTCCATTGGGTTTACCCTGCAACTGGGCCTGTTGTATCTGGGACTTGGAAAAACAACGGCCTCGAGGGGAACCTTAATGGTGAACCTTCAGCCGTTTTTCCTCTTGGTCCTGGCCCATTGGTTTATTCCGGGGGATCGGATGACGAAGAAAAAAGTCCTGGGTCTTATTATGGGAGGCTTGGGGATGGTCCTGGTTTTTTCGGGGAAAAAGGGCGTTACGGCGGACGTTCAGGCGGGTGACTTTCTAATTTTGTTAACAAGCTTTCTCTGGGCTGTCAATATCGTCTATACCAAACGGATCATTCATCTGTTTTCACCCTTTCAGCTCGTGTTTTACCCAATGCTGTTCTGCATTCCTTTCTTTTTGCTGGCGGGATTTTTTTGGGATGTGAACATGATTGTCAATCTGAATGGACGCGTGCTCTGCGCCCTTTTTTATCAGAGTCTCGCGACGGCCTCCTTTGGATTTGTGGCCTGGAACACCCTGCTCTCCAAATATGGTGCCGTGGCACTGCATTCATTCATCTTTATCATGCCCATCGCCGGCGTGGCCCTTGGCGGCCTGATTCTCGGAGAACCCATTACGTGGGAGCTTATGACGGCCCTGGCATTGATTGTATGCGGCATTGTCACCGTTAACTTCAGGAGCCGCAAATATTCCCTGCTTTTTCCCACAAAAGGTATCTGATGACCTCCTGCGATTTCCTTCCGGTGTCAAAAGAGGGCCTTTCGGTATCGGATAAAAAATGTCAATGAATCGGAACACCACAAAGAACCTCTCGCTGGGGATGGCGGGCGGTTTAATGTTCGGGGTCCCATGGCTCGCACCGTCCCTTTTTTTTGTCGTTTTTCTGGCCTGGTTTCCCCTTTTTCAACTGGAGGAAGATCTCCACCAAAGTCCAAACCGCTATGCCCTGTTTAATTATGCTTTAACCGGTTTCCTGGTGTGGAACATTTTGGGTTCCTGGTGGATCACGCAGGCCCAGTGGTTGGGGGGGGCGCTCATTATTTTGGCCAACGCCCTTGTGCAGGCCGTTGTTTTCTGGTCCGCCAGCCGGGTTCGAACCATTCTTAACATACCTTTCTTTTTCCCGTTTCTGGTCCTATGGCTGGGGTACGAATATTTTCATAATATCTGGGACCTGGCGTGGCCCTGGTTCAATCTGGGAAACACGCTCATTACCGCCGTAACACTCATTCAATGGTACGAATTCACCGGCGTTCGAGGCGGAAGCCTCTGGATTATGCTGGTCAATTTCGCCATTTTCAAGGCGTATGGGATCTATCGGACAAAGGGCGGTAGTGCAACGGTTCCGCTTGGATTGGGTATTATTTTTCTACTTCTGGTTCCCGTGTTTTTGTCATTCCATATCTTTCATCAGGTCAAACCGGGCGGAGAACCGGTGAAGGTGGCCCTGATACAACCCAATCTAGATCCTTACACGGAGAAATTCGTTCCGGAAAAACAGGCAGGGCATATGCTGGAATTTTTCAGGACGGTGGAGACCCTCTGTGATGAGGACACCCAATATCTGTTCGGTCCTGAAACCCTTATTGTGCAACAGATTGACGAAGAAGATCCCTCCACGTCCCCATATTACCGCAAGCTGTTGGCGCTGCAGAAAAAATATCCTGATTTGAACATCCTTGTGGGGGTGCACAGCTACCGGATACTCGGCGGCGATATTCCCGCAGGAAGCCGTTATAACCGGGAGCAAGGGTTTTATTGCGAGGCCTTCAACACCGCACTTTTCCTGCCGCCCAACGGAAAACCGCAATTTTACCACAAAACAAAGCTGGTACCCGCGTTTGAAAGGATGCCCTTTGTTCAGTACCTGGGATTTCTGGGAGGATTTTCCCTTGAACTCGGCGGATACAACGGTACTTACAGCAACCGCCAGGAGAGCACCCGTTTTGATGCGGCGGGCGGTTCAGTCAGTGTTATGCCCATTGTTTGTTTTGAATCCGTGTTCGGTCCCTACTGCGCGGAACACCTGACGGATCAAAAAGGTTTTATCTGCATGATCACCAATGACGGATGGTGGAACAACACGCCGGGATACCGCCAACACTTCAATTTCAGTCCCGTTCGCGCCATCGAATGCCGGCGGGATCTGGTTCGTGTTGCCAACAACGGTATCTCGGCCATCATCGATGCGAGGGGCATTATCAGGGCGCAAACCCCCTGGTGGAAAAAAACCACCCTCAAAGGTGCGGTGCATCTGCGTTCCGGCCGTACTTTTTTCGCACGGCATGGCGACTATTTGGGTGAGACGGCCCTGGTATTGGCGTTGTTTCTCATCATATGGTCCGTGATGCGAAGTTTTTTTAATTTGCGCCGGAAGTCCTGAGTCGCTCAATTTGGTTGTTCCATACTTCGATGTTCCTTTGGATGCTTCAGTTGTCGGCGGGCGAAAACCAGAAACACACAAAAAACCGCAACAAAATACCAGGGAAACCAGTGAATGGATTGGATAAATACGCTGTTTTCAAGCTGACCCTCCGCGATGGGTCCGTTTAAGCCGGATGCGCGCGAGCGCAGCATGTGCAAGAGCAAGGCATAGAGCAGGCAGATGAAGCCGTAAGCCAGGTTGAAACTCAGCCCTTTGAAGCTCAATACGGTGGCCCGTTGGGATGAATCGGTGATCCGATTTAAATAATGGCTCACGAAGAATCCGTCAAAATACATGACGCTGCTCAAAAGGGCGATGGGGATAAGGCCGAACACCGGCAGAAAAAGGGTGATGCCCCACAACCCTGTCAAGGTAACCACCGCCATCATTCCCATATTGAATAAAGGCGTATGTTTTTCAGCGAGTTTCAGTGCCAGTCGCGGGATGAAGAGGCCCAGGAGGGCCAGTCCGGAGCCGATCAGACCAAACAAGGACTCCGGCAGATCGATGAGCCTGTAATACTGGCTGTTGAGGGTAATCAGCATGCGAATCACGTGGTCAAAGATCATGGCGACGGCGATAATGACCAGTGCAAAGGGCGTTTTGATAATCCAATTCCCCGCTGCCATGGTCAATTTAAAGGTTTTTATCAGTGCCTCGCCGCCGCTCTTTTCACGCACTTCCTCTTGCGGTCGAACGCTTTTCATGAAAAGTGTAACCAGGAGTGTCAGAACAGCCGTGGCAAGGGTCAGATAAAGGGGGAATCTCAGGGTGACGCTCTGGGTGAGCGAAATGTGCCACCCGAGCCGGTCTATCAGGTGGTTCACCAACTCCGGATCGTAAACGGCGGCGCCCAGGCTCATGGTCACGATGAAGCCGATGGAACGAAACCCCATCTGCCGAACCAGCACCTTTCCCCAGTCGTCGGGGTTTCCCTCCGCCTTAAGCGCATCGTAGGCCAGCGCTTCGTCGGCACCGCTGGCCGCGGCTTCGGCACCGCCGCTGAGTACCCGGTTGGCAAGAAAAATGTAAAAAGTCAGTTGCGGATTTCCTAAGGGGACGAAACAGAGAAGCGCCATTTCGATCACCATGCAACTGCCCGCAAACACCAGAAGATTTTTTCTGCCGATGCTGTCGGCCAATGCGCCCGAAGGAATTTCCAGCAAGACAATGGTAAGTGCCCATACCAGGTTGAGTATTGCAAACTGGTCCAGCGTTAGTCCGAAATCCAAGAAAAGAATGGCAAAAACAGGGTAATAGAAACGGGAGTTAAAAAATACTCGGAAAGCGATGAATAGCCGGATATTTCTTATTTTGAAGGGTGAAGAGTTAGACTTACGATCTGAGTAAAGAAGGGATGACATATTTTCAATGCGGAAATCCGGTTTGGTAATTCAAAGGAATAAACCACCTGCATGCCAGTGGTTTATACCTTCGAGTTAGAGTTTGCCACTCACGCATCCCCACCCCCAGTTCCATCATGGCCCGATGCATCCAAGCGATCCTCAAGTATTTCCCATCTCCCCCCTTTCGCTGGCCCCACATGTCGTATGACGCCTCTCTCCTTAAGCTTGTTGATGTGGTGCTGTACACTGTGAACACTCATGCCGCATTGTTCGGCCAGTTCTCTGATGCTGATGTAAGGCCGCTTCTTTAGGGCGGCGAAAATCACTTCTTTGGGGTTTCCTTGGGGTTTCTTTGGGGTTTCTTTGGGTGCCTTGCTATTTTCTTGAGTAGTTTTTTTGTTAAGGGCCCTCCCTCCATCCTCCTTCTCAAAAAAGGAGGGCCGATTAAAGGAGACGATGAACAGATTCCCGGTTTCGCGAAAAACCACATCGGGTGCATATTTAAGGATCAAGGGCATGCCGCGCCCCCAGGCTTCCACCATCTCGATGCGGCGAAACAGGTCTGCTATTAGAGGGTTCCGGCGCTGGGAGACATTCCCTTTGCGCAGATCCTCAATGGTCAGGTTGCCGTATAGAGTACCGGGGTTGCGGATTTCCACGCGATCCTTGAATATGGCCATTTGAATATAATCAGGGTCGTAGTAGTCGCGATGGCAAAAGGCGTTGATGATGGCCTCGCGCAGGGCCTCGACGGCGATCTCCGGAACGTCTACACGACGCAGTCCTTCAAGGCGCATACCGATATGGATATTCTTAAGAATGTATTTCTGCGCTTCTTCAATCAGTTCGAGAATGTCGCCGTCAAAGTCGTGCCGATCGATAATCGTTGAATTCTCGGTGGTCATAAAGACCGCACATCTCAATTGAATGGGTTCTATGCCGAAAAAAAGCCTTGCCGGATTGAGCAATTTACCGTCTTTGATCAATTCGAGCTTGGAAAGTGCATTTTCCGGCGTATCCCAGGAGAGCTTTGCGCGATCCACGAAGCGCCTGATCTTGGCCGGGTCCAGGTCAGACAGCGTGAATTTGCCGGGTTGATTGTCCCAGCGCAACCATTCCCGGCTTTGTGCAGCGATCAGATCTTTCAGTTGCCTGACACTCAGCTGTCGGTCTTCATCGGCAACCCGCATAAAGGCTCGGCCATAGGCAAAATAAGGCGTTTCGTCGCCGGAGAACTCAACTTTGATGCATTGTTTGCCCTGTACGCTAACTTCTGAAATCCGGGGATAGATCCTTGGTTCGATGTGGGCCGCAATGGATTGAGACAGGTCGCGCAGGGTCTTTTCGTTGGCGTCGATACCGGCGATGGTACCGTTGTTGCGCACCCCGAACCACAGGGTTCCGGCCTGGTGTTTGTTCAGGATGGCTGCTATGGAAACAAGCCCCTGCCTGAGTTCAGCCAGGCTCTTTTTCAATTCGACGGTTTCGCTTTCCTTAAGCGGTTGTTTATCCATCCCGGTCCCAACCTTGTATTTACATTGCATAGCCCAGTTCTGCCAGGCTGTTGCACACTTCGAATTTTGTATGCTGGTCGTCCATTTTATCGATTACCGATTTGAGCGTAGCGGCCTGAATCAGTGAATTGATCGGCGGGTTGGGTGGTTATATCGGAAATCGGTTTTTCAGGTATTTTCGCTAATGGAATTCGGCTTAAATCCAGCTTGCCTTTGAAAGCTTTTTGACTCAGGGTGCCATATAACTCTTTTAATCCTTTAAGGTTTTGTTGATAGAGGGATTTGATGGATTCTACCTTTTGTACAATCAATACGAAATTGGAAACCAAATGTTTCGGCGGTAAAATTATGTTTAGAGGCTTGAGTGTATTGATGTTAATGTTCGCTCTTGCAGCTTCAGGTGCGCGTGCCTTTAAGACAGGTTTCCAAAACCTCAAGAGAAATTCGAGGTAGACGGCATCGATTCTCTCCGGCAGAGGGGTGATTCCTATCACAGAATCGGTTGCATAGGTATCGACCTGCAAAATTGCTGTCTCCCCTATAGTAGCGCCAACGATGGCAATTACAACTGTACCATTTTTAAACTCTTTGCTAACCTTTATTCCAAGGTCATTAAGGGTTTGAGAATACTCAGTAAGCCTTCCATTTGCCCTACTAATATCTCTAGTCTGAATGAAGGGGAAATTGCCATTATAAAATTTTGGATCATTTCTTGGGCGGGGAGAAAATCGTCCTCTTTCAACACGCGCCAAATTTCCGAGATGAGCGGTTTGCCATGTTTTTTCATTCTTAACCGGATTACCAAACATTTCCAGAAAGATGCTTTTCAGCAATTCGTCCAGCATGCGCAGGTTGTCTTTTCGTGTGGCAATCAGCGCCTCCAAACGACTGAGCAAGGTGGCAATGTGGAGTTGATCTTCTAAATGTTCAGGAACTGGGACCTTGATTAATGCCAAGGATTTTGAGTTTAGAGTTTTACCCATGACTGCTTGATTTGATCCTAGAAGCTTGGCAACTTTCATAGCGTAAAACAGATAATCAGAACAAAGTTTTTTTGGGTCCTTTATAAGCAAGCCTGCAATTGCTTCGTTTGTATAGAGATTTCTGGCAGCGAAGGCCATTTTCCCTATCGTCAGCTTAAAACTAAAGAGAAGCGTACCGCGAGGTATTAGACGGCATTTTACTTTCTCTATAGCATTCTGAGTTATCTCTTCTTTGGTATGCCAAATATGCTTTTCCTTCAGGTCGGAAATGGTTACCCATGGGTATCCTGTCCCCCAATATTCAGGGACACTTCGAGAAGGAGTGCGGCCAATCACAATATCGCATATATCACCCAAATTTTCTTTTTTCATCCCAACATTCCCTTCAACTCAAGCAACTCCTTCACGATACCCCCTTGAATTAAACTAAGTGCATTTTCATCAAAATCCTTTCCCACCTCACTCTCGATCAATTTCCGTAATATCACCTCTGGCTTTTCGTATTCGATCTCCTCAAAAACCTCCTCCTTGTAACGAGTCAAGCTCAATTCATATTTCTCGTCAACAATCTCCTGCCGGGGCACCATAAACCACTTCTGGGTACGATCAGTATCCTTCCTCGCATCCCGCTTCTTGAATTTCGTCACGATATCCTGCAAATCACCATAACCATTTGATTTGTTGCGCTTGTCATCCAGGGAATATCCGTCACTGTCCATTCCATAAAACCAGACATGCTCGGTGCCGGGCTCCGTGACCTTATCTTCCTTGTCATACACTTTCGTAAATATCAGGATAGCGGTGGCGACCCCGGCATAGGGTTTGAAAACACCACTGGGCATGGTAATTACCGCTTTCAGATCGCAGCGATCCACCAGCATTTTCCGGGCCTCCACAAAGGCCCTTAGCCGAACCGAAAAGGACCCCCTGGGGAACGATGATCCCGGCGGTGCCTCCCTTCCTGAGCATACGATAGATATTTTCAATAAAAAGCAGTTCTGTTTTGGTGGTCCTGAGATTCAGATTTTCATTGATATCGCCCTTGTCGATACTGCCGGTAAACGGAGGATTGGCCATGACGACGTCGTATTGGTTCGGTTCGTTATAAGTCTTGCTTAGGGCATCTTTATCGCTGATGTGAGGATCGTCAATCCCGTGCATCATCAGATTCATCAGGCCCAGGCGAACCATGGTGCTGTCGAAATCATAGCCCCACAGAGTTTCATTCAGGATGTTTTTGGCATTTTCCGTAAGAACGGCACTGACCGAAGTGCGCTTGAAGCCGTCTTCATCGGGTTTCAGGCTTTTGACGCCTTTGTTGAGGGCCAATTGGGTGACGATATATTGATAAGCGCCCAACAGAAACCCACCGGTACCGCACGCAGGATCCGCGATGCGGTGGCCCAGTTTGGGCCGAACCAGTTCGGCAATCAACTTGATAATGTGGCGCGGGGTTCGGAATTGGCCGTTTTTTCCGGCAGTCGCGATCTCGGAAAGCAGGTATTCGTAGACATCGCCCTGAATATCCTGAAAAGCCTGGCCTTTTTCCCTGGAGTCCTTCTCTATCTCCTTAAAAATTTCATCGATGGTCTTGACCGCTTCCACCAGTAAAGAGGGTTTGGAAATGATGAAAACGGCATTTTTCATATGGTCCGTAAAGCTGGACTCCCGTCCGTTGATGTCTTTTAGAAATGGAAACACCTTGTTTTGCACATGGGGCAACATTTCTTCTGCTGCCATTCGAGTGAATTTGCTCCACCGGAGCGATCCCTTTTCGATCTCAAAAGGTTGCTGCTCTTCTTTGGGTCTATTACGGTGTTCAGGTGGCACCCAGGTGCCCGCAAACCGGGAGGCAAATTTTTCTCCGGTAAACTCTGCGTCGGCCTGCTGTTTTAGATCCAGATCATCCATGCGCCTCATGAAGAGAAGATAGGTTATCTGCTCAATGGCGGTCAGCGGATTTGCGATACCGCCGGCCCAGAATTTGTTCCACAACTGATCAATTTTTGATTTCAGGGAGGGATTGTTCTGCAGCATGGATAATATCCTTTTCTAGCCACGAAATAGAAGAAGAACAGTCATTAAAAGCAAACCCTTCCGTTTATCCCGTGGTTTCATTTGTCGTTTACGATTTCCCAGCGACCGCCTTTGGCGGGCCCGACGCGCCTGATCCTTCCTTGTGTCTGGAGGTTCTTTAGATTTCTTTCAATGGATCGTGGTGTGACGCCAATGGCTTCGGATAATTCGGGGATGGTAATGCTTTGGTTTGTTTCAACGAGTTCAAGAATTTTCCCCGACGTTTTCCCCGACGTTTTCCCCGACGTTTCTTTTCCCGACGTAACGGGCGTTAGATAGGTGGGCCGGGGGAATTCAAGGATAAACATGGTGTTAAAACGAATTTTGACCGCGGGACAGTGCTCCTCCTTAAGCGCCGCGCCAATGCGCTCAATACCGGTACCCATCTTTTCGATATAGTTGCAGCGTAACAGCAGACTTGCGATGAGGGGGTTGCGGCAGACACTTCGTTTTCCGAACTCATCTGCGGGCAACCCTTTGGGGAGGCCACCCGGATTATATATTTCCACCCGGTCGTCGAAAATTTCCACCATGACCTGGGCGCCCTTTTCCAGATAGTCCCGGTGACACACCGCATTGACCACAGCCTCACGCAGAGCCACCTCAGGCAATTCCAGAATCTCTTTGCGTTGGGTGCTTTGACTGGTGATTTCCCAGCGCAATTGCAGGTGCTTTTTCAGAAACAGCAGGGTATCTTCCACATTTTCGAGCAGGTTACCTTTAAGCTCCTTCCGATCCAGGATATATGCCTTATGGGTTCCCTTAAAGAGCGCACAGATCACGCTCACATGGAACATGCGCTGGGTGGGTTCCTTGGCAAAAAACAGGACTCCGGTGTGATTGAGATAAAAGGTGTTGTTTTGGTAGTCACCCGCCCCCAGATTGAACAGCATATTTGTGGCATCGGATACGGGCGATATCCTGGCCAGTTCAAGAAAATGGTTCAGTCTGTCGGTATCC
This sequence comes from delta proteobacterium NaphS2, assembly GCA_000179315.1. Classification (GTDB taxonomy): domain Bacteria; phylum Desulfobacterota; class DSM-4660; order Desulfatiglandales; family Desulfatiglandaceae; genus NaphS2. The sequence continues at coordinate 36,869 of ADZZ01000513.1, forward strand.
AGCACTTCCCGCCAGTCCAAATCCATGCGGAGCTGCTCATCGAAGCGGACTTTTCCCTCGGCCTGGATAAAGTCGACGATATTGGCCGTGCTCATTTTTTGTGAAATGGTGCCGTTTCTCAAGTAGAAACCTTTGGTGCAGCGATGGGGGCGATTGGCACTTTCAGGTACGTGGATGATTACAATATTTTGTTTGGTGAGTTTCTCAAGTCCAATGGGCACCGGCGGATCGCATGCCGCTGCCATGTCTTCCATTTGCGCGAGTCGTTTATTGGAAAGATCACAACCGACGACCTGATTTTGATCATTTACACCGATAAGAATCCGGCCGCCAGAGGCGTTGGCGAAGGCGACCAACTCCTTGGGAAGATCCGAATTGATATCGCGCTTGAATTCCAGGGTATAGCCCTCTCCCTCTTCAAGGATCAGCGCCGACTCCTCATCGGTTGTTTTTCGATACTTCATGCAGCCAGCTGCTCCGTGAGTTGCAGTATTTCCTCGATTTCGGAAGGCCGGAATACGCCCCGAATGCCTTGAGGATGAATGATGGTGAAGGGGGACTGAATGAGATCGCGTTTTTCCACTTTTTCCCGCTCGATAATGAAATCTTTTAAAAGTCGGAGGAATTCCAGTTGACCGCTGTTGAGGTTGGTGTGGGCTTTGATGAATTGGCCAAAGGCCGATGCCACGGTGTCCGGGAAACTGGGCAGGATCTCAATGCCCAGAATATGGCGGATAAACTGGATAAAGCGGGCTTTTCGGTTCCGGTAAACTATGCGCAACAGGTCCTCGGTGATATGGGGATGCGTCTTGTCCAAGAGGTTGGCCAAACTATCGGCTTCGGCAACAGAGATGGGGGTGCCGGTTTTGATCTTCTGCAAAATGGGATTGCTTTGGGTCAGTTGCAACACCAGGTCCTCCACCATTTCCCTATACTTGGAAATACTTACGGCCTCATGCCGCGGGCCGAATTGGACCATCTCTTTTTTATGGAGTTCATCCACCAGATCAAGCTGCACCTGGCTCTGACCGGGATTCTGTTGCTCCCGGAATTTCATGAGGGGCGCGAGCCTTTCAGCCAGATCGTCCAAGCCGGCATCGGTGCAACTCTCCCAATAGTAATTTTTCTGAGCGGTTTTTATGAGGTCCGCCTGTCTGGCAACAATATGCACGGAAAGAGGCAATTCGCTGATTTGCTCCACAAGTCCTTCTTTTAGCGTCTCAAACCTTGCTTTTTCCTTGGACAAAAAGGCCGGCGAGATTTCGAGGACGTCTTTTTCAAACCGCATGGCTTTAAAATCCACTTGCGATATGGTTCGGAACAACGGCTTTATTTGAGTGCGCAAAAATTCGAGCTTTTGCGGTGTGAGAAGGGTCCAAAAATTATCATCGCCGATCCGCGCTAGATCCTGGGCCGCATCCAGAATAACAACGGAAGATGAAGGGAGATCCCGGATCTGACCTCTCAGTTTGACAATTTCCTTTCCAGCGATTTCCAGCTCATTGATATTCAGCGCTTTTTCGATCTTGTCCAGACGAAAGCCCACCAACCGAACGGGAAGGGGAAGCTGTGGCTTGAGTGCCTTGCCCTTCGGTTTGAGTTTGAAATATTCAAAATTGTCCCAGCAATCAAGAATCAGAAACACGTCCTTTTCGGTACACCATGGCTTTATTTTGGATGCTTCCAACAGTCTGGTGCCGCGTCCGATCATCTGCCAGAATTTGGTGTAGGAATAAACCGGTTTGGCGAACACCAAGTTGACAATTTCACGTATGTCAATGCCGGTATCCAGCATGTCCACGCTGATGGCGATCCGAGGCATGTCCCTGTGAGTGAATTGGTCAAGGAGTCCCCCTTTGCCGTAAACGCGTGGATCATCAGAGACCAGCACTTTTGCAAGCTCTCCATGGTACTGGGGATAGAGGGAATCGAAAATCTCTTCCATTCGTCGCGCATAGGCTTTGGAGGCGCAGAAGAAGATGGTTTTGCCCGGTAGGACACCATTTCCGTCTTTGACGCATTCCTCCATGTACTCCTTGACGATCAGGGTGTTCGTTCCTTTATTGATGACCTGCCTTTCCAGTTCTGTGCCCTCGAAGTTGATCTCTTCAATATCCTTGCCTTCCAGAATGAGTTTTTTTTGGTCTTCCAGAGTGATGGTGCGTTTGTTGATGCCTTGCTTCTGGAACTTGGTCTTGATCTTCATGACCTGAAAATCACACAGATAAGGCGGCGTGCTGTTGATGGCCTCCTCATAGGTATAGGCAAAAGTGGGCAGGCCGTCCTGACAGTCGAACAGTTGAAAGGTATTATGATCAATGACATCGGTGGGGGTCGCGGTCAATCCGAGGTTGATCGCTTTAAAATAGTCGAGGATCTCGCCATAGGTGTTGTATATGGAGCGGTGACTTTCATCGATCAGGACCAGGTCAAAAAAGTGGGGAGACAACCGGTTGGATTCATCCCGTATGATATTGAGCATAGTTGGATAGGTAGCAACATAGACGCGCCGATCTTTGGCAATGAGTTTCTCCCCGACTTTGGGCCACCGGGGTTCATTGGGCAGATGTTCCTTAAATGCGGCAAGACCCTGTTCGCGCAATGCGATGCGATCCACCAAAAAAAGGACCCGCTCAATGTGCGCCGCCCGCAGAAGCACATCCACCAGCGCAATGGCCGTGCGGGTTTTTCCCGTACCGGTGGCCATAACCAGAAGGAAATCGCGTTGTTTTCCCCCAATGGCTTCCAGCACGGCACGAATGGCCCTTATCTGGTAGTCCCTCCCGGCAATATCCGTATTGATCAGCTCATCTGTGAGAGATTTTTTGTGGTGCCGGATATAGCGGAAGCGTTCCAGATCGTCAAGGGTAGGAAATCCCACAACTTTCCGCGGAGGGTAGTTTTCCAGGTCCCAGAAATAGATCTCCAATCCGTTGGTATAAATGCAAAAAGGCAGCTCGTACCCTTTGTCTTTACGAATGTTGTAACAGTATTGCTTAGCTTGTTCACGGCCCAAGGCGGCGTCTTTACTGGTCTTTTTTGCTTCGACCACTGCCAACGGTTTCGCGTCGCGCCCTAGCAGAACATAGTCGCTGAACTGATGCCCATTGTAAGGAGCAGGGGGATCCCCAACACTCTGTGTGGGACTCACTCGAATGTCATACTCTGCAACTACATGAGTAGGGTCATTGATGTTCCAACCCGCTTTTTCAAGATTTTTATCGATAATCTCTTTCCGGGTTTGTTTTTCTGTTTTCACAATTGAAATGGATAATCAAATGTTTTTTGGGTTGAAATACTTTGCATTATTATCAAAGTCCTCAATCAAACGCCAGTACCTTAATAAATCCTTGGTCCTTGTTGTTAACTAAAGTTTCACCGTTTTTGAACCTTTTCCAATTTTTCCAGCCAGTTCCGCGCATTTTTTTTATTATGCGCAGAGAATTTTGGCACGAAAAATGAAAATTTTTTCAATTTTTATGCCAATAAATTCAACTAGTTATTTAACTTTTTACCCTTGAAATTCGCTCCATCTCGTGATAGGATTCGATAACAACTTATTGATATTCCATCGGAAAGGAGCTTGGCAACATGTTTATTCTAAACGATATCTTAAAGCCTCTACAAAATGCTTTTTCTTCCACCAATCTCGGCAGGGAACGAGCACACTGGTTCTCTTATGCCATCCTGGCTTTCATCATCCCTTTCACTTCATCTATCTCTTCAAACGTGTTGCGTTGCCTCAATACCTTGTTTGGGCTCAACATTAACAAACGTCGATTCTACACCTTTATGGCTTCCAACAAAATACCATGGCATAACCTATGGGCCGCCTTATGGCACCTCATTCCTGACCCCTTGTCCGATGGGCGACTTATGATCGCATTAGATGATTTCATCAATCCAAAGACAGGTCGCAACATCTTCGGATGTTCTCATATCTTCGATCATGCCGCAAAGGACAATCAATCCAAATATCCATGGGCACAGAATGTGGTTCTTATTGGTCTGTTAAAGGTCATCAAAGGACGATGGGCTTGTCTCCCCCTTTCACAGCGATTTTATTTGCCCCAAAAGGCCATAAATGCCAAATCGGACAATATGAGGGTTGCCGGAAAGGTCGTTTCTTTCCAAACCAAACTCCAACAAGCTGTCGAGATGGTAATTCAGGTAGCTCAACACTTT
>ADZZ01000512.1 GCA_000179315.1 delta proteobacterium NaphS2
CAAGTTGAGCTACAAAGTCTTTTTCTTTACCACTACAGCATGGGGCTGCGCTTGGCGAAGGAATCAGGCTGACTGTCGGTGATATCGACTCCGTCAATATGCGAGTTCATATTCGCGACGTCAAGGGCAACAAAGACCGGCTGGTGCCGCTGCCTGAAAATACTCTGCGCGTGCTGAGAAATTTCTGGCAGGTTCACAAACATCCCCATTTCCTTTTTCCAAGCCGGAAAAGAGGTCTGAATAATGCCCACCTGGTTCAGCAGCCACTGGACAGAGGCGGCATCCAGACCGCCATGAAAGCCGTTGTCAGACAACTCGGCATAAAAAAAAATTTCATGCCATTCCCTGCGGCACAGCTATGCAACGCATATGCTGGAAGCAGGCGTTGATCTCATTGAATTACAACAGATCCTGGGCCATGTCAGTGTCCTGACCACCACCAGATACACCCATCTGACTTCCAATACCGGAAACAATGCCAGCCAGGCCGTCAATACGCTGGCCAACACCTTTGATATAACATGGGGAGGGGTCAAATGATTCTGCTCTCCTCGATTATCAATGAATTCAGGGACCGCTTTTTGGACCGATACGAGAATTCCGTCCTGCCAAGCCATACAAAGGCTCTGCAGACCATGGCACAATGCAGACAAGAATATGGCCCGCACATGCTGGCGAAATGTACGGATCACAACTGCGGAAAACAGGTCTATATTCCACATTCCTGTGGCCACAGGAACTGTCCCCATTGCCAGAACCATGAAAACCGGCAGTGGATCGAGAATCAGTTGAGCAAGCGCTTACCGGCTCAATACTATCTGATCACCTTCACCCTCCCCAAACAGCTCAGGGATCTTGCCTGGAAAAATCAGGCAACAATCTATTCCCTCATGTTTGCCTGCGTCCAGGATCTCCTGAAAACATTTACCCAAAAAGACAAAAAACTCGGTGGA
>ADZZ01000511.1 GCA_000179315.1 delta proteobacterium NaphS2
CTATGTCATCTTGTAACGCATTTCCAGTTAAGTGGGCGATTAGGCCAATTAAAACAGCGCGTTGCTCAAACAAGGCGTCTTGTAACGCATTGGGAGTTAATTCTGCGTTAACTATATGATTTTGTTTTGTATCCGCCGATAAGGGATCTTGTAACGCATTTTCCTTGGATGGTCTCCGCCAGTACCCCGGATGATCCCTGCGCCACTGCTGTACCCTTGCGACATTTTCAGGTCCCCGGAAGTAGTTGCGGTTTTCAGGCTTGTTGAGCCATCGCTTTTGACTTTCCGCCTTGCCGGCTTTCCGGCATGCAGGTCTCGAACAGAATCGTTGACGACCATTACTACGTGGATCAGGGTGGAACAACTCTCTGCAATGTCGGCATCTTTTCCTTCTCTCGGCTTTTCCCATCGGTTTAACCCCCCAAAACCAATGGTCACATTTTTAAAGCCGCAACAGAAAAAAATCAAAAAAAGAAGAAAAGGGCAGGAAGGGAAGAAAGATTTTATAAAATGATTTTTTTGAAGAATATGGATTAAGAAGATTTTGTTTGATGTGTATTTTCAAATGACCCGTTTTCGAAGAAAATCAGATCGCCGCTGACACAATAACAAACAGTTACAATTATATTATTGAATTTCGGGGGGATGGTGTGTCCAATTATCGGGTTTCTTGGACATATCTGTGCATAATCCTATGTTTTGTCTCCAGGTCGCCCTATCAAAAATGGAACCCGCGTTTTCTTGGAGATTACGGGGATGGCAGGCCCGGCAAAATGTGGTACAGCGCAAACATCTCAACCTCCTCCGACGGTTGCAAAAAAGATTGAAGCCTGCTAATTTGATAGCTTAACCAAATTGCAAAAACAGCCAAATGATGAGTGGCGACTGCTACGCGCCATCCTGGGCGTCAGAACCAGAGGATGAACAATGGCCAGACCGGAACTTGTTGACATTTTTAAGAAAAGGACCCGACACCCATTCAGGCCCAGATCTTCGGAAGTTATAAACAGACTCTTCTCCGATTTCCTGCCGTTTGGTTCCTATCAAAGCGACTCCCTTATTGTCGGATCTTGTCGCTATTCGGAAAAGCAGCTCTATGTTGTGGCACAGCAGAAACCCAAACCCGAGGATCTGCAAAGCGATGAAGACCTTAAAAAGCTAAACTACGGCATGCTCACTTCCGATGATCACTCGGTAATTCTTTCCGTTTTAAAAGAGGCCCGTGAACAGGATCCGGAAAATACATACCTTTTCTCCATTATTGATACCTACGGGGCAGATATTTCCATGTATTCGGCCCAACGGTTTCAGGCATTTTTTATCGCCCAACTGATTCTGGAATTTCTGACCATCCCAATCAGAACCATTTCACTGATCCTCGGAGAAGGCGGCAGCGGCGGCGCTCTGGCCATCCAGGTGACCGATGTTCGGGGTCAGATGGAAGATGCGCTTTATGCCACCGCCCCGCCCGAAAGCATGGCTTCCATCGTTTTTAGGGATCCCGAACGCATTGAAGACGCACTCTCCATATTGAAACCGGGCGCAAAGGACCTTAAGAACCTGGATGTTATCGACCGTATCGTTCCTGCACCCGAGGACGTTACCGATATCACCGCCCTGTGCGAGAATATCGACCAATTTCTGACCAAGGCCATGAAAGATCTATCCCGGTCCAAGATTGAAAAACTCATCAAACGTCGGGAAATCAGGGCCAAGAAGTACGGCGTTTCAAAGGGAAGCGGAAAATTTTACGACATCAAACGGTATATCGAGACCCCCATCAAAAAAGCCTTTCGCAAACCGCCGCCAAACCTTCAGATTCTTCATCATACAAGCCTGACGGAAGTGGGTGAAGGCTACGGCAACCTTCAGCATGCATCCGCCGACAAGGAGATGATCGAATGCGGCGCAGGCAGACAGGGCGACAAACGGCAAAAAGGGTGCGGGAAACTGATTCCGTTGAAAGCGTTGCTGGATAACTTCAACGTATGTCCGGAATGCGGTTTTTCATATACCCTCGGCGCCAGCGGCTGGATAGATTGTCTGGCCGATACGGGCAGCTTTCATGAACTTTACCGTAATCTAACGGTTGACCAGCTTCTGGATGAATCGGCCATTACGGATTATTACAGGGAATTTCTTGCCAAACAGGAAGGACATTCCCATTTTAACGAGTCCCTGGTGGTGGGGAGTGCCCGGGTAAATCAAATGCGCACGGTCATGGCACTCAGTACCTTTTATTTCTGCGGTGGATCCATGGGCGTGGTATTCGGTGAGAAATTCAGAAGGGCTGTGGACTATGCCATTCAGGAAAACCTACCGGTTATCAGCCTCTGCTGTTCCGGAGGGGCCAGGCTTTACGAGGGCATTTCCGCACTGATGCAGATGGTAAAAACCATCGAATCCGTTAATCGCCTGAGGAAAAGCGGGCTCCCTTACATATCGATTCTGGCCGATCCGTCCACGGGTGGCGCCATTGCCAGCTACGCAGCCCTGGGGGACATCGTCATCGCCGAACCGGGCGCCCTCGTCATTTTCGCCGGCCCCAGAATCATGAAATCAAGGGGATTCGATGTCAATGAAAGACTGGTGCGGTCCCAGTCGTTGCACGAAATTTCCGGCGAAATCTACAAGGACCTTGGTTTCTACCACAGCATCAGGGGCATCCAGGAAATCTGTGAACGGAAAGACATGAAAAAATGTGTTTCGAAATACCTGGAGTTTTATTATCGAAGCGAATTTAAGGGTAGAAAGAAAGGGCGCAGAAATTAGTCCTTTGAGATGCCATTCACATGCGCCCTTCATCCGGTGTTTTCATGACCTGCAAATTTCAACTCAAACGTTTCAGATCTTCAACCAGCCCCCGCACCGCATCGGCTGAATGGTTCAGGGCGGCTTTCTCATCATCGGTCAATTCAATTTCAATGATCTGCTCCGCGCCGTTTGCCCCCAGCTTCACAGGAACACCGATAAACAGATCTTTAATACCGTATTCTCCATTCAAACAGGCTGCACAGGGAAGAATCTTTTTCTTGTCCTTGAGGATGGCTTCGGCCATCTCGACGGCCGCGGCGGAAGGTGCGTAGTAGGCACTGCCGGTTTTGAGCAACCCGACGATTTCGGCCCCACCGTTTCGTGTTCGCTCTACAAGGGCATCGATTCTGTCCTGCGACATCAACTGGGTAATGGGAATACCCGCAACCGTTGAAAATCTCGGCAACGGCACCATGGTGTCGCCGTGTCCCCCCAGCACAAATGCATGGGTGTTTTCCACCGAGACATTCAATTCCATGGCGATAAAAGAACGAAAGCGGGCCGAATCCAGGACCCCCGCCATGCCAAGCACCCTGTTCTTGGGAAACTCACTGGCGTTGTAAGCCACGTGGCACATGGCATCCAGCGGATTGCTCACAATGATCAACACCGCATTGGGAGCGACCGCCGCGACAGCTTTGGTGACGGTGCGCATGATCTCCATGTTGGTGACAGAAGGT
>ADZZ01000510.1 GCA_000179315.1 delta proteobacterium NaphS2
CATACATTTCCTCCCGCGGTCTTCCTCATTTTTCTCGGCCTTGGACAAAATTAAACGTTTAAAACCGGTTCCGCTTACAAATAAACCGGGGCGCTGTGATTGTCAGTTCCGCCCCCTTATGGTACAGTATAGAATAATTAAATTCACAGAGCAACCAAGTTTAATCAAAGATGCCCTTGTCTTGACCCGCTGCCTAACAGGGAGACTGAAAAAAATGAAATTTGCCACCTTTAATGCCAATTCCCTGCGCGCCAGGCTCCCCATCTTGTTGGATTGGCTGGAACGTGAAGAACCGGACGTTTTATGCATTCAGGAAACCAAAGTGCAGGACAAGGACTTTCCCGTGAAGCCCTTTGAAGGAGCGGGCTACCACGCAGCTTTTAAAGGGCAAAAATCCTATAACGGCGTCGCTATCGTGAGCAAATCACCGCTTGAAGCGCCGCGCCTCAATCTCTTTGATGAGGGTGACGAACAGGCGCGCTTCATCAGCGGCATCATCGGTGGCATCCCCATTGTAAACGTCTATGTTCCTCAGGGATTTCAAGTGGGAACGGAGAAATTTCAGTATAAACTGGGGTGGCTCAAGTCACTGTATGACCATATCGCCGGCCGTTATGACCCCGACGCCCCACTTCTGGTAGCCGGAGATTTCAACGTGGCGCTGGATGACCGGGATGTCTATGATCCCGATGGATTCAGGGATGGCGTGGGCTTTCACCCCGAAGAACAGGCATTGATGAAGATGTTTTTTCAGTGGGGATTGGTGGATATCTTCCGACAACATGTTTCGGAACCCCAACAATACACCTTCTGGGACTACAGAATCCCCAATGGCTTTAAAAGAAACATGGGCTGGCGCATTGACTATATCCTGGGAACAAAGCCTCTCACTGAGAAATCAACCGCCATCTGGATCGACAATCAATCGCGTGGATTAAAGAAACCGTCGGATCACACCTTCCTCGTCATGTCACTGGCAGTCTGAAAATCAGTCTTCCTTATTCAGGGTGATTTCCCCCGGGCATTGATTTGACGATTCCCAGCGATATGATGTAAAGAACCCGCGATGATGCGTTGAGACCCAGCAGTCGGGAGGCCTCTCCGTCATAAAATGCTCCGATGCCGCAGCAACCGAGACCCAGTGCCGAAGCGGCCAGGTATAACCGCTCTCCCAAAATGCCGGCAGCCATCATGGCATACCGATATCCCCGCGGCCCCCATGACTTTTCCAGAGATGCCATATTGGTCATGAACAAAAAGTGAAAGGAAGCATTTGCCATCCATTCCTGATTAAGGCAGATATGGCCCAGGCTTGCCGTAAAGGCACCAGGCTTCACAAACCCTATGCTTTTGGCCTTTTCATTCATCACATAAAAACCGTTT
>ADZZ01000509.1 GCA_000179315.1 delta proteobacterium NaphS2
AAACATTCCTTCAAGTCGCCAAATATTTTTGAATTAAGCTATTTATATGGTTTACAGCAACGATTCGCGGAGTTGGGTTAAGTTATTTGCTTCAACAACTCCAGTGCTTTCTCCTGACTTTTCCCAATTTCAGACCGCGATACGTCACCAATTAGAATCGGATAAGTATATCCGGTTTCTTGGACCAGGAGTCCGCCGAACGCATCTGCGATCCTGTAAATATAGTAATCCTCAAGGTCCTCAAACCAGGTGGTGTTTTCATCTGTAAACTCAAAACTGACTGTTTCCAGCCTGCCCTTTAACGTATTGTATATAGTGATTTCTTTCATTTGGGGCTCCTTTTCAATGTTTCCTTTAAACGGTAACTGTCCCAGTCGCAATTGATGATGTGGGCCTTATGCGTTACCCGATCCAGCAGCGCTGCCGTCATACTGGGATCACCAAATATTTCCGTCCAGTCTCCAAATCCCTTATTGGTGGTTATGATGACGGATTTTCTTTCGTGACGTTCCGCCAATATTTGGAAAATCAGCTGTGCCCCTTCCTTGGAAAAAGGAATGTATCCCAGTTCATCAATAATGAGCAGTCCGTAAGAGGCATACCGTTTGACTGCTCGGCCTAACTGTTTTTCATCTCTGGCTTCAATAAGTTCATTGGCTAGGCCGCAGCCGGTGACAAAACGGGACCTGATTCCCTGCTTGCAARCCTCCATGCCCAAAGCTGTGGATAGGTGCGTTTTCCCGGCGCCGCTTTTCCCAGCAAAAATTATATTGCGGCTTTTTTTCACGTAATCGCAATTGGCAAGCTCCTTCATGAGCCGGACGTCCAGTCCGGGAGCTGCATCAAAATCGAATGTTTCCATTGGCTTTAAGATGGGGAATTTGGCCTCCTGCAGTCGCCTTTTGCGGCCATTCTCCTGTCGGGTCTGAACTTCGGCCTCACTCAGATTTA
>ADZZ01000508.1 GCA_000179315.1 delta proteobacterium NaphS2
AAAGCCCGTTTGAACGTTTTGTCGCTGGTGTTCCGGCACCAGTCGATGGCCTGCCGGTTCAAATCATGCCAGCTGACAAAGGTTCTTCCAGGAAGAAAGTTATTTTCCACAAAATGAAAAGGCCTTTCCACGCGGGCACTTCGATTGGCATCGCCTACGGCATGGGCCACAAACCCGGTTTGATACATATCAGCGAAGTATTTCATCTCAGGTGCAATCAATGCGTCAGGTCCGGTGCCGCCGGCCACAATAACACTGGTATTGTCAACGATGCACCGGGAACACACCCCATCCATAAAATCGAAGGCTTTTGACAGAAAAACCTTGCACTCAAACCGGGTGAAACGCGGGTAATACTGAATAAAAAGCTTTCGGGAAAAGGCCAGTGTCAGGGAAGCGCACTGGGCCGATACTTTTTTCCCATCAATGGTAACCTGATGGGGTGACGTATCATGCTGCATCTCCTGACCGGGTTTAAAATGGTATTGTCCCGCGCGTCTTTTTTTTCGCTTCCGGATCTCGTGTTTTCTCATGATCCAGGTCAGACTTTGATAAGGAATCGTGATCTGATGGCGGCTTTCCAGTTCCTCCGCCACTCGCACGGCATTTCCTTTGCATTCCTTGAAAAGATCGCGGATTAAAGGGACATGTTCTTCATGCCGGGATTCTCTGTGGGGTGCTGCTTCATCCGGATCCTTTAAGATCTTCGTGATGGTATTTCGGCTRACCTTGAGCGTTCGGGCGATTTTGCGCAAACTCATACCGGTATTTTTCAGTTCCAAAATGGCATCTTTTTTGGATTGTCTGATCATGGCTCTATCTCTTTTTTGAGTTTTGCCGCCTGATTTTCGACTTTGTTCACCCAGGCTTTCAGGGTTTGTTCTCTTAAATGGATCGCTTTTTGGATAATGGACATGGGAAACGGTTTCAGCAGACGTCCGAGCACAGCATATA
>ADZZ01000507.1 GCA_000179315.1 delta proteobacterium NaphS2
AATGCGCTCTTTCCTTTCCATTGCTGTTGAGCCAGGTTTTTTGATCAAACCAGAAAGAGAGGAAATTCTTAAAAGCCAAGTTTGGTTGTACCATTTGAACGAAGAAAGATTTGACAACCCCTCAACTCTCTATTGTCAATGGGAAACTTCTGTTTCCTGCTATCTATCTGAAACTATGTTTTTGTGTTTTTGTTTTTGGGGACGTTGTTGACAAAGCATACAAAATACCCTCTGCTCAGCATCTGCGAAATTCCGGCGTTCGACACGCCCGGTTGTCTTGCGGTTTCAGCCAATGACACACCACAACCATTAACGATTTTTTTTAGCCAGGATTCTTCTTAATTTCGGCGAGGGGGGTCTTCGGCTGCCGGATTGTAGCGATGGGACTGTCATCCCTTCCCGCTTGTGGTATGAATTGAATATCGTGCTAATTATGTCGGAAACCATCCCCTCAAGATCGTTCTCATCTTATTAAAAGCCGGATCTTCACACGCGTGAAACGAAACATTTTGGGCCAGTTCGGCAAACATACGGGCAGTCAATCTCCGATTTCGTTTTTCGCTGATGATATATTTCATTGCCGCTTTCGGATCTTTAGGTTTCGCTTCTCCCTCAACCAACAGCCCACGTGAAATCAGACTGCGGCGCACAGCATTCATATCCCCTTTCCATCCCATTACGTGGGCAACCTCGGCAGAATCCGCCCAAACCCATGATTCCAGTTCCGGTTCGATCACGATGGCAGCAACATCCCCGTGGCACCATCCATTGATGTGCAATTGTCTTTCAATTTCCGCTTCAATTTCTTCCCGGGATTGATTCCGCGCACCACATCCATGCCGATCAAAGCATATCATTGCATGACGGTGTGTTTTTTGCGGTGGCCGCAGGAGATCGACGGCATTGACGCGGCAACCGGAATCCCTTCCCACATACCGAAGCAGATCTCCGTTCGGAGGTGAAATCGGAGAAAAGTCCAATGCGATCCCCAATGCTTTTTGCCGCCTCGTCAACAAAGTCTTGATGGCATTTTCCGCATCCAAATCGGCCACAACAACGAACAAGTCCCGTTTACTCATCCCAACACTCCCGAGGCATAAAGATCACTGAGATTCAGACTTCCCTGCCATTCTTTAAGTGCGGGATGATCGATTCCCATTACAATATCCGTTGCCGCATTTTCCGCTTTCTTGAAACATAGGATATCCGAGGTTTCAGCGCACCCCAAAATTACGGGAGAATGGGTGGCCAGGAGGATTTGGGCGTCATATGCCGACCGAAGGGCTTGATAGACGGTTTCCATAGCCATGGGGTGAATGCCGTTTTCAGGTTCCTCAATCAAATAAATACCTTCGAAATCCGACAGATAAGCGGGGAGGGTCAGCGTCAGTAGCCGTAATGTTCCATCCGAAGCCATCCATGCGGGCACACCCAACCCATTTTCATAGATCAGCTTCAAATACCTGTGGCGCGTGTCGGGCAGTTCTATGGTTTCAACATCGTTTAGATCAGGTAAAGCCGTCCGAACATGTTCAATCCATTCCTGATGCCGCAAAGGCGTCTCCATATGGTTGTTATAAACAACCCAAGGCAGGTTGGAACCATCAGGCTTGAACTTCAGTCCCTGGCCGGGCGGACTGCTTTTGCGTAAAGCCAGGCTGTTCAACATGATCTTCTGAACGCCATTCCGCAAAACATCTCGAAACCATGTGGATACGGGGAAGTTGGTCTCGTCTTCAGGCAGATTTGCCAAAGCCGATTTCAAGGGGCCAAGTCGAATCGAAGGTGCCCACCCTTTGCCGCCTTTTTTGTGGACTTCAGAATAATAGTTGTCATTACCGCTATATACTTTGGAAACAACTCGACGCTGATTGCGCTGAATTCTTTTTGTCATGATCGTTTCCGGAGGGTCAGGCGGATTGGGGAACAACTCCCTCTGCTTGGGAGGGTCCGGTTCCTTTTGTAGAAGAATCACCTTCTCATCAAAAATATGAATTTCGTTTTTTTCCATCCCGATTGAGATTTCATAACGAATCGCGTCAAACTTTCGCTCTTGAGGAAGCATTCTTGCACGTTCCGAGGGAATTTCCATTTCTATAGCCAATTCAAAATGGTGACCCCGGCGCGCAAAAAGTAAATCAACGAAATTGGAGGTTCTTTCCAGGATGGCACTGTCAAGACTTTCGGACAGCAAATCCCCGAGAAAGGAGATCACGTCCAAAAAGGTGGTCTTTCCGCTGGCATTAGGCCCTACGAGAACATGAAAGTCGTTCAGGTCCTGCTTGATATACCGCAAACAGCGGTAATTCAATGCTTCAACCATTCTGATCATAACATAGGCTCCTTCGAGGTCTTTGTTCTCGAAATGCTATCTTTTGTACAATGGGGGCCTTCACTTGACTATTTTAAACCCCTACAATTTCCGATCCAGGGTCCGATACTGGATGGCTTCCGCCACGTGGGAGGCCTGAATGTCGGGCACGCCTTCGAGGTCGGCGATGGTGCGGGCGATCTTGAGGATGCGGGCATGGGCCCTGGCGCTCAAACCGAATCGATCCATGGCACGTTCCAGCAGAAGGCTCGATTCAGAATCGATGGGACAGTACTTCTTGAGGTGCCGGGAGTTCATGCTTGCATTGTTAAAAATCTTGGTTCGGAAAAATCGCTCTTCCTGTATTCTCCGGGCCTTCACAACCCGTCCCAGGATTGTTTGTGAAGACTCCCCTTCCGAAATCCCCGAGAGCTCCCGGTAGGGGACGGCGGGCACTTCCAGGTGAAGGTCGATGCGGTCCAGCAGCGGCCCGGACACCTTGGCGCGATACCGCTGAATCTGAAGAGGCGAGCAGGTGCACTCCCGTTTGACGTCGCCCAGGAATCCGCACGGACAGGGATTCATGGCGGCCACCAGCATGAAATCGGCCGGGTAGCTCACCGTGGAGTTGGCCCGTGAAATTGTGACCGCCCCTTCTTCCATGGGTTGCCGCAGAACTTCCAGAACATTTCTTCTAAATTCCGGAAGCTCATCCAAAAAAAGCACCCCGTGGTGGGCAAGGCTCACCTGTCCGGGTTTCGGATTCTGGCCGCCTCCGATGAGTCCCGCATCACTGATGGTGTGGTGGGGCGCCTGAAAAGGCCTTGTTTTGACCAGCCCCGCACCGTCGGGCATCAACCCGAGAACGCTGTAGATCTTTGATGTTTCGAGGGACTCTTCAAATCTTAAGGGCGGCAGAACGGTGGGGAGACGCTTGGCGAGCATGGTCTTGCCGGAGCCGGGGGGGCCGACCATAATGAGGTTGTGCCCTCCCGCGGCTGCGATTTCCATGGCCCGTTTGGCATGCTCCTGACCTCGTACATCCGAAAAATCCAGTTTAAAATCCGGCGTTTCAAAGAAGTGGTTGATTTCGGATGGAACCGGACTTACCTTAACGACACCTTTTAAGGCGCTGATTACCTGGGACAGGGTTTTGACCGGAAAAATGGGAATACCGTCAACCACCGCCGCCTCGCTCGCATTTTCCGCAGGGAGGAAAATACCTTTTATACCGATGTCTCTGGCGGCGATGGCCATTGACAGGGCACCCTTTATGGGGCGGATCATGCCATCGAGGGCCAACTCCCCCACAAAGATATAGTCCGTGTAGTGCGATTTTTCGAGCAGGCCGGTGGCGGCTAAGATCCCCAAAGCCATGGGAAGATCAAAAGCGGAACCCTCCTTTTTGATGTCTGCCGGAGCCAGATTTACGGTGATCCGGTCGGAGGGAAAATGGTAACCCGAATTGGTTACCGCAGCTTTAACCCGTTCTTTACTTTCCCTGACGGCACCTTCCGGTAAACCCACGGTGGAAAAAGAGGGAAGACCCCGTGCAATGTCCACCTCGACTTCCACCACATAAGCATCAATGCCGATAACAGCGCTACTGAGAATTTTGGCCAGCATTTATAACCACGACCCTCTTAAAGGTTTCGTAATTTTTTATGCTTTACATCTAGCATAATAGGTTGTATATTGTAAAGTTTATTTTAATATGGATATTTTTCCGTCTTGGCAGGCGGGTTTTGGTCAAACATTTTAGGAGAACAATAATGGCACGAATCACAGTGGAAGACTGCCTTGATCGCGTTGATAATCGCTTCGGGTTGATTCATGTGGCGGCTAATCGCGTGCGCCAGTTGAGAAAAGGCGCCGAACCGTTGGTTGTCTGCAAAAACAGAGACACCGTTGTTGCGTTGAGGGAAATCGCTGCCGGCAAGGTTTTTCCAAAGGAAATTGATGAAAAGAAAGCCCTATCGGGGGACCCGACGGATCTTCTCCTTGAAACCCTCTCCGAAGAACCCAAACCTGAATCGGTAAATCAGGAAATAGAAGGTGCCGAAGCCGCACCCATTGAAAAGGAATCATGAACAAACGCGATTATTATGAAGTCCTGGGAATCTCCAGGGAAGCCGAAGAAGTGGAGATCAAGGCGGCCTATCGTAAACTGGCACTGAAATATCATCCGGACCGAAATCCTGGAAACAAAGAAGCCGAAGAAAATTTCAAGGAAGCGGCCGAGGCTTATGATGTTTTGCGGGATGGTGAAAAGAGGCAGCTCTATGATCGGTTCGGGCATGAAGGTCTGGCCGGTTCCGGTTTTCGCGGGTTTAACGGTTTTGAGGATATTTTTTCCAACTTCGGGGATATTTTTGAAGGCATTTTCGGTTTTGGCGGGAGCGGTGGAAGAACGCGGGCCACACAGGGAAAAAGCCTTCGATACGATTTGGAAATATCCCTGGAAGAGGCATTTCATGGAAAAGAGGCGGAAATCTCTTTTCACAGGCTGGAAGCATGTGCCACATGCCATGGTTCAGGGGCAAAACCGGGAACCCAGCCGGAAACCTGCCGTACCTGTCAGGGAAGGGGTCAGGTGATCCGGTCCCAGGGATTTTTTCAGGTCAGCAGCACTTGTCCGGCATGTCACGGACAGGGTCAAATCATTTCCGATCCGTGTCAGGATTGTGGCGGCGGCGGCAAAACAAGGGTTGAAAAGGAAATCCAGGTCAAAATCCCCGCGGGGGTGGACACGGGATCCCAGCTGAGATTGCGCGGAGAAGGCGAGTCGGGAGAAAACGGCGGACCGCCGGGGGATCTTTTTGTGGTCATCCATGTAAAAGACCATGATTTTTTCGCTCGTGAAGATGATGACCTGATTTGTCAGATCCCTGTCTCCTTTGTTCAGGCGACGCTGGGAGATACGCTCTCCATCCCCCTTTTGGGTGAAGCGGATGCCCATGAGTTTGCCATTCCGAAAGGGACCCAGCCGGGAGAAATCATTAAGGTTTCCGGAAAAGGAATGACCAGTCTGCGGGGATTTCGAAGAAGAGGCGATCTGTACATCAAAATTGTAGTGAAAATTCCCAAAAAGCTGAATCAGCGTCAAACGGAATTGCTTCAGGAATTCGCTCAAATAGAAGGCTTGGCATTAAACGGAAAAAAGAAAAAAGGCAAGGGAAAAGGATTTTTTAAAAAGATGGCGCATTGATTGCTCCGGACATCTTCATTCAGCGACCACTCTGCCGAAAATATTAGTCGCTTTAACCGGCACTCGAGTAACGCCGCAGAATGGCCGTATATTTGATCGCAAAATCGGAGTTTACATTATTATGAAATGGTGATAGGGAGATATCGCCAATTTCTTGTCTTTTGGATGGAGAGGATAATGCTAAACAAAAATGATTTAGATTATTTCAAAGAGTTTCTGACGAAAAGGTTGGATGAACTCCTCGACGAAGCAAACAAAACCGTCAGCGGTATGACAGACCATCGAGATAATTTTGCCGATCCCACGGACAGAGCCACGATGGAATCAGAAAGAAACTTCACACTTAGGATCAGGGACAGAGAAAGAAAACTGATCGTGAAAATAAAGGAGGCCCTGAACAGGATTGAAAACGGGACATTCGGTATTTGTGAAGAATGCGGCGAAGACATTTCAGATAAACGATTAAAGGCACGCCCGGTGACCACCCTGTGTATCAATTGCAAAAAAAATCAGGAAAATGAAGAAAAATTGAAGGGGCTTTAGCGTTTCCGGGTTTACCAGACCGATCATTTTGAGACAGTGGTATTCGGATATACCGGGGGCTCTTCTCTCGCTGTATTAGCGCCGGGCGGATTTGCGGGCACAGGCCGCGCTACAGGGCTGTTCCGCTGGAAAAGATCGGCAAATTCTGGAGGGCAAATCCTCCTCCC
Organism: delta proteobacterium NaphS2; assembly: GCA_000179315.1. Taxonomy (GTDB): domain Bacteria; phylum Desulfobacterota; class DSM-4660; order Desulfatiglandales; family Desulfatiglandaceae; genus NaphS2. Next base: position 6,230 of record ADZZ01000507.1, read on the forward strand.
CGTCATAGGATGGCTCCGTGTCCGAAACCACAAAAAAGCCACACAGGAAAAAATCACAGGAAGTCCACGAAGAGGTCATCACAACCCATGTCAATGCCGACTTCGATGCCCTCGCCTCAATGCTGGCCGCCAGCAAACTGTATCCCGGCGCGTCGCTTGCTTTTCCCGGCTCTCAGGAAAAAAATCTCAGGAATTTCTTTCTGAATTCCACTTTTTACCTGCTGAATATCACCAAAGTAAGAAATATTGACATCGATGCCATCAAAAGGCTGATCCTGGTGGATACCCGGCAGAAAGGTCGTATCGGAGACTTTGCACGGTTGGCGGATCGTGAAGATGTGGAAATCCACATCTACGACCATCATCCCGACGCTTCCGACGATGTACACGGCCAACTGGAAATCGTTCGCAAAATCGGCTCAAACACGGCGCTGCTGATTGACATCATTCGAAAAAGACAGATCACTGTATCACCGGAAGAGGCCACCGTCATGTGTCTCGGGATTCATGAAGATACCGGCAGCTTCACTTTTTCCTCCACCACCAGTGAAGACTACGAAGCAGCGGCCTGGCTTGCGGCCCGGGGCGCCGACCACAATGTGATCTCGGATATGCTGACCCGTGAACTCACCACCGAAAATCTCTGGCTGCTAAACGACCTGATGCAATCGGCCATTACCCGAATCGTCAATGGAACGGAAATCGTTATCACCAAAGTAATCACGGATGAATTCGTAGCGGACTTTGCGGTTCTGGTACACCGCTTCATGGAAATGGAGAGCCTCAAGGTCGTCTTCGCGTTGGCCCAGATGGAAAACCGCATTTTTCTGGTGGCACGAAGCCGTTCGGAAACAGTGGATGCGGGGGAAATTGCCAGCGCATTCGGTGGTGGAGGACATGCCGAAGCAGCCTCTGCAACCATCAAAGACCAGACGCTCATACAGGTGGAACGGACACTGGACGCCCTTCTGATCAGCCGTATCAGACGGCCCGGAAAAGCCGGGGACATGATGTCGTCCCCGGTGATCGGAATTCACCCTGACGACACTGTTGACAAAGCGGCCGATTATATGACCCGTTACAATATCAATGTGCTTATGGTGATGAATGATGCCGGGCTTTCCGGTTATATTACCCGTCAGATTGTCGAAAAAGCGGCCTATTTGGGACTCGGGGACCGAAAGGTGTGTGACTATATGAACATCGAATTCGCCACCGTTCATCCCGATGCCTCACTGAAACAAATTCAGGATCTGATTATCCGCGGGAGACTGAGGATTCTTCCGGTGGTGGAAAACCGACAGGTGAAAGGGGTGATTACCCGTACGGACTTCTGAACATCCTGGTCGGCAACCCGCTGGTCCACGACGTCTAGAGGACAGTAAAAAAGGCGGTTCGGTGGTCGTAAACGGAACCTGGGCGGCATGCTGAAGGAACGGCTCCCCAAAAAAGTGCTGCGTATTTTGAAAGAATTCGGGAAAATTGCCGATTCCCAAGGCTACGGCATCTATCTTGTGGGAGGGCTGGTCAGGGACATCTTTCTGAAATTCGACAACCTGGACGTGGATATCGTTATCGAAGGCAACGGCATTAAATTCGCGCGCGAGTTCGCCAAAAGTCACCCCGTACGCGTACGAAGCCACCAGAAATTCGGTACCGCCGTACTCATTTTCCCCGACGGATTCAAGGTGGACGTGGCCACTGCACGGATAGAATATTATAAAAGCCCCGGAGCACCTCCCATCGTTGAAACAAGCTCATTGAAACTGGATCTCTACCGTCGGGATTTTACCATGAATACCCTGGCGATCAGCCTGAGCAAACGGTCTTTCGGCACTCTCATTGACTATTTCGGAGCGCAAAAGGATATCAAAGACAAAGCACTCCGAGTGCTGCACAACTTAAGTTTTGTGGAAGATCCCACCCGCATGTTGCGGGCCATTCGATTCGAGCAGCGATTTGGTTTTACCATTGGAAAACTGACGTTAGGGCTCATGAAAACCGCTGCCAAGATGGACTGGACCGACAGCCGGGCATCGCGCCGAATGCTCGGAGAACTGAAGCTCATCCTTAAAGAGCCAAACCGCATCAGCGCCCTGGTTCGACTGAAAGAATTCGACCTTCTGAAATTTGCATCCCCGGCCCTGCATTTGAACGATACCGTCAAAATTCTGCTGGAAGAAATCAATGAAGTGATTGCCTGGTATCATCTCCTCTTTCTGGAAGAACCCATAGCGGAGTGGAAAGTTCACTGGTACGGCCTTACCAGCGGCATGGACACGGAGACCTTTGAAAGGCTGACCCATGAAATCGGAGCCGGAAGACTCTCTCCCCGCGGCCAGGCGGAACAACAGTTCATGGATACCCTCTTTCGGTTTGATGGAAGCGACTACGATCTTTTTGCAATACTGCGGTCTTATGATACGGAGATGCTGCTGTATTTGATGGCAAAAGCAAAAAATGAGCGAATGAAGCGGTTGCTTTCCCAATTTTTCACCCAGCTGAAAGGAAAAAAGATTCGCATAGACGGAAATGATCTGTTAAAGATGGGGTTTCAGCCGGGACCCATTTTCAAAGAAATTTTTGAAAGACTGCTGCAGGCCCGAATGAATCAAGAGACACAGAAGAAAGAGGATGAAATAGCGCTTGTCAAACAGGAATTTGGAAATCCGCGGGTTTCCAAAACACGGAATAAAGAATCGAAAGGGGATAAGTAAGGAATGGCAAAAGGGAGAATCGTTAGCGGCATGAGACCCACCGGCAAACTACACCTGGGGCATTTGCGCGGTGCGTTACTGAACTGGAAAAAGCTTCAGGAGGAGTTTCAGTGTTTCTATTTTATCGCGGACTGGCATGCGCTAACCAGTGACTATGCCGATACGAAGATCATTAAAGAAAGCACCTATGAAATTATCATGGATTGGATTTCCGTGGGACTTGATCCGGAAAAATCCACATTTTTCGTTCAATCCGATATCAAAGAACATGCGGAGCTCTATCTGCTCTTTTCCATGTTCACCCCATTGCCCTGGCTGGAACGGAATCCCACCTATAAGGAACAGCTGAAAGAACTGAGCCATAAGGATCTTTTCACATACGGTTTCTTAGGCTATCCGGTGCTGCAGGCCGCGGACATATTGATGTATAAGGCCATCGGGGTTCCGGTGGGCGAAGACCAGGCCCCCCATGTGGAGTTGACACGGGAAATTGCCAGGCGGTTCAATCATATCTATGGCGAAACATTCCCTGTTCCTAAGGTTCTTCTGACACCCACAAGCAAGCTTTTGGGCATGGACCGTCGAAAAATGAGCAAGAGCTACGGCAATGCCATTTTTCTGACGGATACGGACAAGGAAATCGACACAAAGGTCGGACAGATGATAACGGATCCCCAGCGGGCACGAAAAACCGACCCCGGGGATCCGGAGATCTGCAATGTCTTTTCCTTTCATGAAATTTACACCGACGAAAAGACCTGCAGGGAAATTGAGGAGGCCTGTAAATCGGCCGAAATCGGATGTGTCCAATGTAAGAAGATGATGGCCAAAGGCCTCAAAGAAGGGCTCGCCCCTATCAGGGCCAAGAGAAAAGAGCTGGAAAACCGGTTGGACAAAGTCAAAGAAATCATAAACGACGGTAACGAACGCGCCCGATCCATTGCCAGGGAAACCATGATGCAGGTAAGGGAGGCCGTGAAAATCTAACCTCATCTTCATAAGCCCGTTAACCGCAGGTCCGGATGATGGACTACAAAGTCAAATTGGAAATGTTTGAAGGTCCGCTGGATCTTTTGATTCACCTGATTCACAAAAACGAGGTGGATATCTTTGACATTCCCATCACAACCATCACGGACCAGTATCTTGAATACCTTGAGTTGATGAAATCCCTGGAAATGAGCATCGCCGGGGATTTCCTGGTGATGGCGTCCACGCTCATTCACATTAAGTCCAGAATGCTGCTGCCGGGCCGGAATGAAGGGGATGAAGAAGACGATCCCCGCCTTGAGATTACCCGACCGCTTCTGGAATATATGCAGCTCAAGGAAATGGCGAAGGAGCTTTCGAAAAGAAAGATTTTAGGAAGAGACGTCTTCACAAGAGGCGATACGACCTCTTTCGAGGAGTACCCGGATCTCTTGCCCACACCGGAAGTGACCCTTTTCCAACTGATAGACGCCTTTCGTCGCGTTGTGGCCTCGGGCGAGGGTCCCGGCAATCTCAAAGTCTCACTGGAAAAATGGTCGGTCAAAGATAAAATTGAGCGCCTCATCGCCTTGCTGCGTGAGAAACCCGACATTTTTTTTGAAGACATCTTCACAACAAGACAGGACATATCGGAATTGGTGGTTACCTTTCTTGCCCTCCTGGAACTGGTACACATGGGCCTGATCAAAGTTTATCAGCCGTCTCAAAAAAGCCGTATTCGGCTCACGGCCTGCTTTGAGGAAACCGATCCTGTCGTTTACGGTATGAATGATGGAAAATGAGCTCAAGCTGGTTGTTGAAGCCCTTCTGTTCGCCGCTGACAAGCCGCTGCTCATAAGCGACATTCAGAGTTGCCTTTCCGGCAGCCAATTGCCGGAAATCGAAAAGGCCCTGGAAAAACTCGCCGAGGATTATGATGCATTGAACCGAAGTTTTGTACTAAAAAAGGTGGCGCAAGGGTATCAAATCAGGACAAAACCTGATTATGCCCCCTATGTACTGCGAATGACGAAGCGGTCCGCCACCAGATTATCCACCGCAGCCATGGAAACACTTGCCATCATTGCCTATAAACAACCGGTTATCAGACAGGAGATTGAACAGTTTCGAGGGGTCGATACCGGCGGAATTCTAAGAACACTTCTTGAAAAAAACCTGATTCGCATCATGGGCCGAAAACAGCTGCCCGGTCGGCCGCTGATTTACGGCACAACCAGGAAATTTCTTGAGGTCTTTGATCTCGACGGCCTGGAATCCCTTCCCAAACCAAAAGAGATAAAGGAGTTCGGAATCGGTGAAGCACAAGCGACAAAGACCCACAAAGACAAAAACCCGACGGCAGAAGCCAACCGGGAAGGGCTGGCCGAAACGGAGACCCGGATCGAGGACTTCCAGCCCTGAAAGGACAATCCCACCCGCTGTAGCCGACTTTCCTGAAGCACCCTTTAATCCCGAGAAACCCTGGCGACTCAACCGCATATTGTCTTCGGCGGGGTTGACATCCAGGCGCAAGGCCGACCAGTGGATCCTTTCCGGCCGGATCACGGTTAACGGAAAACCGGTCAATGCGCCAGGCACCACGGCATTTTGGGGACGAGACGACATCCGTGTGGACGGACAGAAAATTCCGCTGCCCCCGAAAAAAGTTTATCTGATGCTGAACAAGCCCTTCGGCACCATCTGCTCACTGGACGACCCGGAGGGGAGACCGCTGGTCACCGATCTCACAAAGGATATTCCCATTCGGGTTTACCCCGTCGGCAGGCTTGATTTTGACACCCTGGGCCTTTTACTCCTCACCAACGACGGAGAATTTGCGCACCGGCTCACACACCCCCGATTTCATGTTCCCAAAACCTACAAGGTAACCGTTCAAGGGGCCATTTCTGATGAAGCACTGAAACGTCTCCAAACAGGGATCACACTCAATGACGGCCCTGCCGGTCGCGCCAGAACAGAACTCATTAACCGCAACAATGAAAAGAGCATCCTCCGGATGACCATCACTCAGGGAAAATCCCGCCAGGTGCGAAGGATGCTGGAAAAAGTTGGATTTACCGTGATTCACTTGATCCGAATTTCCTTTGGAACCCTCCAGCTGGGAGACCTGAAAATCGGTCACCACCGTCATCTTGATTCGGAAGAACTATCAAAATTAAAAAAAATGGCAGGATTGACATAATTTTTATTTACAGTCTCAAGTCAATCATGTATCTTGGGCCAGTTTTGAGGCTTTGAGGCATTGAGTGACTTGAAACACGGGCGGTTAACTCAGCGGGAGAGTGCCATCCTCACACGGTGGAAGCCCGGGGTTCAAATCCCCGACCGCCCACCAGTAAAATCAAAGGGTTACGGTTTATTCCGTAGCCCTCTTTTTTTGGTTGGTCTCCATTTGGTCACCGTTATTTGAAAAAACGGTATTTTCCAACCTGCAAGCGGCCTCTTGGTTTGTGGGTTTCATAAGATGAGCGTAAACGTTCAGGGTTACTGTGGGGCTTGAATGGCCCAGTTGTGTTTGGATGTATTTGACGTTCTCTCCTTGCTCAATCAGAAGGCTTGCAAAGGTATGCCGCAGGTCATGGAATCTGATTAAAGGTAAGCTTGTAGCTTTCAGCGCCGGCCGGAAATGCCGTTGAACAAGGTTACTGTAGTTTATCGGTCCACCCGCCCCATTCGGAAATAGCAAATCATGCTCATTCTTCGGACATGCCAATTTCCACGCCCGCAATTCCTTTAAGACAGTCGGCCCAATATCGATTCTTCGAGTTGATGTTTTTGTTTTAGGCGTGAAGAAGCGACTTTTATTGAAAGTCCTTTGAATGTGGATCTGTGAGTTCTTCCAATCAATGTCCTCCCATTTGGCCCCCAGGATTTCCCCTTGCCTGGCGCCGGTAAATATGGCCAACATGAAAAGCATTTTGAATTTTGGATTTTTTTCCTGATCCAGCAACGTCTTTATTTGTTCCGGTGATAGGATTTGGATTTTGTCTCTTTCCCTCTCCCCTTCCCTCGCCTGTTCACGTGGCCTTTCCGCTTCGTTCAAGGGATTATGATCCATGTATTGATGCCTCACGGCATAATTGAAAATCTGCCCCAAGGTGACAAGGATCTTCCGAAGGGTCCCTATGTTCATTCCACTTTCTTGTTTGCCTGTGATAAACTTTTCAACAGTCGTCACATTTATTCGGTTTACACGTAAATGGTCCAATTCCGAAAAATGGATCCGTGTGTGACCTTCGTAGCATTCCCATGTGGTGTGTTGTCAGCCACAATAAATAGCAAAGAACCGGCTCAAAATATCTGATTATTCCACCGGTGGTTTATTGGAACCGGTATTGTAAAGTGAGACTACCCCTTCTCGGCAAGTGCAAGTTTTTCAGCCTTTTGTCGGAAGGATTGAACGGATTCCTTCCCAAACCCTCCAGCCTTTTCGGCAAATGCAACTGCTTTTCGATAGTACTCAGCAGCGTCCCGGTTTTTTCCCTGAGCTTCATAGAGTTCAGCATAACGATGAAGGCCATCGATCTCCTCAGGATATTGTCGCAAGAGCTTTCGGCACACCGCCTCGGCTTCATCAAACTTCTTGTCTTGAATCAAGTCCGGCACCTGATTTGATAAATTGTCCAAATCCGTATAAATAAAGGTCCCTCCAATAGGTAATTTGGAGGCGTTGAGACAACATTTTTTATATTTTTTGCCGCTGCCGCATGGGCAGGGCTCATTACGTCCGATTTTTTTCATATGCAGCTTCGATACCCTATAGATTTAACCATAGAAGAATACAATGAGCAAAAGGCCTGGGAACATGCGGAGCTTGATCATTGTCCCTTTCATCCCGAGGGAGGATGCGACCTGGCCAGGCATGGCACCTATCCCAGGAAATTTCCAGAATACTGTCTGGTACCTCGATGGTACTGCCCGAGTGCGCACAAGACCATCAGCCTGCTGCCTGATTTTCTTGCATCTCGCTTTCCGGAACTTTAGACGAATCGAGCAGCCGTCATACA
>ADZZ01000506.1 GCA_000179315.1 delta proteobacterium NaphS2
ATCCTATCACGAGATGGAGCGAATTTCAAGGGTAAAAAGTTAAATGTCGAGTAGACCGGTTTCTTCAGCAACCTTAACGCAATATGCCTCAGACTACGCCCTCGCCGCACGCGGCTACTACGTATCATAAGACCACATGAGATTGGTAGCAGTTGGCCCCGGCCCCTCCCAGAACCGTGCTTGCGCTATTTACGCACACGGCTCCTCATGAGTACGCTTCACGATTAAGCGAAAAGGTTTACCGTAATACGGGGTTGCGGCAGAGGAAACTTTTTAAGAAGTAGGTTAAACTTCTCCCAGTTCATACACCCTCGTTTACCTCGCCTGTTCAGCCATTTGAACAACAGACGATGAACCTCATAGGAAAACCGGTTGAGACCTTTTGAATTGTCCGTGACTCCGTAGTAGGCAAAGTGTCCCTGCAATTTCGAGCCTACCTTACCCATTAGCTCATCGGTCGGCAGGGTCCGGTTGGCTTTCAGCCAATCCCTAAACATCCGAATTTTGGCGGTAAACTTCTTGCGAGAAGTGATCCGTTTCATCCGGAATTTCCTGCCGTTCCTGGACCGGCTGCAGTAGTGCGTGAATCCAAGAAAATCAAAGGTAGACGCCTTGCCACCGCGGCTATCGGCCTTGGATTGTGCATATGGACCAAATTCGATGGTCTTCGTCTTTTCAGGCGATATCTCAAGGCCAAACTTGGAAAGTCGCAGATCCAGTTCCTTTCGGAACCGTATCGCATCTGCCTCACGCTCGAAACATACAACAAAGTCATCGGCGTAACGGATTATCCGACTTTGGCCATGACAGCCCTGCTGAAACACTCGCGTGAACCAGATGTCCAGACTGTAATGCAGATAGATATTGGCAAGTACTGGTGAAATAATCCCGCCCTGAGGCGTTCCTTTGTCACTGGCAATCTCTTTGCCTTCCTCATTATACCTGCTTTGAGAAACCGCTTGACGTAGCGCACACTCGTTATCTGCTAT
>ADZZ01000505.1 GCA_000179315.1 delta proteobacterium NaphS2
TTCGACGTAGCAAAGCTTGTGGAGGCCGGTTGCCGCAATGCCGTGGCGCTAATGGGAAATGCCATCTCCTTGGGGCAGATCGAGCGGTTGGTGTGGATCCGTTCCCGGGTTCGGTTTCCTCGCATCCTGTTGTTTTTGGACCGTGATCCGGCGGGGAAAACTGGGGCTTTGCAGGTACGGGAAAGGCTCTTTCACCACGGTTTTCCCGTCACTGTATTTGACTGGGAACAGTTGGTGTCTTTCAATGGGTGAGAAACCCAAGCCCATTCCGGAATCCATAAAGGACCCGGCGGACATGTCGGTGGGAACA
>ADZZ01000504.1 GCA_000179315.1 delta proteobacterium NaphS2
GTTCTTTCAATTTCTTGGCAAACATATTGAGCGGATTAACCCGGAGCACCATCTGCAAAAACAGATGAGCTTTTGCTGCATGGATGGAGAAAACCGTAACACCTGGCCCTTCGAAAGCCCTTGGGCAGCACATGGAGCATGAGCAGATAGAGGAAATATTCCCCGGTGACGGTCCTGCTTCTGTATTGCCCGGTTTTGGCATGGAGATACCTGAAGGTGACCATGCCGTTTTCGCATTGCAGAATATCCTGTTCCCGGATGACGCCCCGGTAGAGATATCTGCCAAGATAAATGATTGCCTTGTCGCCGTTGCCGACGTCTTTGCAGTCAACGACCCACTGTTTCGGGCAATCTTCTGGCACGCTCAGCCCGTGGTCAACAATGGCCTGGAGGATCTTTGCTCTGAAGACTTGCGCCAGAGCCTTGTGGCTGAAAAGATACCCGGAAGATTTGACCCGCCATAATGCTGTTTTTGTATTGATGCTTGCCCCCGGCATGACAACATGAATGTGGGGATGATAGTCGAGTGCTCTTGAATGGGTATGGAGTATGGTGGTAAAGCCGGCTGCTCCACCGAGTTTTTTGTCTTTTTGGGTAAATGTTTTCAGGAGATCCTGGACGCAGGCAAACATGAGGGAATAGATTGTTGCCTGATTTTTCCAGGCAAGATCCCTGAGCTGTTTGGGGAGGGTGAAGGTGATCAGATAGTATTGAGCCGGTAAGCGCTTGCTCAACTGATTCTCGATCCACTGCCGGTTTTCATGGTTCTGGCAATGGGGACAGTTCCTGTGGCCACAGGAATGTGGAATATAGACCTGTTTTCCGCAGTTGTGATCCGTACATTTCGCCAGCATGTGCGGGCCATATTCTTGTCTGCATTGTGCCATGGTCTGCAGAGCCTTTGTATGGCTTGGCAGGACGGAATTCTCGTATCGGTCCAAAAACGGTCCCCTGAATTCATTGATAATCGAGGAGAGCAGAATCATTTGACCCCTCCCCATGTTATATCAAAGGTGTTGGCCAGCGTATTGACGG
>ADZZ01000503.1 GCA_000179315.1 delta proteobacterium NaphS2
TTTGTCGTAGCCGTAATAAGACAGCCCGTTTTTGTCAGATACCACCACCAGAAAAATGTAGAGCAGCAGTTCAATATGACTCAGGCTCTCCCAAAAACCCTTTCGCAAAAAGCGATGTTCAATAAAGGCAAAACCGCCGGCGATTTTGCGTATTCGTTTTGGAAAAAGAGGCTTTTTAACCATCATGTGAACACCTCCGGAACAGTTTGTGGATGATTGCCGTAGCCTCGGCGGGGAAAATCTTTCACAATAACACCCCATGAGCCGCAAAAACGGCATCTCGGACCCACGCCGGACCACCTGGAGGGCACCTTATCACCGGATGACGGGGGTGTTGAACCCTGATCATCCACGGTTTTTTTACTTTTTTTTATTCTTCGCCGACGTTCCGCCCTCCGATGRGCTTTGCGGCCTTTTTCTGTTTGCCGGTAACGGCGTTGTGCTTGTCGTCGCTGTTCCGTGCGGGCTTGTTCACGACATTGATCGCTACAGTACGCCTGGCCTCTGAAACAGCTCCGGCACACATGGAAAATGAATCCACAACTTTTACACTGGATTTTTTTTTAGAAGCCTTAAGGGCATGACGCCTTTGATCTTGAAAAGGATCAAAAGCAGACCTATGATGGGTATGCTTTATATTGTCCGGGGAAGACGGTCTGCTTCTGTTTTTCCCAAAAAAAGAGGCCCGAAGCGGCAACTTCGGGCCTTACCTTTTTTAATAAATCAGACCCCCCATCGCTCAGTGGGTCTATATTAACTCCCCAAAATCATACCCGAAAATGGAACCAAATGCAGATTTTCCACATAACTCCACGAAAGTAAACTGAATCTCTCTTCCGCTGTCTTTTTTCGTTCATATTTTCGCGTGTCTTGATCCCGTTCAAACTGTCTCCACACAACAGAAACCCATCCGTGACCAGTTTCGCTCAAGGATCTAGTCTCGGC
>ADZZ01000502.1 GCA_000179315.1 delta proteobacterium NaphS2
CCGCGTTTTGAGGACAGCTGGCTGACATGGTCAGAACGGAACTTGCGGAAAACGGTGTATCCCTTTATCCGGGGAATGCGGTTACACGGGTTGAAAAAAAAGATGCAACTTTGAGGGTTGACTGCGAAGAAATGTCCCTTGAAGGAGAAATGGTGCTGGTCAGTATCGGCGTTCGGCCGAACAGCCGGATTGCCGAAAAGGCAGGTATCGCACTGGGGCCGGAAAAGGCCATTGCCGTGGACCGGTCTTTATTGACATCCCATAAAAATATCTACGCGGCCGGTGACTGTGCCGATGCTTACCATGTGGTCACGGGAGAAAAGACGTGGATTCCCCTGGCTTTGAGGGCCAACCGGGGGGGATGGGCTGTGGCGGATCATGTGATGGGTAAAAAGGTGACCCTTCAGGGCATTGCCGGCACGGCGGTTTTCAAAGTGTTTGGTCTTCAAGTGGCCGGCACGGGATTAAACGGTGAAGAGGCCGTGAATGCAGGCTTTGATCCCGCCGAAGTCACGATTAAGGGCAGAAGCCGGGCCCATGCCCACCCGGGATCATGCACCATTGCCGTAAATATGGTGGGAGATCGCCAAACGGGACGTTTACTGGGCGTGCAAATGGTGGGGCAGGAAGGCGTTGCCCATCGCATCAACGCCCCGGCCGTGGCCTTGCATGCGGGTATGACCGTTGAAGCCTTCGGACAGTGCGACCTGGCCTATGCACCCCCCTTCAGTCCGGTATGGGATCCCATGCTCACCGCCGCAAATCAGTTGCTGAAAAAACTATAAGTGGGTAGTTCCTTTAAATCACCACTTAAGATCAGGAAGGGAGACAAATGATTCGCGCAAAACTCTGGTTTCGCTGCGCCGCCATGCACGATCCGGTCACCCCGGCCATTGTGAAACCCGCTGTGATCGGCTGGGAAGCCAAAAAGAGGACGGTCGATCTGACCATTGATCGTGCTTTCAAGGGCGATGAACTGGTTATGCGAATGGGGGGGTGGGTTACCGTTGATGTCAAACAGGCCGTTGATACGGTCCAAAAAAGAGGTCGGCTGAAAGTCCTGGACGACCGGGAACTGGTCGTGGAGTTTGAATCGGAAGAAGATTTCGAAACGCTGAAGCGCGAGCTGGCCCAAGTGTTCGGCGACCAGCTGGATATGGAACGAATATGACGAAGGTGGATTCCGATGCCTTTGAGATTCCCATAGACGGGGCTCTTGATTTGCACACTTTCGCCCCTGGGGAGGTCGCTTCGGTGGTGGATGAATATCTATGGGCCTGCCTTCAGAAAGGAATTGTTGATGTGAGGATCATCCATGGAAAGGGGAAAGGGGTGCTTCGTCGAACGGTGCATTCACGGCTTTTGAAAAATCCGGATGTGCTCGAATATCATCCGGATGACGGGCCCTCGGGATGGGGGAGCACGCTGGTTCGACTGAAAGCCCCGGAAAGGTCCTGACGCCGCTTCTTGAGGGCACTGAACATGCGGGTTCGGTCCAGTGGCTGAACTTCTCGGACAATCCATTCCCTGAAGGCTTCCCCCTCCGGAGTGGACTGTTTGTGGCTCATGAAATCCAACCGAATGCCCAGGGCCTTTGACATTCGGTCCGCCAGGATAGGCCATATCTCACCGATATCCCCAACAATGGGGAGGCTTCCGGGAATTCTGGCAAATCCGGACATTTCCATTCGAAAGGGAAGTCCCATGGATTTTGTTTTGGGCAGCCCACGGTGCACGGCCCCGGATACCCGGCCGTCTTTTCGTTCATGGCGCCATGCTTTTTCGAGGGCCGGGTCCAGATCAATTCGCAGGATCTTCTTATTTGCCAGCGAATAGGTCCGTTCTCCTTTCCAGCGGGCCCAGATGCCGTGACCGGTATAAAGCTCAAAGGGTCCGTCATGAATTTCCTGGCTCAGGGCTACGGCGGATTCAATGATCGCATCAGCACTCTCCATGAGATCTGCGATTCTGCGGCATCGCTGTGAGATGGAAATGGAATCTCCTATGGCCATTCCCACTTCCCCGCCCCCCACCAGTTGGGGAACCGTCACCAGCACAGGCACGTTTTTTAGCGCACCCGCGCCAATCATGGTATGGGGATCCGCCCCCAAGCCGGCCACCTGCTCGAAAGGGAGGCCGTAGCGCCGGGACAGTTTGAGAACGTCCCGCGCCAGCCGCTCCGTTCGAAATCCGCTGGGATAGGCCATGTTCCCCGCCACTTTGGTGATCACATCCCCCCTGGCGCCGATCATCCTGCGGAAAAGATCCATATCCAACGAAATTTCCTTTTCCCAGGACTGAAGCCGTTCCAGGGAAAGAAGACTCACTTCGAGACGGCCGTCCGTGGGAAGAAAATCTTCATGGATGCCAATGGCGCCGCCATCGATCCGTTTCACTTTTTCCAGGGCTCCCGCCATCTCGTGACTGACCACGGCGGAACTGGTGCTCACGCCGTCAATGAGGCCTTTATGTATCAACTCCGCGATGAGGGTGGTGACCCCTTCATGGATATTGGGACCGCTCCCCACCACGGCAACGATTCTGCCGTTGTTCTTTTTGGTGTCCACCAGGATGTTAACGGCCTGTTCCACCCGTTCCCTGGTTTCCTGAGACAGGGACCCGTAAAGGGCATCAATGGCAGCTTGATCAACGGGCCCGGGCATTGTTTTGGGATTTGTTTCAATCAATTTCGGCCCCCTTTTTTGCGCTGCTTTTTCCGGATAACAGCGCTTCAATGATTTGGGCATGCCGATGGGCGGCAGCCCGGATCTGAAGCGCCATCTCTCTGGCCTTTTGGCCCATGGCGGCGGCCTTCTCGGGATGATCGAGCAAATCGAGAAATGCTTTCGCCAACTGCCGGGCGTCTGCAACCTGCATGCCGCCACCGGCCGATTCCAGCATCTCTTTTGCGTCCTCAAAATCCTCCATGTGGGGTCCAAAGAGGACCGGTTTTCCCCATACGGCCGGTTCAAGGGGGTTTTGTCCGCCCAAGGGAACGAGGCTTGCGCCGCAGAATACCAGTGTTGCAATGCTGTAGATATTAAAAAGCTCTCCAAAGGTGTCAATGACAATGATTTTTGGTTTCGGGAGCGTGCCGTTCCGGCCGATTTCCGTTCTCAACCGGCATGGGTGGCCCCGGTGGCGTATCTGGGTGCAAATGTCAGCGGCCCTGTTGATATGTCTGGGCGCCAGTATCAGGATGACATCGGAATGCTTGGATCCGATCTTTTCGTAAACGTCCAAGAGCATGGCCTCTTCGCCTCCCCGCGTACTGCCCGCGACGATCACCGATTTGTCCGATGTCAGGTTGAAGATGTGCTGCATTTCCTTTGCCACGGAAGGGTTTGGCGACGTGAGGGTGATATCGTATTTGGCGTTCCCATTGACCCGGATTTTTCCGGGTGCCGCGCCCATGGCGGTAATACGGTCCGCGTCCCTTTCGGAAATCATGCTGAAGGCGTCAAATTTTTTGAGTACCGACCGTAATAGAGGCCGGAACTTCATGTAGCTTTTAAATGATCTTGGAGAAATTCGACCGTTTAGGAGTGCCAGCCGGATACCCAATTTGTGGGCTGTAAAAATCCAGGCAGGCCATATTTCCGTTTCAAGGAAAACCATGACATCGGGTCGCACAAAGGACAAGGTTTTGAAGGCGCAACCGGGCACGTCCAGCGGCGCATAAACAACCGGGATTTTTTTATCAAAGATTTCAAGGGCAAGGTTTCGGCCGTGCTCTGTTATCGTTGATACAATGATATTGCATGCGGGTATTTTCTTCAGCAGGGATTTGACGATGGCCTGAGCGACGCGCATTTCTCCCAGGGACGCGCCGTGAACCCATATTTTTGGGCCGCCGGAAAACGATTGGATCGTCTTTGCAGGCAGAAATCCCAGCCGTTCATTAAAATGTTTTGTAAAACGCCATCCACCCATTTTGCTTCCTGCGTGACAAGATAAAGGTCTCCCTATTGAGCCCAGTCGAAGCTTCGTTCAACCGCCCTCTTCCAGTTGCTGTAACCCATCTCCCTGTCATCCTCGGTGCAGGCCGGTTGCCAGGAACGATCTTCAGCCCAGTTTTGGCGCAGTTCTTCCTGTGATGACCAGAAGCCCACTGCCAGTCCGGCGGCATAGGCGGCCCCCAGCGCAGTGGTTTCGGCGATTCGGGGCCGAATTACCGGAACATTCAAAATATCGGCCTGAATCTGCATCAGAAGATTGTTTGCCACCATACCCCCATCCACTTTCAAATGGGGCAATTGCACCCCGGCATCCTTGTTCATGGCCTCCAGAATATCACGGGTTTGATAGGCGCAGGCTTCCAGTACTGCGCGCGCCATATGGCCCTTGTGAATATAGCGGGTCAGTCCCACCATGACCCCGCGGGCATCGTCCCGCCAATAAGGGGCAAAGAGGCCTGAAAAGGCGGGAACAATGAACATGCCGCCGTTATCCTTGACGGTTTCTGCCAATACTTCAATATCAGGCGCTGTCTTGATCAGGCCCAGATTGTCCCTGAGCCATTGCACAAGGGCGCCGGCCACGGCAATGGATCCTTCGAGAGCGTAAATAGGCTTCTGCCCGCTCATTTGATAGGCAACGGTGGTGATCAGCCCATGGGTGGAGGGAACCGCATCGGGACCGGTATTGAGCAGCAGAAAACAGCCGGTACCGTAAGTGTTTTTGGCTTCACCTTTTTTAAAACAGGCTTGGCCCACCATGGCGGCCTGCTGGTCTCCCAGGGCCCCGCAGACAGGTATTTGCGCCGCCAGGGGGCCGTCAAGGCGCGTGAGTCCCCAGAGGTCCTTGTCGGAAGAGGGTACGATTCTGGGCAGCATATGGGGCGGGATGTCAAGAATTTCAAGAAGATCGTTGTCCCATGAAAGGGTTTTGAGATCCATGAGCAGTGTTCGGCTGGCGTTGGTAACATCGGTTACATGGGCGCCCCCTTTGGGTCCTCCGGTGAGCCACCAGATCACCCAGGTCTCCATGGTGCCGAAAAGAGCATCTCCTTTGAGAGCTGCTGCACGCGCTTCGGAAATATTTTCCAGGATCCATTTGATTTTAGGTCCTGAAAAATAGGTCGCAATGGGAAGCCCTGTTTTTTCACGAAAACGGTTCTGTCCGCCATTCCCCATGAGTTCATGGCAAATATCGTTCGTTCGGGTGCACTGCCATACAATGGCATTGCCATAGGGGTTGCCCGTTTGGCGGTTCCATACAACGGTTGTCTCCCGCTGATTGGTGATGCCGATTGCAGCGAGATCCGCACCGTTTATCCCGGCATCTGAAAGCCCGCTTTTTATCACGTCCTGCGTGTTGCGCCATACTTCCATGGGGTCGTGTTCCACCCAGCCGGGTTGGGGAAATATTTGTTCATGTTCTTTCTGGCCGAGTCCCGCAATTTGGCCTTTATGGTCAAAAACAATAAACCGGGTGCTTGTCGTACCCTGATCCAGTGCACCAATGTCGTTGCCCATTTTGCAGTCCCCCTTTCTTGTGAAACAGTTCGCAAGAGAAATATTTAGCACGAACCGCTCAAAACATCCAGATTCATTTCCCGAGTCCCAAATTCCTAAAGCTTTTGCCTGCATGTATCAAAATCAGTATTTTTTGATGACGCGGAAGCGCTGATATGCTAACGTTTCGTCAAAAATAAGGCCATTTATGGATGTAGACAAAGGAGACAACACCAAAAATGCCGTTTAAGAGAAATATTCTTTGCATTGGGGCCGGTTACGTGGGAGGGCCCACCATGGCCATGATCGCCTTTAAATGCCCTCAATACAGGGTGACGGTCGTGGATATCAATCCGGAACGTATTGCCCAATGGAACTCCGATGAGCTCCCCATTTATGAGCCCGGTCTTGCCCGAGTGGTCCAGGCGGCACGTGGAAGGAACCTTTTTTTCAACACTGAAATCGAAAAAGGGATCCGGGAGTCGGATGTTATTTTTGTAAGCGTCAATACCCCCACCAAAACCTTCGGGGCCGGAGCGGGGATGGCGGCCGACCTTCAATACTGGGACAAAACCGCCAGGGAAATCCGCAAATATTCCAGGTCCAATAAAATTATCGTTGAAAAAAGCACCCTCCCGGTCAAAACCGCTCAGGCCATGGAACGGATTCTCACATGCGGGGACAACGGCCTCTGTTTCGATGTGTTGTCGAACCCGGAGTTTCTGGCGGAAGGGACCGCCATCCAAGACCTTGAAAACCCGGATCGGGTGCTCATCGGTTCTGCCCAGACTGCCGAAGGGCTTTGCGCCCGGGATGTGCTGGTGGAGATTTACGCCAACTGGGTGCCAAGAGAAAAAATCATCACGAGCAATATCTGGAGCAGCGAGCTTTCCAAACTGGTGGCCAACGCATTTCTGGCCCAACGCATCTCTTCGGTGAATTCCATCTCAGCCCTTTGCGAAAAGGCGGATGCGGATGTTCAGGAAGTGGCCAGGGCTGTCGGCATGGACAGCCGCGTGGGGGCCAAGTTCCTCAATGCCAGTGTCGGCTTCGGTGGTTCCTGCTTCAAGAAGGACATTTTGAACCTGGTTTACATTTGCCGCTATTACGATCTCAGGGAAGTGGCGGACTACTGGGAAGGCGTGATCAGAATCAATGAGTATCAGAAAGAGCGGTTCATTCTGAATATGCTTCAGGTCATGTTCAATACCCTGGCCGGCAAGAAGATCTGTCTGTTCGGTTTTGCCTTCAAAGCGGATACGGGGGATACCCGTGAAAGTCCGGCCATTTACATTGCAAAACGGCTCATGGAGGAAAGGGCGGAGCTGGTGATTACGGATCCGGAGGCCATTGATAATGCCAAGGCGGATCTCAAAGGAGCCATCGGAAATATCACCTATACGGAAGATCCCTATGACGCGGCCGCCGGATGCTGCGCCATTGCCGTCATGACCGAATGGTCTCTCTATAAAAGCCTCGATTACCGGGAAATATACCGGAAAATGGCCAAGCCTGCCTTCATATTTGACGGCCGGAATATTCTGGATCACGAAGCGCTTCACAACATGGGGTTCAATGTTTTTCCCATCGGAAAGCCCCCGCTTACCCATTTCTGAACCGTTGGCCGGAGGTAAAAAAGTGCTGCATCAGCAAAAACGCATTCTGGTGACCGGCGGCGCCGGTTTCCTGGGGTCCCATCTTTGCGATCGCCTGATCCGGGAAGGTCACGACGTTCTGTGCCTGGACAATTTTTTTACCGGCACAAAAAAGAACATTCTGCATCTCATGCAAAACCCCAACTTCGAATTGATCCGCCACGATCTGGCCTTTCCTGTGTTTCTGGAGGTGGATGAAATATACAACCTGGCCTGTCCCGCCTCTCCCATACATTACCAACACAACCCGGTTAAAACCGTCAAGACCAATGTGCTCGGTTCCATTCACATGCTGGGGCTGGCAAAACGGGTTCATGCCAAAGTTTTACAGGCCTCCACCAGCGAAGTCTATGGCGACCCCACGGTACACCCTCAAAAGGAAAGCTACTGGGGCAATGTGAACACCATCGGCATCCGTTCCTGCTATGACGAGGGAAAGCGGTGTGCGGAAACCCTTTTTTTTGACTACCATCGCCAGAATCATGTGAACATTCGCGTGGTCCGCATCTTTAACACTTACGGCCCCAGAATGCACCCCAACGACGGGCGTGTTGTGAGCAATTTCATCGTTCAGGCATTGAAAAACCAGGATATCACGGTTTACGGGGATGGATCGCAGACACGCTCGTTCTGTTATGTGGATGACCTGGTAGACGGGATGGTCCGCATGATGAATGGAAGCGACGACTTTGTAGGGCCAGTAAACCTGGGAAATCCAAAGGAGTTCACCATTCTGGAGCTGGCAGAACAAATCATTCAAATGACCGGCAGCAGGTCCGGCGTCGTTTTCCGCTCACTTCCTCAAGATGATCCCCTTCAGCGTCAACCGGATATTTCCCTTGCCAAAGAAAAACTGCAATGGGAACCGGCCACCGCTTTGGAAACGGGGCTTCAAAGCACCATTGCCTATTTCAGGAAAGCGTTACGGGAGATTTAAGGAAGAAGTCCCTAAGGGGGCCGGGAGAAAGGGCAAGGGTGACGCGAACCGTCCTTTTTGTTTCCGGTCGGATTTTGAAACGCTCATCAAGTCTCATGCCGCATACCCAAACGAGATCTTCTCCCAGGCATAGAAGGGGTATCCGCTTTCTCACATGGGTTGGAATCTTTTGGTCCACAAAGAAATCCTTCAGCTTCTTGTGTCCGGTCATGCCCAATGGCACAAACCGGTCTCCGGGAGTGAAAAACCGCATGATCAATGGATAGGTGATACGGTCTCCGTCCAGGTGGGCGATTAAGGGGGACATGTCTTTTATTTCCGGATTCACCTTTGTTTTCAATTCCTCGATGGTCACCGTGCAGGGGACCGCGGCGATACTGAAAACACCGGGACCCTCTAATGTAATATGAAGCTCTTTATGTTCTTCTTCGCTCCTTTGGGTGAACAACAGGGTATCATAGGTGCGGATGACCACGACCCCGTTGGGCAGGTTCAACCGTTTTTGGGGTCGCCCCCGTGTCAGGCCCTTGACGGCGTCTATGTGCCGCAGGTGAATTCGGCGGAGTCCTCCCTGAAGGCGCCGGATGATCCGGCGAATGACCCGGCTTTGAAGCGCCGGCGCAAGTTTTCCGAAATCTTCCAGAGGAACCGAATTGTCCCCTGTTTCAGAAACCGTTACGGCCCCTTCTATCCATCCCATGGCCTCCTTTTCCATCCAGCGGTTTTCATTTCCCATGATTTCAGCAGTCTGGCCCAGAATGCGGACGATGCCGGGTTGGTAAGTTTTCAGTTGGGGCAGTAGTTCCAGCCGGATTCTGTTTCTTAAATGCTGTTTTTCAAAATTTGAGGGATCGGTGATATGCTTTAAATTTCGGTGGGCCAGGTATCTTTCGATCTCCAGGCGGGTGACCTCGATGAGGGGCCGGATAATATCAGGATGTCGAACCGGCGGAATTCCGGAAAGGCCAGTTGGCCCGCTTCCCCGCAGAAGCCGCATCAGGACCGTCTCCGCCTGATCGTCAAGGGTATGTCCCAGAGCGATTTTATGCGCGCCGTGGGCGGCTTTTGCACCATACAGGAATTCATACCGCAGGTCTCTGGCCTCCTCTTCAAGGGAGATGCCGTTCCCACCCGGAGGCGAAAGGGCCTTTTCCGTCACAAAGGGGAGGTTCATGGCATCCGCCAGAGCGGCCACGAAACGGGTTTCGCCCTCATCGTCCCGAGGCCTCAAACCATGGTCGAAATGGGCCACCACCAACGTTAGAGAGAGGGCATCCTTGAGCCGGCTCAGCAAATCCAGCAATACCACGGAGTCCGGTCCTCCTGAAACGGCCACCAGAACCCGGTCTTCGGAATCGAGCATGTTGAATCGGTAAATGGTCTTTTCTATTCTTTTGATGATGTCCTTCAAACTCTGAACCCGTGATTTCTAGTCGATCACTTTTTCCGGGAAGAGAGCCATGATATCCGCTTCGGTCGCGCTGCAAATGCCCCTTTCCGTGATAAAGCCCGTCACCAGGCGGGCGGGGGTCACGTCAAAGGCCGGATTGGCGGCGGGACTCATTTCAGGCGGCACCAATACGGTTTGTACCTTCCCATTGGACAACCCCTGAACATACCGGATTTCATCGGGATTTCGTTCTTCTATGGGAATGTCCTTCAAGCCGTCCGTAATGTCCCAGTCAAAGGTGGATGAAGGAAGGGCCACATAAAAAGGAATATTATTGTCCCGGGCGGCAAGTGCCTTCAAATAGGTGCCGATCTTATTGGCCACATCCCCGGCCCGCGTGGTTCGGTCCGTTCCCACAATCACAAGGTCCACCATGCCCCGTTGCATGAGGTGGCCGCCCGCATTGTCCGTGATTACCGTGTGGGGAATGCCGTGTTTGCCCAATTCCCAGGCGGTGAGTCGGGAGCCCTGGTTCAAAGGCCTTGTTTCATCCACCCATACATGAACGGCAATATGGTTGTCAAAGGCCGTGTAGATAGGGGCGGTGGCGGTACCGTATTCAACGCAGGCGAGCCAGCCGGCGTTACAGTGGGTCAGGATGTTGACGGGCCGCCCATCCTTCTTTCGACTGATTTCCTCGATGACGGCAAGACCGTGCCGGCCGATCTTTTCACAATTGACCGCTTCTTCCTCAACCACTTGCAGGGCTTCCGCCAGGGCTGCTTTCACACGGGCGTCGTGGTCGGTTTCCTTGAGTGTCGCATCCCGAACCCGGTCGACGCCCCAGAAAAGGTTCATGGCCGTGGGTCTGGCATTCTTGAGGCGGTCACATTCGGCTTGTAGATAATTATCGTCTGCGCCGCGGTTATTCTTCTGAACCAGGCTCACATAGACTCCCAGTGCGCCCGTGGCACCGATCAGTGGGGCGCCTCTCACATACATTTCCTTGATGGCGCGAATCACATCATCCACTGTTTTCAGGTCTTCGATAACAAGTTGGTGAGGGAGAAACCTCTGGTCAATGACCTGAACGGTTTCGGTGGCCCTGTCGAACCAGATGGGCCGCATCTCTTTTCCATCTACTTTCATAATGGTATATATCTCCCTTGTGAGATTTACTCAATTGCAGTGCGCTATTCTCCATATTACACACAATGTTTCAGATAAAAAAGGCCAAATATGGGGGAGATTCTTGAAGGATGGCAGTTTTTGAGGTGGGTTTTCATGCCTTGGCAAGTCTTTTGGGAATAGCAGTGCCGGGAAAACCCGGCACCGATCGAATGGAAACTATCTCAATCCGTCCTCTTTTTTGGCCTCCTCCATCTTGAGGCCGCCGATGCGGGGATGGGGCCTGCCGCAATCGGTTACCACCAGGGCAACGACGATCTCGTCGGCCCTGGGGGCGTCGTCAATGCGAACCGCCATGGCGTCGAAGTGACTTCTAACGAAAGCCGCATCCTTATAATTGGTGGGCACGTCAATTTCCGTTCCCATGCCCCCCATCTTTTTGGCTGAAGGAATCAACGATTTACCACCCCCGACGGAATCCCTGAAAGGTTTGCCCAGCTTGGGGTGTAAAATGGCGGCCGCATGTTCCCGTTCACCGTTTTCCCCCACGATGGCCCCCTTGCCGTATCCTTCCGCTTTCTCAGGCGAAATGCCAAGCGCTGCAACCGCCCGACGACCCAGAATATCCCCCAGCGCATCTCCAATGTCCATGAGCGGGGTAAGATCCTCCACGTATTGACCGGCAAAAGGGTTCTTAATGACGGCAACGGCTGCTGCCCGTTTACCGGGCGGGTCCATGGGGCGGCCGCCGTCGGAATGAATTTCTTCAAGAATGGTCACATATTTTCTGACTTCCATGGTTCTCTGCTCCTCTCTCTTGAAACAAGGTTTTCCGAAAAAAAACGGGTCATACCCGATTCACCGTCAACAGCGACAAAGGCGCCAAGAATGATCCCCTTTTCCATCAGCCTCTCGGCCAGCTCGAGTGACTGTGAAACGGCTTTAACACGCGTTCTCTGGTCCAGGCCCTTTACGTTAACGGTTACCATGGTCCCGGGTATGTCCGTTTGAGGGTCTATGGTTTCAGCCGATTTGCGAATAACACCGGGGGATTCCACAAAACTGGCGTTGGCGACGGCCGTGGCGGCGGCATCGGCCAGTGAAGCGGTTTTCCCGATGATTGTTGCGGCTGAAGCAATGCCGCAGGTAAAGCTTCGGCCCCCCAAACCGCTGGTGGCGATGCCGAAAGCGGCACCCGCCTTCCCAAATGGAATACGCAAGGAGACCGCATGAAGGAATTCCTGTCTGTCCACGCTTTCCCGGAGACCCACCCGAACCCAGTTGGGTGCCATGAGACGCACGGCAATATCACCACCGTTGTTGACAATCACCTTGGTCATTCCCCGGGAAAACAGAAAATCCGCCACACCGTCGGCGATGGTCCCCGCCACGGCCGCCATGGGCGTTAGAAACGTATCCCCCACCAGCCGAACGCTTTCCAGCATCTTTCCGCCCAGTGGTTCCGTTGGCTGCCGGGCTATTTCAGGCCAGGGCTTTCGAAGCCGTTGGTCCAGCCGCGCCACTTCTTCCAGGCAGTCAAAAGCCGTTTCCGCGGCCCGAAGATTCATCTCCCGCTGGGGAATTTTTCCCACAAAAGAGGAGATGACAAGCCGCATGGGCCCCCATTCGGCCATGACCGCTCCCCCTTCCAACCGATGGACGGTTCGGTCTCCCAACATGAGTTTTAATCCGGTAAAGGGCGTGCGGCGTTTCCCGCCTTAAAGGGTTTCATGGCCGCCACATGCCCTCCCATGTCCCGATAGTCCGACAGGGTTATGGTGTATTCAATGGGACAGATGGTGGCGGGCGTGGGGGTCCAGTAAAAAGCGCCCCGTTTTACCCGCTCCACATCCACCATAAAATTGATGCCGCCGCCTGGCAGTACATAAACGGGGGCACCCCCCACGGTGAGCGTGGCTCTGGCGCTGTGCACGGCCTCCGTAAGCTTGATGGGATAACGGGTCACACCGGCCCGTGCGCTGCCGCCGGCACCACCCATGTACACGGCCGAAACCCTTGAAAATTCGCAACTTTCTGATATGGCTGTAAGCGCCTTCCTGCAGGTTTGGGTCAGGGGAACTTCATGCAACTCTCCCTTTTGATTCAGTTCAAGCAACCGACCGCGTCCGCCCGTGGTCTCGGTAATCAGCACGCGCATGCCCGTACGGGCAATATTTTGGTCAATTCCTTCAATGATCTCCATGGGATCTAAAATGGAAGTGCCCCCCCATCCCTTGCCGTGATCTCCGAAATAGCGGCCCGGTGTGCTCATGGGAAAGCGAATTTTGATTCCTGAAGCCTGAGCGCCCACAAAGCGGCCTGCCGCGTGTTCACTCATGAGGCTGGTGATATGGGAATCCAGAATGATCACTTCATCCGCCGCCTCTTTTAGAAGTGGCGCAAAAAGACCCAGTGTGGCGCTGCCGCATCCGACACGCATATTGAGAGGGCTTTCGCCGTTGATGACCGGGGGGTGTCCCACTTGTAGTTCCAGTTTGCTCCCCCCTGTCACTTTCAGGCGGACCGGCTTACCATTGGCAATGTCCGTTATGGCCCGGGCTGCGGCAAATCCGTCCTTTCCGGTCAGCAGGTTGACGCCGCCGATGGAAAGCATCTTGGATCCATACTGCTCGGTGGTCACCAATCCCACTTTGCGCTTGCCCATCAGCACGTCGGCCCCTTCCTCCCCCACCTGCACGTCCGTATCGATCTTAACCAGAATGCTGCTGTAGCTTAACGGGGCTTCCGTCACAACCGTCACCACATCCACATGGCGCTTTCGGCCGCTCACGATGGCGGGTGCCGGTTTGCAATCGGGATAGGTGCCCCCTGCCCCGATGGCGGTGATCAATGGCCTTTGAATCGCTTTTTCCGGTTCCTCGCCGACCGTATGGGCCACATCTTCGAATGTATGAAGCGGCGTGACGCGCACCAATTTGCCGCCCACATTTTCAAACCGGTGGCAGGCACCCTTATACCCTTCTTTCACCTGGCAGAAAATGGGACAGGCATCACATGCGACCGCATCTTCCGCAGGTAACGAATCACGCGAAAGCGCATGATACTCGCATACTTTGAGGCAGGCCCCGCACTGGGTACAGTGATCTTCGATGACCGCCTTTTTTTTCACCAGATGGACCGCTTCCACGGGGCAGTCCCGAACGCAGAATCCGCAACCGACACACTTTTCAACATCAACGTCCATATATCACAACCAGCTGAATTCCTAAAATCCGAACCCTTAACGGCTTAACACGGCTTTCCTTTTTGCCGGCGGCGTATTTCGGCTTTTCGCCACCACCACCTGACCGTCCACCAGCACCATGGCCACAGCGGGCACATCACCGGCCGAAATGGCGCTCAGCGCATCCTCCCCCACGGATCCCATGGGCGCATCCATGATGACCAGATCCGCCTCTTTGCCGGGTGCGATTACGCCCCGGTTGAGTTTGTGGATTCGGGCCGTGTTGCCCGTGGCCATACAGACGGCTTCCTCCGGTTTGACGGGTGTCAGGCTGGTCAGATGGTTGATGACCCGAAGAATGCCCAGGGGAATCACGCCGGTTCCCGAAGGGGCATCGTTTCCGATAATCATTCGGTCCAGGGCACCCGCTTGAACGCAGAGTTCAGCGGTATCCACGGCCACCTTCGGATTGCCGCAGTGCACGATTTCAAGGGCCAAATCAGTTTCTTTCACCAGTTTTATGACTTCATCAAAGGCGACGGCCGTGGGACCGCCGTTGACATGGGAGGCGATATGGGGACCCGTTTTCATGACCTGCTCAGCCGTGACCGTGCTGCTCCCCGGTATGGATGTCCCTCCCGTGTGCATCATGACGGTCATGCCCAGATCCTTGGCCCATTCCACCATGGGCGCCGCATCGGCCGGGTCCTTGACGCTGCCAAGGCCGATCTCTCCCACCACGCGAACCCCTTCACGGGCCATTTCTTCGAAATCCTGCCGTGTCAATCCCTTTTCGAGAATCAAAGCGCCGCCAATCACTTTGGCGCCGCCCGGGCGGAAATTGTTGAAGGCTTTGGCCGCCAGGATTGCCAGGGCTTTGGTGCCTGCCGGATCCTTGGGCCGTCCTGCCAGGTGCACCTCTCCCGCTGAGATGAAGGTTGTGACACCACCATGCACCTCACTGTCCAGGAATCCGATCTGTTGCTGTCTCGGGGCGTAATCTCCGAAAGTCACATGGCAATGGGAATCGATGAGACCCGGCGTTACCGTCATCCCGCCGCAGTCAATGACGTCGCAATCCTCTTCAATCTTCATATTCGACAGGAACCCTATCTCTTTTATGAGACCGTCCACCACGTAAACGGCGTCTCCTTCCATAATCGGGTTTTGAATGTCTCCGCTCACAATGGTTCCAATATTTTTAAGTACAACACAGGCCATTTAGGCTACCTCCTTCATGGTGAATTTTCCGGATTGAATGCTTGCCTCCAGAACCCGTTCCAGGTTTGCGGGCAGGTGATAGATGCGCGCCGAAACGGCATTGGTAATACCGTTAATAACGGCGGGTGCCGTGGGAATAAGCGCCGGTTCCCCCACACCCTTGGCGCCGAAAGGCCCGGTGGGCTCGGAGGATTCAATGATGATCGGAATGATTTCCGGCATATCCATGGCAGTGGGAATGTGATAGTCCTTCAGGGACCGGGTGGTTGAGGGATCATATTCTTCCATCAAAGCAAAGCCCACACCCATGGCCGCACCGCCACGGATCTGCCCTTCCACCGACGCCGGATGAATGGCACGGCCCACGTCATGGGCCGCGATAATTTTATGGACCGTTACTTCCCCCGTCAGAACGTCCACCGTTACCAGCGCCACATGGCACGCAAAAGCATAAGTGGCGTAAGGTACGCCCTCGCCGGTTTCAGGGTCCAGGGGGACGGTTTCCGGATCAAAATATCCCTGCCATCGAAGGGGAATGCCCCGTTTGGCGGCCCTGGCTGCAATTTTTGAAAAGGGCATCCGATGATCGGGGTCTTTTTTGTAAACGACAAATCCGTTTTCCAACATCAAATCCGTTTTGGGTCTTTTGAGCAGATCCACCCCTTCGGTCAACAGCACATCCGCCAGTTTTTCAGCAGCGTTTTTCACCGCGTTTCCCGAAATATAGGTTTGCCGACTGGCGGAAGTGGCCCCCGCGTTGGAGGTAAAAGCGGTGTCTCCCACAACCATGCAAAGCATGTCCGGTGAAATTCCAAGCACGGCTGCTGCAATCTGGGACAGCACCGTGGTGGAACCCTGTCCGATATCGGCGCATCCTGTATAAAGGGTGATCCGTCCTTCCCCGTCCATTTCAATGTGGGCGGTGGAAGGGTTCTGCACGCCCGTGTTGCCGATACCGTACCACATGGCGCCCAGGCCCACGCCCCGCTGTTTGGCAAAATCGGTTTCCCCGTGAAGCCATGTCTTCAGCGCATTTTCGTAGTGGGGCTTCACCGCTTCGAGACATTGATCGATCCCCACGCTCCCATTCAGCAACTGCCCGGTGGCGGTCTTATGGCCGGCTTTCAAAGCGTTGACCCGACGGATTTCAAGGGGGTCCATACCCAAAGCCTCCGCCAACAGATCCATCTGGGATTCATGGGCAAAGGCTGCCTGAGGAACGCCGAATCCCCGCATGGCACCGGCAAAGGGATTGTTGGTATACACGCATCGGCATTCCACATCCACATGATCTATTTCGTAGGGACCGGTGGCATGAACCGGCGCCCGTGATGCCACCGCCAGCCCATAGGACCCGTAGGCGCCCGTGTCGCATATCATTTTGGCCGTCATGGCCATAAGGTGACCGTTCTCGTCCGCGCCGGTCTTAAAGACCATTTTGAGAGGGTGGCGCTTGGCCGTCATGCGGTAGGTTTCTTCCCGGGTGAAAGTGCACATCACCGGCCTTTTTAGATGATAGAGGGCCAGGCCGATAAACCCCTGCACATTAAGATCCAGTTTGGATCCAAACCCACCGCCGGTGGCTGCCTGAACGATGCGGACCTTTTCCGGGGCAACGCCCAGCAGGGAAACCAACTCGCTGTGATCGTAATGGGGATTCTGTGTGGAAGCGATAATCACCAGGTTTCCATCCGGGTCCAAGTAGCCGGCACCGGCGTCCGGTTCCAGATAGGTGTGTTCGAGAAAGCTGGTGCGGTAAGTTTTTTCCACCACCACGGCACATGCTTCAAAGGCTTTTTCCGGATTCCCCTTTTTGATTTTTCGGGTAAAAAGCAGATTTCCTTTTTCGTGAACCTTGGATGCATGATTTTTGAGTGCTTCCTCCGGATCGTGAACCGATGGAAGATCCTCATAGACAACGTGAATCTTTTTAGCAGCTGTTTCAGCGGCGTGGATGTTCAGGGCAGCCACCAAAGCGACGGCATCTCCTTTGGAACGGACTTTGTTTTTGGCCAAGAGTGGCCGGTCCTTGTTGATGATGCCGGTGAGATGATTCCTAGGAATGTCCTCAGCCGTAAAGATTTCGACAACACCTTCCACCCGGGCGGCTTCCGCCGTATCAATATCCAAAATCCGGGCATGGTGGCGGTCACTCGGCAAAACCTTGAGCACCAGTGGATGGTCCAGTTCCATGTCTGCACTGAACAGGGGTTTTCCCAAAAGGCGTTCGATGGCGCCGATTCTTGGAATGCTTTTCCCGATCATGCCGTTGTTGCTTTTCATTTTTCCGTGAGCCTTCTTTATTCCACCAGGGGCGCCAGTATTCGCAGAAATAATCCCTGAACGGCCTTTTCCTTGTATTCGGTTGAGGGTCTTCGACCCGTGATGCGAACCATTTCCTCAGCCATGAGCCGTGACCCCGCCTCAACGGTTTGACGATCCGCGCGTTTCCCCTTAAGAAAAGCTTCCACTGCTTCCATGCGCATGGGCGTCGGTGTACCGGAACCCAGGGCCAGTCGGACGGTTCCCAAGGTGCCGTCCTCTTTGGGATCTGCCAACAGCGCCATGCTCATGCGACTGATGGCCAGCGCCTTGCGCCGGCCGATTTTCTGAAAATCGGTAAACCTTCCATCGGCCGGCTCCAGAATGAACCGGATCAGCAGTTCGTCCGGCCGGATGCCGCTTCGGTAAGGACCCTCAAAAAGGTTCGCCAAGGCAACCGTTCGTTCGCCATTTTCGCTCGCCAGTACGGCCCTGGCTTCATGCACCAGCAGGGGCGGCACCGTGTCGGCCGAGGGAGAGGCGTTGCCCACATTGCCGCCGATGGTGGCCACATTTCGGATCTGAGGGCTGCCGAAAAAGGCGCAGGACTTGATGAGGGAAGGTGCATTTTTCGCCACCAGGGGTGAATTGTAAATTTCACTGATGGTCACGCCGGCGCCGATGGAAAGCCCATCTTTGCTAAGCCCAATGCCCTGAAGCTCTTTTAGACGTGAAATATCCAGCAAATATTCGCTTTTCAGTTTGCCGGCGCGCAGATCCACCATCACATCCGTCCCCCCTGCCAGGGGACGGGTATCAATACCGTGTGTCTTCAGAAAAAGAAGCGCTTCATACAGGGTTTCGGGTCTCGCATAGGCCGGATGGGTCAACAATTTATTCCTCCCCACCGGTTTTGTCCGCCCCGTATTGAATGGCGTCGACAATCTGCTGATATCCCGTGCATCGACACAGGTTTCCGGAAATGGCTTCCACCACCTGTTTATGTGTGGGCCGGGGCGTTTCCAGAATGAGCGACTGGGCACTCATGAGGAGGCCCGGCGTACAGAAACCGCATTGCACCCCGTGATGTTCCAGGAATGCTTCCTGAAGGGGGTGCAGCTTTCCTTCGCGCCCCAGTCCCTCGACGGTCATAACCGTTCGACCTTCCAACTGGGGCGCCGCCATGAGGCAGGCATTGACGCTTTTTCCATCCACCAGGATGGTGCAGGCCCCGCATTCCCCCATGCCGCACCCTTCTTTGGTTCCCTTGAGAGACAGCCGTTCCCGAATAACGGTAAGGGCTGTCTCATGCGCACCTGCCTCAATGCTCACCTTATCACCGTTTAGCGTAAACCGAATGGGAATCACGGAATAGGTATCCATACAATTGTTTTTCCGAAGGGAATTAGAAGTCCCTGATCTCCTTGAGATCCAGTGTCTTGATCACCTTGACGCCGGCATCCGCCATCTCTTTATAGGCTTTCTTGCTGGTATCGGGCGCTACGCCTTTGCAGAGGTCTTCCACCACGATGACTTTGAAGCCCGCATTCTTGGCGTCTATGGCCGTGGCTTTCACACAGTAGTCCGTGGCAATGCCGTACACCACCACCTTCTGAATTCCGTTTCGTTTCAGAATCTTATCCATCTCGGTTTTTGCACCGCCGTCATCCTGAAAACCGGAGTAGCTGTCGTATCGGGGATCCTTCCCCTTTTTCACAACCGCCATAAAAAGGTTGTTGTCCACCAAAATCCGGGCGTTTTCGGTTCCCTGTACGCAGTGGGGCGGCCACAATACCTGGGGTTTCCCATTGACTTCAATGAGTTCAAAAGGTTTTTTGCCCTCATGATTGATGTAAAAGGAGACGTGTTCAGCCGGGTGCCAGTCCTGGGTACCGAAAATCACAAATCCGTGAGAAGCCAGGAGCTTTGTGGCATCTTCCACCTTTTTCACGAAAGCTTCGTCCGTTCCGGCAACCGCCAAGGAACCGTCTTTCATTTTCGTAAAGTCGCCCTGCATGTCCACCACGATGGCACCGATCTTCCCTTCTGCGGCGCAATCGGGACAGGCCCCCACCATTGAGGTAAAGAATGCAATCGCCAGAAAGGCCAACAAAAATCCGAAAAAATGTTTTGTCCTTTTCATTTTTCCCTCCCAATTTGAAAATTCATTCATTAATCCGCATTTCCAATTCAGAAATTTCTAAATCCAGCGCGTTACCACCGTTTTTTCATCCATGAACAAACGCATGGAGGCCATGCGTGACTTGGCCGTTCCCACAAAAGATTCGCGGCGGGATCCCAGCGGGAAAAAGGCATAGGGTTGCGCAACACCCAGGTTCACCGCCACATTGCCCACATTGGCCTCACGGATCAATTTCCGGGCATTCTTGCCGCTCTGGGTCATGATGGCCGCAGAGTGGCCCAGATCGGTCCGCGTGTTGATCCATTCAATGGCCTGGTCCAGGCTTTCACCACGGATGAGGGCGGCGACCGCTCCAAAAGCCTCTTCCTTGGCCATGGGCATATCCACATTCACATCTTCAAGAATCGTTGGGGCGAGAAAGTATCCGTTGGGATAGTCGTTCACTTTCACCGTTCGCCCATCCAGAACCATTTTGGCGCCGTCCGCAAGGGACTTGTCAATCCAATCGGCGACCTTCTCTTTTCCGCCCATGGTGGCATAGGGGCCCAGCCGGGTGCTTTCATCCAGGCCGTAACCCATTTTCATGTCTTTTGCGGCGGCAATGAACTTCTCTTTCAGTTCGTCGTAAATTTTTCCTACCACCACCACATTATCCACCCCGAGACAACGCTGACCGGTCATGCCGAAGCAGGCTCTGGTCAACCATTGGACCGATTCGTCCAGATCGGCATCGGGCATAATCACCAGCGTATTCTTGCCGTTGCCGTTGATGGAGGATGTCTTTCTGAGCTTTCCACACATTTCAAAAAGTTCGTGCCCGGCCCGGTTGCTGCCGATGAACCCCACACCCTTGATCTCCGGCTGCGACAGGATTTCCTGGTTGATCTGCCGTCCGCCATGAACCACGTTGATGACGCCGGGGGGAAAGCCCGCTTCCATGGCCACCCGGCTGACGGTTTCGGCCGCCACCGGATCCTGTCGGCTGGGGCTGACCACCACGGTACATCCGGCTGCCATGGCATAAGGCACAAAGGACGACCAGGCGTGCATGGGAATGTTGCCGGGAGTGATGATCAAAAAGGCACCTAAGGGCTCCCACACCAGATACTGGTCGATCCCGTTGGCCAGCTGGTCCAGGTGTTCGTTTCGTTTGACCAGACCGTACAGGGCGGAACAGGCCGATTCCAGATTTTCAATGACCCGGCTGACCGACCCTCTGGCTTCGCCGATGGTGCGACCGTGGTCCTGGGTAAGAATGCGACACATCTCTTCATAGTGTTTCTCAAATTCAGCGACCATTTTAAACAGAAGGCGGGACCGCTCCCGCATGGGAACATTTTTCCACGTTTGAAATGCTTCGTGGGCCGCTTTCACCGCCGCAAGGGCCTCATCCTTCGTCGCCGTGGGGAATTCAGCGATCACCTCTCCCGTGGCGGGATTGGTGGTTTCATGGATTTCGGTGGAATTGGATTCCACCCACTCCCCGTTGATCAGAAATTTCAATTTACCGTAGTGTTGTTTGACTTCTTTTAATAAGGACATTTATAACTCCATAAAAACAGCTTTAATATCATCTTGTCATCATATTCGGCAGCAGCAGTGCCAGATCCGGAAACAGGGTGATAAGTGCCACCACTGCAAATATGGCCAGGAGAAAGGGAGCGACGCCCCGAAAAATGGTTTCCACCGGAACCCCTTTGGCCACCCCTGCCACCGTAAAAATATTCAATCCCATGGGTGGGGTAATCAGTCCCGCTTCCATCATCAGTACCGCAATCACACCAAACCAGATGGGGTTGAACCCCAGGGCCAGAATTACTGGGTAAATCACCGGCATGGTGAGTACCATCATGCTGATGGCGTCCAGAAAACATCCCAGGAACATGTACATGATGATGACAACGGTATGAATCACATAGGGGGAAACTTGAAGGGAACCGGCCCATTCGGCCACTTGCACGGGAATGGTGGAAAGCGCCAGAAAATAGCTGAAAACATTGGCGCCGGCCACGAGAAACAACACCATGACCGAAATACGCACCGATTCCTGAAGTGCTTCAATAAGATTTTTCCAGGTCAGTTTCTTTTTGAAAAGGGCGATCAGGAGCAGCACCGTCGCTCCGATGGCGCCGGCTTCCGTAGGGGTGAAAAAACCGCCGTATATGCCGCCCATCACCAGCAGAAACACCGCCAGCGGTTCCCACACTTTCATAAGAGATGCAAATTTGACCCGCCAGCTGACGGGTTCGGGGTTGGCCGGAGCAAGTGTCGGGTTCGTTTTCACCATCACCACGACAATCCCCACATAGGCCAGGGCCAGCAACAGTCCGGGGATAATGCCGGCGACCAGAAGCTTCCCGATGGACTGCTCGGTGAGCATGCCGTAAACAATGAAACCGATACTGGGTGGAATGAGAAACCCCAGGGTCCCCCCTGCCGCAATGCTGCCGGTGGCCAGCCGTGAATGGTACTTGTATCGTTCCATCTCCGGAAGGGCCACGGTTCCCATGGTGGCGGCCGTAGCGACCGATGACCCGGAAACCGCGGCAAACCCTGCACAAGCGCCGATGGTGGCCACGGCAAGCCCGCCCGGCATTCGCCGCAGCCACTTTTCAAAGGTACTGTAAAGGTCCTTGGTCATACCGGAGCTGCCTGCAAATCCCCCCATCACGATAAACAGCGGAATCACCGTGTAAGGAAAATAGGAACTTACCTCATAAACGGTTCTCGACACCATGGGTAGGGCGGCTTCAAAACTGGACAGATAAGCTACACCCGCGAATCCCACAAACATCAATGCATAGGCGATATGCATGCCGAGGAAAAGCAGCAGAAACACCAGGGCCGTACCGATAATGCCGATGGTAACGGGGTCCACAATCAACTCCTGATTAGCTTTTTTACGGAATCCACCAAATCCAGCAGCAGTTCCAGAAACAGAAAGAGACCGGCCACCGATACCAGCATTCGGAAAGGAAACTGAGGTACGCGCAACATGTCGGAAACCGTGCTTTCTTCCATGGCCTTGACCCAGCCCTGCCAGGCCATGATCCCGATGATAAAAAGGCTCAGAAGCGTGGTCAGGACCTGTAAAACCAGGGCCGCCTTTTCGGGGATTCGCGACACCAGCATGGTGACGCGTACCTGGCCACCCACTTGATGGGTGTAGGCAATGCCCAGGAGCACAAATATGGCCAGCATGTAGCTGGAAAGTTCCATGGAGCCGGGGATGGGCCGGGACCAGATGGCCCGACCCACAACTTCTCCGGTTGTCAGCAGCATCATGGGGATCAGGAAAAACATCCCCACATAACTCAGCGAAAAGGTCATTTTTTGAATAAATTTCCGCATGGTCTCACTGTATTAAAGGGTGGTCTTTGAAAGATAATAAAGCCTCTATTTTTTCCACTCGGGCGGAACGGCCACGCAGCTCACACCCGCATCCGTCGCCGCCTGGTCATATATCATCACCGTCTTTTTGGCGGGAAGACCCTTGGCCTCCAGGTCCGCGACCCATTTCTTGGTGACGTCCTGAAAACGGGCAAACCACTTCTCTTCCTGTTCCGGCGAAAGTTTGTACAGCTTGACCCCCTTGGCTTCGATTTCCTTCATCATGGTTCCGTAAACAGCCTGATTAAGGCCACCGGTGGTCCGAAAGGGATTACTGACAACTTCTTCGATAATTACTTTGAGATCGTCCGGGGTTTTTTCCCAGACCGCCTTGTTCATGACGACCCCTTCGGATACGCAGCCAAAGGTGGCCACAACGCCATACTTGGCCACTTCATAGAGTTTGAATGCCAGAACCAGGGGCGGACAGGTTACCAGGCCGTCGATAGCGCCCGTTTCCAATGCCAGGTACACGTCTCCCAAAGGCATGAATACAGGTTCCGCACCCAGAGCTTTGATGTACTGGGTCTGCAGACCGCCAGGTGCCCTGATCTTCATCCCTTTTAAGTCCGCAAGACTATGGACGGGCTTTCGGGTCCACACGAAAGCCTGAATGCAGCCGTTTAATTCAAGAACTTTGACATCCTTGAATTCGTCTTCCAAAGCCTCCTTATAGACTTTGTTCCCAATATCCACCGACACATCCTTTCCATCCACCCAAGCGGCGAAGGAGAGAACGTCGGTGAGAGGAAACCGGCCGGGCGTCCAGGTGGCGGTAAAATATCCCATGTCGGACATCCCTTTACGCACGATATCAAAATGCTCCGGACCTTTACCCAAGGCACCCCCGGCATAGAGCGTGGTCTTGATGCGACCGTTGCTGCGTTTTTCAAGTTCGGCCAACATCGGTTTCCATACGGTTTTTACTTCACGGCTGGCCGGTGGGTGCCAGGTACTGAATTTCAGATTAATGGTTTCTTCCGAATCCGCCATTACCCCTGCAGGCAGTAAGAACATGGCCACCAGACACGCCAGCAAAAATCCCAAAAACAACCCTTTTTTTCTTTTCATGTTTGAAACCTCCTTACGCAAATATGATTGACGTTTAAACGCTACAAAAAAATCCCATTACCATTTAACCTTCCATAACCATGGATGAAAGCAAACCTTCATCCCAAACGGCACCTTGCTCGTCCTGGAACACCAGCAGTGCATCCATTACATGCTGTTTCATGAGGCTGCAGGCCAGATGTCGGTTGCCGCTTTTTACGGCTTCGATGATTTCCCGGTGATACTGAACCGATCTTAACAGGTGGTCTTTCTGATGTAACGACTTATAGCTGAAAGGGGTTGCCTGGTTATGCAGGTTGGCGGCGAAAGTATTCAGGCGGTTGTTACCGGCGATTTCCATCAACCGCCGGTGAAACGCTTTGTGATGTTTCTGATATTTCAGAATGTCGACGGTATCTTCGATTACGAGCTTTTCCATCTTTTCGACCAGCGTCTCCATTTCATGGATTTGACCATCGGTCATCACTTCCAGTGCCAGCTCCATCACCAGTTCGTACAAAGCAGCCTTAAGGGTGTAAATCTCCCAGACATCTTTTTTCGTCAACAGAGGGACAAAAACACCACGCCGCGGCTTTCTTACCACCAAGCCTGTGGCTTCAAGCATTTTCAAGGCTTCCCGGACAGGGGGACGGCTGATTTCCAGCCGTTGGGAAACGATTTCCTCCTTGATTTGTTCTCCGGGTTTGAAGCGCCCGGTCACAATCCATTCCTGGATGTGCTGACAGGCGCGATCTACAATGGAATCCACTTTCATTATCAGATTACCCAATGTTTATTGTTTATTGTATACAATTTTTAACGGTAGGTTTTCGAGTTGTCAAGAAAAAATAATGATGTGCAGCAGATTATAGGTTTGCAGTTGATGGTTGCCGGTTCAACGTTTTTGTAATAGAATTTTACCAAGCATTGATATCTCTAACCGGAGAAAGAGATGAAAGGGGAAATTTCGGAGGAGCGGGCCCTATTCCTAAAGAAAGATTATTCCCGTGGATTCATCCATTACTGTCAGTTCACTGCGGAGGTCGTCGAATACGGATTTTTCCAGTCGGGCGTAACCATCAAAGAACATCACCGTCAGCAGGACGGTTTTATCCATGCGGGCGTCATGGCCACCATGGCGGATCATACGGCGGGATATGCCGCGTTTACGACGGTACCGGAAGATTTTCAGATTCTGAGCATTGAATTTAAAATCAATTTTTTGAAACCGGCCTACGGTGAAGCTCTGGTGTGCCGCTCAAAAATCATTCGCGGGGGAAAACAGATTATTCTGGCGGAATCAGAAGTGTTTGATATTCACGAAAAAACGGAGACCATGAGCGCCAAAGCCATGGTGACGCTCATGGCCGTTCACCGGGATAAACTCAAATCAAAGGGCTGAGGCAATCTCATCCGCCACCCGCTCTGCTGCATTTTGAGGGTTCTTTGCATCCCTGATGGGACGACCGATAACCACGTAGTCGGACCCATTCTTGACAGCGTCCGCTGGCGTGACGATTCTTTGCTGATCGTCTTTGTTCACGATGGTCCAGGCCGGACGAATACCCGGGGTCACCGCAATCAGCTTGGGCCCGAGAGCCTGCTTCACCATCCCCACTTCCAGACCGGAACAGACCACCCCCTGGCACCCGGCCTCTTTGGCCAGTTTTGCTTTCCGGAGTACCAGGGCTGAAATATCGTTTGCATATTCATCCCTGTATCCCAGCGCTTTCAGTTTGGTCTGGTTCAGGCTTGTTAACACCGTAATGGCCAGGATTTTCGTATTTCCGGGGTTGTTTTCAGCCACCCCCTTGAGGATTTCTCCCCCTTCGTCGCAGTGAACCGTCACGAATGCAGGCTTATGGGCGCTGGCAGCCCTGAAAGCCCTTTCTACCGTTACGGGGATATCGTGCAATTTGAGATCCAGAAAAATACCGGCACTGCTTACGTCCCGAATGGCATTGATGATTTTCGGTCCCTGGGAGATGAACAGCTCCAGGCCCACTTTAAAAAGGCCGACAGATTCTTTCAGGGTTTCCACGTAACCCATGGCCTGATCGTAGTCGGGCACATCCAGGGGAAATACAATGTAGTCTTTGGGCGTTTTCATCATTTTCCTCGTTCATCGAATTATGGTCCAACATGACATTTTGATTATGATACGAAATAAATAGTTGACACGAACACAAAAAACAACCATATTGCGGTGTTCAAATCCGAAGATGCTTGAGCCACCGTAGCTCAGTTGGTAGAGCACCTCACTCGTAATGAGGATGTCTGCGGTTCGACTCCGCACGGTGGCTCCATTTTTCAACGTTTTAAGTGTAAAGATCTGACACCCCCAAGTGACATCTCTTTTAATTCTGTCAACACCTGTTCTTTGGAATCCATCTCGCCTCCCTTCAATACTCAG
Organism: delta proteobacterium NaphS2; assembly: GCA_000179315.1. Classification (GTDB taxonomy): domain Bacteria; phylum Desulfobacterota; class DSM-4660; order Desulfatiglandales; family Desulfatiglandaceae; genus NaphS2. Next base: position 26,230 of record ADZZ01000502.1, read on the forward strand.
ACTCTACAAATGCCTTTTTAAAAGCAAAAATGACCGCATCCAACATGGCTTCATCTCCTTTTTCCGCCTCTTTGGTGAGCCAGTCCTCCAGGGGATGCAGGCGCTTGATCTCCGCCATAATCCCTTCGAGAGAAGGAACATAAGCGGATGCTGCCGGCTGCCCCGTCTCTATCGCGTTACCAATAGATGCGGCTGCCAGTATCCCGCTCTTGACAGCAGAACCGATCCCTTCATAGGCCACGGGCACAGCCAGACCGGCGGCGTCTCCAATGAGCAGCGCATTTCCCTTGGCTGGCACAAAAGCGCCGGATAGCAGCTCATCATGGAGGTGCGACAAGGCGCATCCGTCCTTCCACACGGGTTCCCACTGCGGATCAAAGCCATAGTGATCCGCCAGGTACTGCTTGATTTCCTTGCTCAGATCTTTGAGCCCCCCGCCTTCCAAGGCGAACAGGCCGTCCCTCTTGAAGTTTATGTCAAACCGGGGCCGGATGCGATGCGCCGGGAAAAACCAGTGCATATAGTCTGTCTCGAGGTTTTTTAAGGCCCCTTTGTAGACTTCCCGGGTCGCCCCACCATAACGTACCCGGAGATCTGGAAACAGGCAACTCCTCACAACAGACGTGGCACCGTCAGCCCCGATCAGGAATCGCGCTTTCACGTCCGCCCCCGCCAGCCTGACGGTGAATCCGTCCGGGCCTTCTTCGATGGTTTCAACCCGTGCCGCATCACGGAGTTCCGCGCCGCTTTGTTCAGCCTTCTTGTTCATCCAGTAATCCATCTCTTTGCGCCAGGCGATGAATATTCTGTGTTCCAATGTCCGGGGCCGGATACCGGGTGCATAAACCCTTATCCCTGACAGGTATTGGGAAGGCGTAATCGCTTTGGAAGGGCTTTCGCCAAATACCTCTTCCACCAGATCCTGAGCAACTTTTGCGACCAGCATTCCGGTGCACACCTTCCGTCGAGGCAATTTCATCCGTTCCAGCAACAGGGTCTTCAGGCCCAGTTCCGCGCATCTCTTTGCTGCGGCAGATCCTCCCGGACCGCCACCCACCACGATAACATCATACATAACGGACTCCTTTCTCGTTATTGAATGTTTGTCGCTTTATCCAAATTTCAATCTGAGTCTATCACGGTGATATGCCGGCGGCAGACAGGGCCGCCCCCAACGCTCATGCCAACGTCTTTCGACGAGAGACCTTTGCATGGCCGTTTCATGATGCGTGTCAAAATTTAAACCCTGTTACCCCATTTTGGTGTTTTCAAGCGATTTGGATAGTATCTCTACTCGATTGATTATCGGTTGTTCACGATAATCTCATAGGTTATATTTTCTTTTATCTTCATGCGATCGCCTAAAGCTCATAGTCGTTCAGCCTTAGGTATCACATAGAGATGGAAATGTCCCGCATTTTTTTATTCTTTTCTGAAATCAGTTTGAGCTTACCAAAGAATATCGGACATGGTCAGTTTTGATTCCGAAGATCTGCTGACCACCATTGACGAATACAAGATCACCTACACTTCCCTGGTCCCCACCCATTATCGCATGATACTGGACCTTCCCGAAGAGCTGAAAAAAAGCAAGGATGTATCCAGCATCCGCCAGTTGCTCATTTCTTCCGCGCCTGCCACCAAGGATCTGAGGCTGGCCATCATGGACTATTTCAAGAACGCGGAACTCTGGGAAGCCTACGGAAGTACCGAAGGCGGATTGGGCACCCTGCTTCGGCCCGAGGACCAATTCAAAAAACTGGGTTCCATCGGCAAGGAAATTTTCGGGTCCGACCGCATCAAGCTTCTGGACGCGGATCGAAACGAGGTTCCGGAAGGTGATGTGGGCGAATTGTTTTATCGGGTCCCTTGCGTTTTCAAGGAATATTTCAAGGATCCGGAAAAGACAAAGGAGGCTTTTGAAGGGGAATGGTTTTCCGCGGGCGATATGGCCATCCGGGATGCGGACGGCTATTACACGTTGGTGGACCGAAAAGCCAACATGATCATTACCGGCGGCGAAAACGTTTATCCTTCGGAGGTGGAGAATGTGCTTAAAATGCATGCGCCCGTCAGGGATGTTGCGGTGATCGGCCTGCCGGACGAAAAGTGGGGTGAAAAGATCAAGGCCGTCCTGGTCTTAAATGACGGGTATGCGCCGGGAGAAGCCTTGGCAAAAGAGATTATCGATTCCGTCCGGGACAAAATTGCCGGGTACAAGCGGCCGAAATCCATTGACTTCATAAAAGAAGAGGAAATGCCCAGGACCGCCACGGGGAAAATACTCCACAGGATGCTCAAGAAGACTTACGGAGGGTGAAAACTCGCCCGTCAAAATAACCATACTCTCTGTGCCCATGTAAATGACACGCTTTTCTCTATAAATGCGTCCCCTAATCCCTATATCCAGGGATTAAAGCTACACGGAAGAAAATATCCCGGCCTGCGCCGTTGGGCTAAGAATTGAAAATTTTGCTTGACATGGTTATACGCATCGTCTAACGAATAAATGTATTGTATTTATGATGGTTCCTTGGTTTACCGCAAAGCAAGAAAGGAGATAAGAGAATGAAACACCCAATTGAACTCAAGATTAACGGAGATATCTATTCCCTTGCCGTTGATCCATGGCGCACCCTCAATGAAGTGCTCCGCGAAGACTTGCACCTGACAGGTACCAAACTGGGTTGTGGGTCCGGAGACTGCGGCGCCTGCACGGTTCTCGTGGATGGCCGAAGTGTCAGTTCATGCCTGACCCTTGCCCTGGAGGTGCAGGGAAAGGAGATTCAAACCGTTGAAGGTCTGGCGCCATCGGGCGATACGCTTCATCCCATTCAGGAAGCATTCGTGGAAAAAGGTGCCATTCAGTGCGGATTCTGCACTTCCGGTATGGAAATGTCCGCGGCTTACCTTCTCTCTCAAAACAGTTCTCCTACGGAACAGGAGATCCGGGAAGGCCTCTCCGGCCATTTATGCCGCTGCACCGGCTACATCCAGATCGTGGATGCGATTTCAGACGCGGCACAAAAAATGAAACAATCTTGAAATGAGGTGTGAACATGACGTTGCCAAAATTTGAGTATTTTGCACCGGAAAGCCTTGACGAAGCGCAACAGCTTCTCCTGGATCAAGGAGTAGGTGCCCATTTGCTGGCAGGTGGTACGGACCTGCTGGTCAAAATGAATCACGGTCTGCTGAAACCGGCCTCTGTTATCGCCCTTAAACACATTAAGGAATTGGAGGCCATCACCTATGACCCGAAAGAGGGCCTGAAAATCGGTGCTACGGCGCTTTTGGCGGATGTGGCGGCCCATGCGGACATTCGTAAACATTATCCCGCCATAGCAGCCGGTGCTCACGAGACGGCCAATGTGCAGATACGAAACATGGGAACCGTAGCGGGGAACCTTTGTAATGCAGCCCCTTCGGCGGATAATGCGCCGACCCTGCTCGCCATGGATGCGGAAGTTGAGATAAAGAGCGCCACCGGAGAAAGACGCTTGCCTCTGGATCAGTTTTTCAAGGGGCCCGGACAAAACGCCCTTGCATCGGGCGAAATATTGACCGCCATCCACGTTCCGGCTCCCGGTTCGGGAGAAGGCGTTTCCTACCAGCATATTTCAGCCCGCGGAAAGGTCGATATCTCGGCCGTATGCGTGGGGGTAATGGTGCACATGGCGGAAAATGGTTGCGATGATGTGCGCATATTCCTGGGCGCCGTGGCCCCCGTTCCCATGCGGGCCGCAAAGGCCGAGGCCCTTGTGCGCGGCAAACAACTGACCGAGGAGACCATTGAAGCGGCGGGGATCGCGGCAATGGAAGAATCCCAACCCATTACGGATGTGAGATCCAGCGCGGATTACCGGAAAAAAATGGTGGCGGTTCTGACGCGAAGGGCACTTGCGGAAGCCCGGGATCGCGCCTTGAAGCGTTAGTGAGAAAGGAACAAGCAATGGAACAATTCAGTATCGTGGGAAAAGATGTGCCGAGGAACGATGCCGTTGCCAAGGCGAGGGGCGCCGCCGTTTATACCGATGACATGACGTTGCCGGGGATGCTTTTTGGAAAAATCCTGAGAAGCCCCGTGCCCCATGCGCGGATCATCAATATTGATACCAGTAAGGCCAAAGCGCTCCCCGGAGTGAAGAGCGTTATTACAGGTAAGGATATTCCCAAGGTAAAATACGGAAATTGGCGTCTTTTTGCCGACACGCAGGATGAATATGCCCTGGCCATGGACAAAGTGCGGTTCATCGGGGATGAAGTGGCGGCCGTCGCGGCTGTTGACAAGGAAACCGCTCAGGAAGCGGTTGAACTCATTGACGTTGAATATGAAGAACTTGAAGGATTGTATGATGTGGATGCAACCACAAAGGAAGGTGCTCCTGCCATTCACGATTATTGTCCCGGAAATGTGAGTGTCAACCGCAAAATCGAGTACGGCGATGTGGAAAAGGGATTTGGGGAATCGGACTATATTCGAGAGGATACGTTTGAAGTTCATGCTGTGAGCCATGCCTATCTGGAACCCTGTTCGGCCCTGGCCCAACTGGATCTGGACGGCCGGATTACGCTCTGGACGTCAACCCAGGTGCCCTATATCGTGCAATGCCTGCTGGCATCAACCCTCGGGATGCGAGAAAACGATGTCCGCGTGGTCAAACCCTTTGTGGGCGGGGGGTTCGGGGGAAAGATGGAGCTTCGTACCTGGGAGTTCTGCGCCGCCTTCATGTCCAAGCAAACGGGACGTCCGGTGAAATTCACCCTCTCAAGGGAAGAGGAGTTTCTGACCGGCCGAAGGCGTCACCCCATGACCCTCCATTCCAAAGTGGGATTTAAGAAAGACGGAACCCTGGTGGCCAAGGACCTCAGGATTGTTCTGGATGGCGGGGCCTACAACGCCATGGGACCCACCGCCACCTTTCTGTGCGGCAACTTCGGCGCCATGCTGTACCGGTATCCCAACTATCGGTTTCATGGACAACACGCCTATACCAACAAACCGCCCGCCAGCGCCATGCGCGGTTTCGGTGCGCCCCAGTCTTTGTATGCTTCCGAAATCCAGATGAACATGGCGGCGGAAGCCTTAGGAATTGACCCGGTGGAGATGCGCCTCAAAAATGCACAGGTGAGCGGCGACAAAATTCCCGATGTGGCGACCATCAGCAGTTGCGGATTCAAGGAATCCATCGAGGCGGTGGCCAGAATGAGTGACTGGAAACGGCGACGAAAAGAACTGAAACCGGGGCAGGGCATCGGTATCGGGTGTTACAGCTTCATCTCCGGCGGCGTGTTCAACTGGTTCAATACCCAGTATCCTTTTTCCGCTGCGGAAGTTCGGGCCTTTTCAGACGGCACCGTTCATCTTCTGAGCATGGCATCCGATATCGGGCAGGGATGCGATACGGCCATGAAACAGATGCTGGCGGAAGAGTTGGGCCTGCAAATGAAAGATATCCGTATAACGACCGCGGATACGGCCACCACGCCGCAGGCGGATCTGGGGGCCTGGGGAAGCCGTGTCACGCTCATGGTCGGAAATGCGGTTTTGGATGCGGCCAGAAAGATCAAGGAACAATTGTTCGGGGCCCTGTCGGCCCGTCTCAACGCCAATGTCGTCTATGAAATGGAATGCAAAAACGGGATGGTCCAACCCAAGGGCCGGCCCAAGAAGGCAATCCCTTTTGGTGATGTGGTGGCCATGGTTCAAAAATCGAAACGGGGTGAACCCCTCATTGCCCACGGGTACTATACGCCTCGGGATAAGGGTCTCGTGACACCCGCCTTTGGCTTCGGCGCCCAGATTGCGCTGGTGGAGGTGGACCGGGAAACGGGCAAGGTGGAGGTAGAGCAAATGTGGACGGCCCACGACTGCGGCACCGTGATCAACCCCAAAGGTGTAGAGGGCCAACTGGCCGGTTCCATCCAGATGGGACTGGGATACGCGCTCTCGGAGCAGTTCGTCATGCAGGATGGGAAAACGCTCAATACCAACTTCCTGGATTACAAAATGCCCACGGCCATGGATATGCCTCCCAGTGCCGTGGAGCACATCGATACCTATGAACCGGAAGGCCCTCTGGGTGCGAAGGAGTGCGGCGAGGGTCTGGCGTCTCCCACGGCGCCTGCCATTTCCGATGCCGTCTATCACGCTACCGGATACCGCTGCAAAGATCTGCCCATTACGCCGGAAAAGATCCTTAATTCCATGGAGGAAGGCGCTTAGAGCAGCGTCTCCGCAATGAAAATGGCGAGATAATTGTTTATAGGTCTGGTTCCCACGCTTCCTGCGTGGGAGCCCATGATAAGGCAATGGATATGGGCATCAAAGAACGACGGGAGCGTGAAAAAAACGAAAGGCGTGATTCTATTCTCAAGGCGGCCATTCAAGTTTACGACAAAGAAGGGTATCACGCCATCACAATGGAAAAAATTGCGGAAACCGCAGAATTGGGTCGTGCGACACTCTATCTCTATTTCAAAACCAAGGATGAAATTTTCATTCATGCCATTCTTTCATACTCGGACTTTTTCAGACAACGGCTTAAAGAGCTTTATGCCAACCGGTCAGAAATAAAAGATAATTTACTGGAGTCATTATGGTTGACGTTTATTGAATATTATGAAAAAGACAGGGAATCATTTAATGCGACCCTATATTTTCATCAAAGTGAGATGATTCGAAACTTGCCGGGAGACCTGCGGATACTTCTAGACCGCTCAGGGTCGCACATTTATGCGTATCTCTCAAAAATAATGGCGTATGGTATTGAGCAGGGTGTCTTTAGAGATTGCAGCGCCAAAACCCTGGCGGAAGTGGTATGGACTTCTTTTCTGGGAATCATACACCTTGAGAACAGCAAGCGCGCCATGAATCGAAAGAGCCATCTGCTGATCACCTGGCAACTGGCACTGGAATTGTTGTCAAAGGGTATCTTGAAAAGTCCCTGAATGAGTTGGCAAGAATCCAAAATTTTAGAGCTAAGAAACATCAACAATACCCTTATTTTCATTGGAGACGTTAATAGATGGCAAACGATCTGTTGAATGGAAAACGGATCCTCATCGTGGATGATGAGGCCGATGTGCTTGAAACCCTCAAAGAACTGCTGAGCATGTGCACCCTGGTGGAAGCATCCACCTTTGATGAGGCCAGAAGCCGTCTGGAACAGGAGACGTTTGATATTGCGATTCTGGATATCATGGGCGTGGATGGATACAAGCTACTTGAAATTGCCAACGAGAAGAAAATCCCTGCCGTCATGTTGACGGCCCATGCACTGAGTGTGGACGACACGGTGAAGTCTTTCAAGGAGGGCGCGGCATCTTATGTACCGAAAGAGGAGATGATCCATATCGCCGCATTCCTGGAAGACATACTGGTTGCCCGGAAGACAGGGAAGAATCTATTGCGTCGATGGTTTGAACGGCTGGGGAATTTTTACGGTAGAAGATTTGGTCCGGACTGGCAAGAAAAAGACAAAGAATTTTGGAAAAAGTATAGTGATAAATACTGGTTCTAGCAAAACAGAAGTTCGGCCTGTATGGTAATCATTTCTCCCGGATGACCGACCGAAAAAGGGTCGAAGCTTTTTTTTCATTCAATGGAACTGTTGCTAAATCAAGCCTGGGGCAAAAATTGCCGAAATTTATAGCTGACCTCCATATCCATTCCCGTTTCTCCCGTGCCACTTCAAAAGACCTGGACCCCGAGCATCTCTCCCTTTGGGCGCAGAAAAAGGGCATCAAGGTCGTGGGGACCGGTGATTTTACCCATCCGGGGTGGATATCGGAATTACAGGAAAAACTCATAGAAGCCGAACAGGGTCTTTTCCGTTTAAAACCGGATCTTGCGGCAACCATCAAGCCGGAGATTCCGACGTCCTGCCAGGATTCCCCGAGGTTTATGCTGACCTCCGAAATAAGCTGTATCTACAAGAAAAATGGTAAGACCCGGAAGGTGCACCATCTTATCCTTCTGCCTGATTTTGATTCGGTTCTGAAGCTGAACAAAAGGTTGGAACAGATCGGTAACATCCGCTCCGACGGGAGACCCATCCTGGGGCTGGATTCCAGGAACCTGCTGGAGATCGTTCTGGAAGCCAGTGATCGGGCGTTTTTCATTCCGGCCCATGTCTGGACGCCCTGGTTTTCGCTTTTCGGCTCCAAATCAGGCTTTGATGATATCGAGGAGTGTTTCGAGGATCTGACGCCCCATATCCGTGCTTTGGAAACCGGACTCTCGTCCGATCCGCCCATGAACCGGTTATTGTCTCAACTGGATCGCTATCTGCTGGTTTCCAATTCCGACGCCCACTCACCGGCAAAACTGGGCCGGGAGGCGAATCTCTTTGAAACGGCGCTTGATTATGACGCCATGGTGAACGCCATGACCACTGGGCATGGATTTTCAGGGACCATTGAATTTTTCCCTGAAGAAGGGAAATACCACCTGGATGGGCATCGCAAATGCCAGGTCCGGCTTCATCCCGGGGAGACGAAATCCCGGAACGGGATTTGCCCCGTGTGCGGCAAACCCGTGACCGTGGGGGTTTTTCATCGCGTGGACGATTTAGCGGACAGAGAGCATCCGAAGGCATCGAAGGCTTTTTTCAGCCTGATCCCTTTAACGGAAATCCTGTCTGAAATTCATGGGTGTGGGCCGGCCACCAAGAAAGTGACGCATATTTATGAAGATCTCATCAACGGGCTGGGGCCCGAACTCCATATCCTGATGGATGCGTCCCTGGAAGAGATCAAACAGACCGGCGGTGTCCTTCTGTCCAAGGCCATTGATCGAATGCGGAACAACCAAGTGATCCGCCAGGAAGGGTATGACGGTGAATATGGCGTGATTCGTCTTTTTGATGACGGTGAAAAAGACGAACTGCTCGGCCAGATTACATTGTTTAAGACAAAACCGAAAAAACAAGCGTACCGTAAAGCGAAAACCCGGAAGAAAACAACCCGTAAGAAAAAGAATTCCGAACAACAGGTTGCTCCATCCTTCACGGATCCCATCCTCGATCCCCTGAACCGGGAACAAAGACGAGCCGTCATTCATGGGCATGGCCATCTTCTCATCGTGGCGGGGCCCGGCACTGGCAAGACCATGACCCTGACGCACCGCATCGCTTATCTCTTAAACGCGGGACCAACGGGTGGCGGAAATATTTTGGCCCTTACTTTCACCAACAAGGCCGCCCGCGAGATGAAAGAACGCCTGTTCAGATTGGAAGGCCATGAAAGCGCGAAAACCGTTTTTGTGTCCACGTTTCACGGCTTCTGCCTGAATGTTCTAAGAAGTGACGGCCATTTTCTGGACCTGCCCGATCCCTTTTCCCTATGTTCTGAAACGGACACATATATCCTGGCCGAAGGGGCGGTTTTGGAAGCGGCAAATGACAAAAACCGGAAGAATGCAACGCGCCGCTTCCTTAAAAACCTGCCTCAATTCAAATTAAATTCCATTTCGAATAAGGAGTCCGATTCCGCCCTTGATGACCTTTTTTCCGCTTTTACAAACTATCAGGAAAAACTGATAAATCTCGGCATGCTCGATCTGGACGATCTTGAAGTTGAGACCCTGAGACTGTTTCATCAGCATCCGGATGTCTGCCGGAAGTACGCCCTTAGATTTCCCCATATTTTTGTGGATGAGTACCAGGATACCAACCAGGTCCAAGTGGAATTGCTGAAGAAAATGGTTTACGCCGGGACAAATGGATCTGAAAATACCGGAAAGGCGCCTACTGAATGCACCCCTTGCGCGGCCATTTGCGCCATCGGCGATCCGAATCAGGCCATTTACGGTTTTCGCGGGGCGGATATTTCCAATTTCAATGGTTTTGCAGATGACTTTCCGTCAAGCGCCACGATAACGCTCACCAAAAACTATCGATCGACCCAGAATATCCTCGATCTTTCCGCCATGCTAATGAAGGAAAAACGTCCGCTCCAAGGGACGTCGGGTTCCGGCGCTTCGGTCTATTTGGCGCAGTGCCGTACACACCTTGAAGAAGCGGAGATGATCATCGAACAGATCGAGAAATTGATCGGCGGAACCACCTATTTCTCCCTTGATAGTGAAAGAGTGGCATCCCATGAAGACGGGGAAAATATCGGGTTTGGAGATATGGCTGTGTTGTTCAGGCTCAATGCCATGGGGGATGCCCTTGAGGAGGCCTTTTTGAGAGCCGGCATCCCCTTTGTCCGTTCAGGTGAAAAACCGCTGGTCGATCAGTATCCGGCCAATATCATCTGGCGGCTTCTTCAATCGCTCAACCGGCCGGATAGTGATTATTACCGAACCTGTTACCTGAATCTGTTAACGCCCGAAAACCACGGAGAACACGTCCTTGGCCGGATAGATCGTGAGGCGGCCATAGGGGATGTAATCGACCAGGCTGTTCTACTGCACGGATTTGATCTTCATTCGGAAGAAATTACGCGTATTCTCGACCGGGTCAGAAAAGTCGCGGAAAATTATGATCATCTGCCCTCATTCCTGGATGCCCTCGCCCTTGAGCGCGGGATTGACCACCAGAATCTTATGGGTGACCGGGTGTCACTCATGTCCCTTCACGCGGCCAAGGGGCTCGAGTGGCCGGTTGTTTTTATCATCGGCTGCGAGGATCAGCTCCTCCCCTGCACGCTCTTTGGTGATCGTGATGACGAAGAGGAACGACGGCTTTTTTATGTGGGACTCACACGGGCGAGACTTAGGCTTATCCTTTCACATGCCGCTCGCCGCTCACTGAACGGTCGTCCCCTCGAAATGAAGATTTCCCCTTTTCTTGAGCCGTTTACTTCAAAACAGCTCGTGCACTTGGTACGATCGAAATGGAATCGAAAACCCAAAGCCCATGAGCAGCTTTCATTATTTTGATGGCTTTTGCGCTCCCGTGAAGCCTGACGTTGTTGGAATAGCCCGACATGTAGAGAACTTTGATATCCGGATTGAAGCGCATGCTTTTTTCGTACAACTGTTTTCCATTCATGTCGGGCATGACCACGTCGGTCAGCAGCAGGTCCATGGCTTTCGACTGGTGTTCCAGGAATTCCAGCGCTTCCCTGCCGCCTGCGGCAGCCTCCACCTCATATCCTTTTTGTCTTAGATTTTTTATGTGTGATTTATTGGTGATGATAAAGGCTAGCAAATAGAATAATCGTCTTTGGCTTTCAACATGCAGAAAATGCGATGGCACAGATGATCTCTGTCTCCTTGTCGGATTCCGAAAGATGGATTTTTTAGAGCCGTGAGAGGCGGACAAACCCTCCCCACTAGAACATTCTATTGAAACAACGCCTTGTATTGTCGGACTTTTTTAGGGGACCAGCGGGAACAATAAGCTGGTTTTCCTTTCATAACCAACTGCGTGCAAGCATCGGGACACGTCTCGTCGCAATGGGTTATTTCCTGTTCCCGGCCTTCTCCTACCTTTTTGGGCCACTCCGGGTCACACATCAGTACGCGCGCCAATCCTACAAGATCAGCTTTACCATCGGCGATAACCTGCTCAGCCACTGTACCATTTTTTATCCGTCCAGCCGTAATGACCGGCACTTGAACTTTGTTTTTGACCGCAGCAGCCAGGTCTGCCATGTATGCCACGGCTTTACATTTTTCCACCATTTCGGGTATGAAGAAGGATTCATAGGTGCCCCCCATAACCGAAATGTAGGCGATGCCGGCTTTTTCCAAAGCCTCCGCAAAGGGAACCGATTCTTGCAGTGTCAAACCGTCGGGTAGCCATTCATCGGCAAGAAAGCGATAACCCACGGGAAAATCACCCACAGCCGATTTCACACGTGACAGCACCATGAGGGGGAATTTAATACGGTTTTCCAAAGAGCCACCATAGTCGTCATCCCGTTTATTGGTATGTGGAGATACAAATTGCGACAGAAGATAACCGGTTCCGCCATGAAGTTCCACCATATCGAACCCTGCTTTTTTTGCCCTTGAGGCAGCCTGTGCAAACCTGTCAGCGATACGATCAATTTCTTGTGATGTCAAGGCACGGGGCAATTTTCCGAAGGTCTCCACCCCGAATGGGGCAACCGGTTCGGCGACCCCGGCAAACCGGCCCGCGTGGTTGATCTGGAGACATGCCAGGGCGCCTTCCTTTTGGATGGTTCTTGCTAACCGGCCAAGCCCCTCAAGATTGTCATCGGTGTCGGCACGAATTGTCCTGTCGCTCCCGCTTCCCAAGGTGTGATCAACCGTTGAACCTTCAACCACAATCATTGCGGCCCCGCTCTGAGCCATTAACCGATAGTGATAAAGTAGGAGCGGACTGACCGCACCTCCCGGTCCTGCATAACCGAGATACAATGGGGCCATGGTGATCCTGTTTTTAAGTGTTATTCCCCCAACCGTTATTGGCGTAAAGAGATGCGAAAACATACGATCCTCCTTTTTGTTGCGGGTTGATACCAGTATTGTTATTATTACAGCGTTGTCATTGCAACATGTTTTTTGATTCCTTGCAGCCTTTAGGGATGGAGCGTATGGATATGCCTTGAAAACTCGGTTGATGACATCATCGAAGAAATCAACGGCAGAAAGGCTGTTAACAGCCCCTATGGTGCGTCACTGACGTAAGGCGAAGAGCTGAATTCCGCCTATATCTCCGAGCAGCCGTTCTTGAAGTCCAATCGGCAACGCTGGCGTGGACATTTGTGGCGGAACGATTTTTTTCCTTTTCGTTGACCTTTGTACGATATGGCATGGTTTTCCCGCTCGTCCCTCTGGAGGCCCGGGAACTGGGCGCCTATCCCGCGATGTCGGTCTGATTCCAGGCGTGTCGTCTTTTTTCACAACCGCGCTTGCCCTATGTCTTTTCGGGCTCGGATTCGGCTTGACACAGCCGCTTTCCATGGTGATGGTCGCCGACCTGTCGGATCCCGAACATCCCGGACTGAGCATGGGTATCCGTTTTACGGTCATCTCCCTTGCCAACCTCTTAGGCCCTGTTCTTTTAGGGTTTCTTGTAGAAGACGTCTAGGGTTTTTTGTAGAAGACGTCGGACTGAACGGTCCTTTTTATTTTTCGGCCTTGCTGGTCCTGGCCATCGGCGCCTATCTCCTCAAATGGAAGCCGGGACTCCTTCCGGGAAGCCGGGAAGTCAAAAGGCTCAGAAATGATTAGACCGATGCCAAAGCCTGATCGATATCCTCTATAATATCGTCCACATGCTCAATACCGACGGACAGCCGAATCAACCCATCGGATATGCCGGCACGCATGCGATCACTCCGTGAATAGGTTGCATGGGTCATGGAGGCCGGATGCTGAATTAAAGTGTCGCAGTCACCAAGGCTCACAGCCAAAGTACAGAGGCGCACCGAATCCATCACCCGTTTTCCGGATGCGACGTCACCTTTCACCTCGAAGGAAATCATGCCGCCAAATCCCGCCATTTGCCGCTTGGCAACGGTATGCCCCGGATGGGAGGAAAGTCCCGGATAATAGACCCGGACCACTTTGGGGTGTCTTTCCAGATACCGGGCAATGGCTTCGGCATTGGCGCAATGGCGCTGCATCCGTACGGCCAAAGTCTTCAATCCGCGCAGCAGGAGCCAGGCATTAAAAGGATTCATGATTGGCCCAAAATGGTGGACATGCTCCGTGTGGATCCGATTCACGAGCGATGCATCTCCCACGATCACGCCACCGATCAAATCCGCGTGCCCTCCCAGGTACTTGGTGGCTGAATGAACCACGAGATTCGCCCCCAGAGAGATGGGTTGCTGCAAATAAGGAGTGGCAAATGTGTTGTCAACGACCAGTGGTATACCGTGATCACCGGCCACTTCGGCCCACAGAGAAATATCGAGAATAGCCAGCGTTGGATTGGCGGGGGTTTCAAGAAACATGAACCGCGTCGTGTGGTCCACAAGCGCACCCAACTGCTTCTTCGTCAGTTGGGCCAGGGGCTGAACGAACCGGGAATGAATGCCGAATGACGGCAAATGCGTCTTAAACAATGCAAACGTGCCCCCGTACAATGTTGTACAGGAAATGAAGCTGTCTCCAGGTTTGGAGAGGGTGAGGGCCATGGAGGAAACAGCGGCCATGCCCGAGCCGACGGCTACCGACGCCTCCGCGCCCTCGATCCGCGCCATTTTTTCCTGAAAAAGATCCACTGTGGGATTTCCGATACGTGAATAAACATAACCGCTTTCCGATCCCTCGAAAACCCGGGTCGCCGTATCGGCATCGGGAAACCTGAACGTGCTCGACATGTGGATGGGCGGGGCGACATCGGGGGTATCGAGAGGCGAGCAACCATGAACAACCAGAGTTTCAACAGCGCGGGGTATCGTAGATTTCATGATGGCCTCCTTCCGGCATCCCTATGACACATGATAACCGACCTTCATATCAAGAGTATGTTAAAACTTTTCCCTTCCCACCAGTTTGTCCACCATCTCTTGCGTGATCCGTTCCTTGAACGAAATGGGTTTTGGACTTTCGGAAATCAAACCGGTATAAAACCAACGCGGGGTAGGCCCGCAACAAAGCTTATAGTAAGGTTTATGGGTCGGGTCAAGGACAGCATTTCCGGATCAGCGATGCCATGGGATGTGCCTTATTGCCACAAAGTGCTCATCCCACGTGTGACACCTTGTAAAAAGAACTGACATGCAAATTTTTCCATTGTTCGGCCTATAATAATCCTTCATGGGTGTTTCTGCTTTCATTTCAACGAATTATTCTTCCCGGGGCATCTTTCGGTCATTTGGCACCATCTTTGCGTTTCAAATCCAAATGTAATATCTCGTTACGTCGCATTCATTTTTTCAAAGTCTGTTGAGAATAAGGAGAAAGCAATGGATAAACATGTTGTCATCGTTGGCGGTGGTCCCGCCGGCGTCATAACGGCATTAACCGCCAAAAAAGTATATTCCGAAAAGACCGTTTGTCTCATTAAAGAAATTGGTGACGGCGTCATTCCCTGTGCCATTCCCTACATGATGCACACTTTGGGGGACCCGAAGCAGAACATCATGGGAAATGGTCCCCTTGATGAGGGCGGTGTAGAGACCGTTGTGGGCAAAGTGATCGGGCTGGAACCCGCGTCTTCCAGGATTACGCTGTCGTCAGGTGAGGAGATTTTTTACGAACGTCTCGTCCTTGCCATGGGGAACAGACCGGTGAAACCACCCATCCCCGGTATTGAGAAAGCAGGTGTTTTTACCATCGAAAAAAGCTTGTCGGCCATGAGCACCCTCCGGGAAGAAGCTCAAAAGGCCCGGCAGGTGGTGATCCTCGGCGGTGGGTTTATTGGGGCGGAATTTGCCGATGAGCTGGCCCGCCAGTCCGACACCGAGGTGCACATTGTTGAAATGATGCCCAGACTTCTTCAGGCGGCCTTTGATGACGAATTCTGCGACGATGCAACGGATCAGTTGCTCGATGCCGGTGTCAGGGTGCATGCGGGGGTTCGGGCCACGTCTCTGGATGGGGAGAAGCGGGTGACTCAGGTGGTCCTGGACAATGGCAAGATCCTGCCAGCGGATTTGATTGTTGTGGGAGTGGGGGGCAAGCCCGACACGGAATTGGCAAAAGACGCCGGTATTCGAATTACGGACGGCGGGTCGATCTGGGTGGATTCGTATATGCAGACCAGCGTGGAAAATATTTTCGCCGTCGGAGACTGTGCGCTCAAGCGGGACTTTTTTACCCGGCAGGAAGTTCCCGTTTGGCTGGCCTCCACGGCAACATCGGAAGCCCGGATTGCCGGGACCAATATTTACGGTATTCGCGTGTTGCGCCAGATTCAGGGCACTGTATCGGCTTTTTCCACCAAATTCGGAAATGTTGCGTTTGCCAGCGCGGGAATGACTCAGAGGACTTGTGATCAGCAAGGATTTCGAACGGTCATGGGTCAGGCAACGGCACCGGACCGCCATCCCGGAATGCTTCCCGGGGCCTATCCGATGAAAGTCAAACTGTTGTTTGCGGACAGGGGAGGGGCCTTGCTGGGTGGGCAGGTTTCCGGAGGGCCGTCAGTGGGTGAGTTGATCAATGTTATTGCCATCGGTATTCAGATGAAGCTGAATGTAAGGGATCTGGATATGATGCAAATTGCCACCCATCCGCTTTTGTCTTCCGCGCCGACGGTGCATCCCCTGATCAATGCGGCACATCAGGCTTTGGCGAAGCTCCGGGATAAAAACTGTTAACGTGCGGATCAGCCATAAAATCCATGGGGCATTCTTGACTTTTCAATTTCCTGATTATGGGTTCATTTGTTCGGGGTTTGGGTCAGGTCTAAGGTCAACTCAGCAAAGTCTTCTTGAAGCCAGAGAGCAATTCGAAAGCCTGTTGAAGGATTTTGATGAATTTGTTCTGAAGGTGGGTGGAAGTCCTCTGACCAGTATCAGTATGGACCTGGATACCTGACATCACCCTGGGCAACTTTGCGCCATTGGCTCTGGCCGCCTATCCTTTTTTCATCGTTTTCAGGATTTCAATATTTTTTCCACGGTGGCCTTGTACACATATTTGACCCATTCACCCCCATAACGATCCCGGGCCACGATGCGCAGGGGAAACCCATGTTTTCGCGGGAGCGGTTTCCCGTTCACCCCGTAGGCCAAAAAGACCTTTCCCGCTAAAATGTCATCAATGGGAAAGCGCTCCACCTTTTCATAGGTCCCCTCCGGCCCGTAAAAGGTCACGTGGGTCGCTCCTTTTTCCATTTTGGCCTCTTTCAGGAGCCGCTTCATGTCGATCCCTTTCCATCGACCGTAAATCGCGAAGAAACCGGGACATATGAGCAGGACCTCACTTTCCATGGAAGGGAGTTCCTTCATCTCCTCATAGGTGAGCCTGAGCGGTTTTTGGACGGCCCCTTCCACAATGAGACGCCATTTGGAAAGATCCGCTTTGTAATCGGTGAGCCCCATGGTTTCGAAATTCTCGATGGGGGTGATCTCCAGGTTTCGGGTATCCAATGATTTCGGGTTCTTTTGTATCAGGGAATTGAGTTTTGTCCTCTTGGGCAGGATGATCCTTTTCACCTTTCCATAGACCTTTTGAACGAAAGTGCTGAGCGGGAGAAAGAAGATGCTCGAAAAGCCGATGAATCCAAGGGATTTCTTGAGAAATTGTCTGCGGTTTTCCATGTCCATGCCCCTCCCTTTTTAAATGTCTATGGGTTATGATAACCCTTAAATATCACGGAAACATCACGGAAAGGTTAAGGTTGTGTAACATTCAGAAGGTGCAGTTTGAGCAGCGAGCCGGATCCTCGTTGTCTTCAGTGATCAGAATTTTTTTTGCCCATGGGATGAAATCCCTTTGAATCAAGGAATGGGAAAAAATGATAGCGATATCCATGCCGTAAAGACGACCCAAAGCCCCACTGTAGGAAATAACCGCACAAATTTGAAGAAAAAAGCAAGGGAGCTTTGGGCGCCCGGGTTCAAGGTGGTAGATCAGCTAATACGCCGCAAGGCCGTTTGCCCCTTCCGGAACATCTGCAGCTTCCATATCTATCGGGATCAGCCGGCCGTCCCCCTTGACCCGGAAGGCGCTGATGGTGTCGTTCCCGCCATTCAGGGAATAAAGGTACAGGCCGTTCCAGCTGAGCGCCATATCGAGGGGTCCGCTGTCATCGCCGGTGACCCCCGTCCGGCCGTCGGCATCCAGCAGTGTGATACTCCCGTCATGGCCGATGCGGAACCCTGAAATGGACCCGCTTCCCGCGTTCGTGTTATAGGCGAACCGGCCGCCCTTTGTCACGATGACCCAGCAGGCGGCGGTCTGGTTTGTCGCCACCGACGGGCTCACCACCGAAAGACTCCCGTCGGGAGACACCACGTATGAAGAGACCGCGCTGACGTCGGACGCTCCGCCGAAGGCCTCCGACACAAAGAGTTGCCCCCGTCGACCGAAAGCAAACCCGAAGGGCGTCGCCCCCGAAGAGGGGTAGACCATGGGACCGTCCACATACCCCCCGTCTTCCACCGTGTACACAAGAATGTTATCCGTGGTTTTCTCGGTGACGACGATCACCTCTCCGTCGTTGCTGAAGGCGATCTGTGCAGGGGCGGTGGAAGCGGCGCTTAACGGCCTCGTGGAGTTCGGCAATTGCCACAGGGTGCCGTTGTGGGCAATTTTAAACCCCGTTATGTTGTCTTCATCTCCCACACTCCCCCCCGCGTTCAGGACATAGAGTATCCGCCGGTCCAGGGTAAGACTGATGGGCCGCAAACCCCCTGAGTCGACCCTGTCAATCAACTTCAAGCCGCTGCGCTTGACGGCGAATACCGATATGTCGTTACTTCCCGCATTGACCACAAACAGCAGGCGTCTGTTCTGACTGAGTATAACGGCTCCCTGGTTCCCCAGCCCGTCTCCTGAGCCATCGCCGCCCGTGGGATAGCTGTCGTCATAGATCAGATTGCCGTTCCATGATCGATGAAATGCCAGAACACTGTTGCCGGCGGCGTCATTGGTCATGGTGTAAAGCGCGCCCGGGTAATTATGAGGCGCTCCGAGAGCGATTCCGGATAGCGAGAAAACCGCCGCCAAAGTGATGACCAACAAAATTTTTATTTTCATCTCCGTATCTCCTTTCTTTTTTTGGGATATTTTGGGAAGATCCCTTTAACAATTGAAAAAAGCCCACCTCCTTTCTTCTTTCTTGGATTATCCATGGTGGCGGAATTCATTGTATGTGGCTTATTTCACGCAAATATCACGGAAGCATCACATTTTGTGCAAATCTTATGGTTTATTTTCGCGTATGAGATGGTGAACACGAAAGAAAGGGACAAGCGCAGGCCTTGTGCTAAATGTGAGAATTCCCGTTACGCACCTTTCTGGGGATCTAGGGAACCGGAAGGGTTTTAGGCATTTTCCTTAATTCCCCCATAACCAAAGCCATGGTAACGATAAAGGTAACGACGTCGGCGACTGGAAAGGATAGCCAAATACCGTTCAATCCGTAAAATCGCGGCAAAAGAACAATCAGCGGTATCAGGGCCAGCACCTGACGAGAAAGAGAAAGGAGTAGCGCGGGAACGGCCTTGCCAAGTGCCTGGAAAAATGCGGCACCCACCACCTGACACCCTGCCAGGGGTAGGAAAAACATGCACAAACGCAGCGCATTGCTTCCGGATGTCACCAGCCCGGGATCCTTCGTAAAGACCTTCATGATGGCCTCGGGAAATAGAAGGACCACCAAGAAACCCGCGGTGGCTAAAATTACGGAAGCGATGAGGGCCCATTTTATGCTTTGACGCACCCGCGGAAATAATCCGGCGCCATAATTGAACCCAACAACCGGCTGCAGCCCCATGCTGAGGCCCATGATCGGCATGAATATGAAGGAGAGCATACGGAAGACCACGCCAAAAGTGGCGATACCCATATCACCGCCATAACGGCTGAGGGTGTGGTTCAAAAGGGCCACCATAAAGCTCATGGCCCCCATACGCACGAAGGCCGAAGATCCCACCGACATCATTTCTTTTATAACATGGCCGCTGAGCCTTAGATAGCGCAGACCGACCGGGATTTCACTCATCCCGGAAACGAAATAGAGCAGCAGGACACCGCTTGAAAGCCCCATGGAAATCACTGTTGCAACGGCGGCGCCCCGGACGCCCATCTTGAGCACGTAGATAAATATGGGATCCAGAACAATATTTAAAAGAGCCCCGGCCACCACGGTCAGCATCGCCATCCTGGCATTCCCTTCGGCCCGGACCGCGTCATTTATGGACATGGAAAAGGTCATGAGGGGGCCGGACAGCAAAATGATCTGAAAATACTGCCGGGATAAAGGGAGCAGGGCTTCGGTCGCTCCGAAAAGCCGCAAAAGAGGCGTCAACCAGAAAAGGCCCATCAGTTGTATTACAACCCCCAACAAAACCGTCAGAAGCATCATGTTCCCAAGGGTCAGACCCATCCCTTGGGTGTTTCCCGCACCCATACGTCTGGAGAGAACCGATGCCCCACCGATGCCCACTATTTGGGTAACGGCCATTATCAACATGAAGATGGGCAAGACCACGGCGATAGCGCCGATCCCCAGGGTTCCCACCCATTGGCCCACAAAGATGGTATCAACGGTATTGTACACCGCGTGGGCCAGCATGCTGACGGCGGCGGGAAGAGACAGTTTTACGAGCAATCTGCCGATTCTATCCTTTTCCAGCATCTCGCTTCTTGTTCGTCTTTTCATGGTTCAATCCTTTCCCGAGAATCTGGACCGAGCATGCACTGCAGATCAAAGGTTCTTCGCAGTTTGCTTGACCCTTTGTAGCGATCTCAACAACCATAAGGCCACGGGACTGAAAGAGGGGTTATGCACGATTAAAATTTTTATGTCAACGATTTTTTATTAAATATTTTCAGATATTTATCTTCTTGACAGCCCCACGGAATCTTGATATGATAACCGCTATGAATGAGGAGATGGACCGAAGAAACCAGGCGCACCGTCCTCATATTTGAAAACACCTTTCGGAATTCCGTGAGCTTTCCCTTCCTTCATCTCAAAACCCTGAAAACCAAATCCACTTCCGGTCTTCGGGATGCTTTCTTCTGAATTCAGGCAAAAACTAACGGTCTTCTCATCTTCCGCTAACAACAATTCCCTATGAATCCTGCGTTGGCATTTTTCTGATAGACGACCCGGAATGGCGCTACGATTAAGGAGGGTATCCAAATGGAGAAAAAGCAGATTACGAGAAGAGAATTTTTCAAACTGACCGGCATGGGTCTGGCCGCCGGTACATGGGCTTTGAACTGTGGCACAAGGGCATTTGCCGCACCGGGGCCGATCCCTTTCGGTACCGTTCGGTTCGCGGTTATTGCGGACACACACCTGGACACCAGGGGGAAGAACGCCATGAAAATGAGCGCAGTCAGCGTGGATTGCGTTCGAAAAACCGTGGAGGCTTTGAACCGGGAACCGCAACTCCAATTCGTCGTGTTGGCGGGTGATCTGCTGTTGGACGGTGAGTGGGAAAACGCCCGGGTCCTAAAAACGGAACTGGACCGGCTGAAAGCACCCTATTATGTTGTTGCCGGAAACCATGACTTCATTCCGCCCGATCCCAAGAAACATCGGCAAGGGTTCACCTACATGACCATCGAGGAATTCGTGGATTTTTTTCAGGGCCATGGATATGATGAAAGCAAAAAGCGATATTACGCCAGGCAAATTGTTCCGGGCCTGAGGCTCATCGGCATGGATGCCTGCCTAGTCTCGGACCCGAAGAAATGGGGCGGGGTTCTGCCCCATGAGCAGATGGCTTGGCTGGATGAGCAACTGGCCGGACACGAACAAGATCTTCACATCCTGGTCATGCATCACAACTTTCTCAGGTGGTCCGGGGACGAACGCAAAGGAGGGCCCAAGGAATGGTTTTGTGTTGACAATGACGAAGCAGTCCGAAACCTCTTGAGCAAGCACGCGAAAGCCGCACCCGTCGCCATCAGTGCGCACCGGCACATCGGGCTCAACACGAAGGAGGTTCGGGGAGTGAATTATTTCATCGCACCTTCCGTCAATTCCCATCCCATGCGCTATACGGTTTTCAGCATCACCAACCAGCGGATTTCGTGGAAAACCCCCATGGTCCCGGTTCCGGAAACCGTGCATTTGGAGGCTCGGGAGAATCTTCTGAACGCCAAGTGGTGGCGAGCTTCCCAGTACTCCGAAAGGAGTGCCTCGAACGACCAGATGGTGCTCCGGTTCTATGAAAACGACCCTATGATTTTTGGATCGAAGAAGGTGTGATTGACTTTTGTTTCAGGCTCGCTTTGTGTTAAGGGCTTTAGAAATCCCCTCGCATGCATCCCGCCATGAACCCGCAAAGCGGGCAAGGAATATTTTCAGCAATCGATGACCATGGTGCTGAAATCCTCGCCCTTGGCGCTTCGCCCATAACAAAATCCATTTTTCCCTATCCGCGCCAGAACGAACAAGGATAGATCGTGTGAGGAACGAGCCACGATCTTATCCGGTTGTTGAACAAGCCCGGTGAAGCAGGGTATGTGTTCTTTGATCACCGATTTTCGCGTAGCGATCTGAAAAATAATGACTGCAGCCCGTCTTCAACTGGCCACTAGAAATAATTAATGAATTAAAATATATAAATAAATCGGCTTAAATTCAAACCTTAAAAACTCTTATATCAAATGACGGTTTGCGCAATCGATTGCAGAAGTTAAAATTTGAATTGAAAAGCGCTTCGCCCATTCAACAGCTGAACATGCCCCAGATTGTTCAAAAAGCTGGGTTGCCTGGAAATAAGACGATCCCCGCTCTCAGCTATTTCCTCTCTTTTCTCGCAGTCAAGCTTGTGGGAACTGAGCGCTACGCTCATATGGGTGAACACGCCTTTGATTCCGGACTCGGACTTTTTGCAGGACTGAATGTCCTTCCCAAATGCACGGCCATGTCCACCTATTCCTATGGCTTGGACTCCTCCGAACTTTTAAATTTGCAGCGCACTTTCGTAAAACAGGTGAACAAACTCAGTTTAATCGACAAAAGCGTGATCAACCTGGATTTTCACACCATCCCGCATTTCGGTGACGAGTCTGTTCTTCAAAAGCACTGGGCCGGTGCTCGAAACAAAAGAATGAAAGGCGCCCTCACGCTTATTGCTCAAGATGCCGCCTCGAAGTTGATTCTTTATACAGCAGCTGATATTCACAGAAATGAAGCGGATGATCAGGTGCTCAGTTTCCTGAAATACTGGCAGAGCATCCAGCGCCGTATCGAACCCACATTTGTTTTCGATTTCCGGTTCACAACCTACGCAAATCTTTCTGCTCTGAATCAAAGAGGAATCAAGTTCATAACACTTCGTCGGCGAGGAAAAAGATTGGTCCAAAGCGTCGATAAACTCGGTCCCTGGAAACGCATCAATATTCCCCATGCAAAAAGAAAATTTTCGAACCCGCTTGTTCATGAATCGCATATCGAAATCAAAGATTATGAAGGATTCTTGCGGCAGTTGATCATGCGCGGCAACGGCCATGAGAAACCGGTTTTCCTCATATCCAATGATTTCGATTCGCCGATAGAACTGGTTGCAGGGAACTATTCCAGACGATGGCGTGTTGAAAATGCCATCTCTGAAGCGGTCAAGTTTTTCAATCTCAATGCCCTTTCGTCGCCGATCCTCGTCAAAGTCCATTTCGACGTGATTATGACGATGATTGCCGATACCCTCTACAGCATGCTGGCGAAAAAACTGAGGGGATTTGAAGATTGTGATGCGCCAAAAATATACCGGCATTTTATCAAGGGAAGGGGCAAAATAATTTCAAAGAACGGAAAACTAAATGTCATATTTCCAAAAAGAGCCCACAATCCGATTTTACGAGCAGTTCCCTGGCACCGTTTACCAAGTGCGATCAGTTGGTTGAAAGACGTAAATTTGAATTTGACTTTTTCATGAATTTGCCAGAAATTCTTATATCTATTTGACGGTTAAGCGCTACGCGAAAATCGGTGTTTATAAGAAAATATCTTTTTTGGCGTGGGGGTGAGGAAGAGGTATCGCGTCGCGGATGCCGGAGTAAGGGCGCAAGTGTAGCGCAGCCCTTTTGAGGCTTTTTTAAAATTCACATTATTTCATGGTGTTATTCACCTCGTGTTTGAGTTAACACCGGGCCATTGCCAACTCCATGCTATCCCGGTTTTGTGCCGGCTGTCCGAACCCGGACGACAATCATCGGAGAATTGCAGCAGGGACATCTGAAAACAGGCTTGGGACGAATCGCCATGATTTTGATTTGAACATGCAGGACAAGCTGAGCGAGAAAAAGGAGTTTTTTTGCATTGCTGTGAAGGAAACCATAGTCTCTCACCCTGCGAAACCCCTTGGGTAAAACATGGCAAAGGATTAAGTGTAAGAAGTGTTCTCCTTTGAGCGTGCGGTAACATATTTTTCCGGTTTGACTTTCGACATATTTGAAGGTTACCCGGCCGTTTTGATTGGAAACGATGTTGCGCTCGCTGATGACGCCTCGGTATAAATACCGGGATAAGTACTTCAAGGCGGTAATGCCTGTTCCCACGCGTCTGCAGTCGACCACCCATTTTGAAGTGACGCCTCGTGGAACAGACAAGCCTTGTTTGTTTAGCGCGTCGAGGAATCGGGCACGAAAAACCTTTGCCAGGGCTTTTTGATTGAAGAGGTATTGACCCTTTTTCTTTTTCCACTGGCGCCTTTTTTTATCAATGCCTCCACCTGGAACGACCACGTGGATATGCGGGTGATAATCAAGCCTCCTGCTGTGGGTATGTAGAACCATGGTCATGCCGATGTGGGCCCCAAGATGCTTGGGATTGAGGCCAAAATCGGTCAGGGTGGTTGACACACATGAGAACATTAAAGCGTAAACGGTCCGCTGGTTCCAATAGACCAACGCTCTGAACTCTCATGGCAATGTAAAGGTGACCATGAAATACCGAACCGGCAGCAGCTTGTTCTGCTGCCGGTCCTTATGACCTTTTCCCCTTCTGATATGGACAAGCTTGCGCGAAGCATCAATATCGCCCGCTTGAAGGGCCAGGGTTTCTGATAGACGGAGCCCCATGGAATACGTGGTCAACAAGAAGATGCGGTAGCGCAGTTTTCGGGTTGCGCCGATCAGCTTTTCGACCTCTGCCGGAGTGAGAATGTCCGGGATGGTTTTCACTTTACGATATCCACCCATTTCCATTCCCGTTTTAATACATATTTCCAGAAATGCTGAAGACCGAGCCGATCGATTTTGACCGTACTCCAGGAGTGAGTTTCAACCAGATCCGCAAAGTAATTTTCCAGATCATCCGGGATCAATGTATCCGGGCAACAATCAAAATAATCCCGGACCCTGCGGATCGCCCGAGAGTAAGCATCAATGGTTTTTTTGGCTTTCCCTTGAAGCTTCAGGGTTTTCTGATGATGGTCATAAAGGGTGTTAAAGCGATTTGCTTCTGACTGTTTCATGGTATACTCCTTTTCTAAAATTGTTGTGATTTTGAAGTGTTCCCATTGAACACTCCATGGAGTATACACAATTTTGAATTTTCTGCCGCGTAGCGGCTTCGTTCAACAAGGTACTCGACCGGACACCGTGCACCGTACAATCAAGCTTCGCTTGCTTGCACGGCACACGGTGCCGGTCAGCACCGCGATTGGTTTCAAAAAATAGGCCCTTGACATGATACTAAAATGTGATATCATATCAACATGAATAAAAAACAACGGCAAACCCTTGAAAAAATATTTGAAAAGCCGGAACGTTCAGATATTACATGGGGTAACATAGAGACGCTCTTTGTTGCTCTTGGTGCTGAAATTTCTGAGGGGCGTGGCTCCCGTGTCCGAGTTGCCTTAAATGATGTGCGTGCCGTTTTTCATCGGCCCCACCCGGAAAGAGTGACCAACAAGGCCGCCGTTAAATCTGTAAGAAGGTTCCTGCAAGAGGCGGGGGTAAGACCATGATGGAATATAAGGGATATTTTGCAAAAGTCGATTTTGATGATGAGGCCAATGTTTTTCATGGTGAGGTCATCAATTTAAGGGATGTAATAACCTTTGAAGGTGAAACCGTCGATGAGTTGCGGACCGCATTTCTAGATTCTGTTGAAGACTATCTGGCCTTTTGCAAAGAACGTGGTGAAGAACCAGACAAACCTTATTCCGGCAAGTTTTTAGTTCGTGTTGAACCAGAGCTTCATAAAACCCTTGTTGTCCAGGCCCGTAAGGATGGAAAAAGCCTGAATACATTGGTAAACGACGCACTTCTAAAAGCAGTAAAAAACAGCAACCAACAAGTCATTCAAGATTGACGGGTAGGGGCGGGCGGCGTTTTTTAATCTGCCATTTCGCAGGTTCTCACCAGTTTATAGTGTCTGCTCTGCAATTCACCCTGCTCGCAACTTAAACTGAAGTTCCTGGGTCAATCAAGCTCGAAAAGGCTCTTAACGATTTGATTCTAAAAGACAATTATCGCTATAAGGGAAAATTTAGGTGCGAAAACGTAGACATGTAAAAATACATCTAATCCGTATTTTGACTTGATATATTACTATTTATGTACTAGCGATGGTAGACATGTACATCGCTACGATACCAAATCGCAATTCGCCACCGGCCATTTTGCTCCGTGAGAGTTACCGCGAAAATGGAAAGGTCAAAAATCGCACATTGGCAAACCTGTCCAAACTGCCGCCACAGTCTATCGAAGTACTGCGTCGTTCCCTCAAGGGTGAAGATCTTGTTTCGACCGATTCCTTTGAAATTATAGAAGATGGGTCCCCCGCTCATGCCAACGTCTTTCGACGAGAGACCTTTGCATGGCCGTTTCATGATGCGTGTCAAAATTTAAACCCTGTTACCCCATTTTGGTGTTTTCAAGCGATTTGGATAGTATCTCTACTCGATTGATTATCGGTTGTTCACGATAATCTCATAGGTTATATTTTCTGATTATAACGGATTTGGGGGAGTGAGCATTATTTGCTGAAAATTCTAAGCCTTTTCACTTATGGTTTGGTTGGAGAACCGACCATAAGAAAGAGAGGGCCAATAAAATTTCAGCAAATAAATCAACTCCCCGGGTAAATCGTACAATTACCGTTCCATTCGATCAACAGAAATATTTGGAAGTAATTAATGACCCCATCCTTTTTCGAAATGAGCTGGATATGGTTATCGGAAGCAATCCGGAACTATTTCCCCAAGGCATCCAAACAGGATATCGCATGAAGGACGGACGTCCTTCCAAAAAGTTGGAAATTGATATCAGACGAATTGAAATCGACGGCATTGCGCATACGATCAGACCATCTTTTGTGATGCCCTATGGAACTGCTTTTACCGATGACGTTGAAAAAGGCATTTTTCTTCGAAAATTTGATGTTCCCTTTTGGGCGTTAAGCTATGTTTTTGGGAAGAATCCGATGTTTTGGTGCCGAATTGAACAGGGCCTGGGTAGAAACAGCATTGTGGGTACGACAATCAAACTTGCAGCAGATGAAAAACACTCCCGGTTACGTGGTGAGAAGGTATACGTCGCGACGACTGTCGGCACTCAATGTGTACTCGGGGCTGCCGTGAGTGAAAACGCGAAAGAGTCTGGGTTAACAGAAGCTTACGGCAAATTTAAAGAGGAATGCCGGAATATTCGCCAAAATCTGTTAATACAGATGGCTGGAAGGCAACGATGAACGCCTGGAAAACCCTTTTTACGGGCATTTTTGTCATTTGTTGTTTTTTGCACGTCTTCATCAAAATTCGTGATCGCTCCAGCAAAAAGTACAGAGCCATCTTTAACACTGTCGCGGACAAACTCTGGGATTGTTATAAAGCCGGGTCAAAAGCTTGTTTTTCGCAAAGGGTTCGGAGGCTTTATGAATGGGCTCACAAGGAGCAGATGCCAGACGTTATACTGAACCCGATAAAGAAACTCAAAAAAATCTACATAAATATTCAAAGGCTTACGACTTACCGGGTGCCCATAGAACCAGCAATATGGTTGATAGGTTGCTTCAAAGAATGGATCGCCATCTTTTTTCGACTCTGTATTTTCACTGGAATCTCAAATCCGCTGAATTGAGCATAAGAGGTTGGGCGCTCATTCATAATTTCGCTCCCTGCAATCCCGGAACTGTTAAAAAGCATAAAGGCTGGCAGAGTCCCGCAGAGAGACTCAATCAATTTAAGTACCACGATAACTGGTTGCAGAATCTATTGATATCGGCGTCATTGGGAGGTTTTCGCAATGCTCCCCCAAATCCGTTATAGTCAGAATTTCTTTTATCTTCATGCGATCGCCTAAAGCTCATAGTCGTTTAGCCTTATGTATCACATAGAGATGGAAATGTCCCGCATTTTTCATTTTTTCTGAAATCAGTTTGAGCTTACTCAAATCGCCGCTGGCATCTACAAAAGCCCGATCAGGTTTTGCAC
>ADZZ01000501.1 GCA_000179315.1 delta proteobacterium NaphS2
TTCGACTTTGTTCACCCAGGCTTTCAGGGTTTGTTTCTTAAATGGATCGCTTTTTGGATAATGGACATGGGAAACGGTTTTCAGCAGACGTCCGAGCACAGCATATACCATTTTAATATCCTTGAACCATTTGCCTTCCGGTCCGTCATGAATCTCCTTGGCCTGTTCGGATTGGATTCTTTCATTTTGAACCTTTATGAAAAGAAAGGGATTTTCCAGCATGCGGTCTCGAACAGACCGGTTGCTTTTTTGGTAATGTTCRTAAAAATGGGCCAGTTCCCTCGTGGATAAAGGTTCATTTTCCAGGTGGGCCATCAGTTTTTGTGCGTCTTTAATGTTGGCGCGCGCCAACGGCGCCATGACACGGCTGGCACTCCAGGTTGAAAGCGTTCCTGAAATCACGGCTTTCAAAATATTTTCAGGCAGGGCCTCAACCAGATCAAGCCGTCGTTTCACAAAACTTTTGTCGCGTCCTATCCGGGCTGCGATATGGGAGAGGCTGCACCCGAACCGCCGATGTAATTCCTGAAGCAAAACCGACTGCTCAATGGCTTCCCATTGCCGTTCATTGGTTTTGGCCAAAAGCGAAAACATGGCATTTTGTTCGTTTTCTTCTGATAAATGGACACATATTTGGTCCTTTCCGCAGGCACGAAGCGCTCGAACACGCAAGTACCCATCAACCAGAATCAGTTTGTCTTTCTCTGTAACAACCAGGGCCGGAACGATTTGCCCGTAAGTTTCGATGGAATCCCGCAATTGCTTTAAAGCCTGGTGGTTCATGATCCGGCAATGAGCGTAGCGCAATTCCAGCAGATGAATATCAACTGTTCGGGTTGATCCCACGTCCTTTCTCCCGAATGATTTCCTGTACGTTTCTCCAAGACTGAACCATCCCCCGTTCCGGACTTCCTTCACAGGTTCACGATCACTGGACGATC
>ADZZ01000500.1 GCA_000179315.1 delta proteobacterium NaphS2
CGAAGCGTGTCAGCACGGGTCGAACCTGCCGTTTCTTGGGGATTTGAGAAAGGGCTTTCATCAGTTCGATCCGTTGTTGCAGATGATCTCGATTGAAGTTTAGAAAGCTTTTCGTCCGACTTTCCGCATCATGCATCGCTTTTTTCTTCGCCCTTTCCCTGATGGCCACCCAAAATCCCCCACTTGTGGCCACCTCAAAATCCCCCACCCAGCCAGTCTGATTTTCCAGTAGAGATTGCTGAAAAAGGCGACAGAACGTAACTACTCCCATTTGTGAAATCCACGAATGGGGGAAGGAAGGATGAACGTTTTGAAGCCGAATTTGAAAGCAACAGTCATAACATTACTGGAAAAGGGACTCAGTCAACGCGAGATCAACCGGAAGACCGGGATCAACCGAAAAACCATCCGGAGATATGCTCAGCTGCATCATCGGGCAATTTTTGAAGAAACTGAGTCTTCAATCTACCCCACTTTAGAAGGGGTGGACACCGGGTCTTCGGTTCTTCCTGTTCAAAATCCCCCACCCCGGCCACCGGCTTTGGAGAACCCTCCGAAGAATGGTTCGGCCTGCGAACCGCATCGAAAGTGGATTGAAGAACAACTGAGGCTGGGTCGAAACGCCATGGCCATCTACCAGGACCTGGTGGAACTGTTCGCATTCACGCATCAATACAACAGCGTAAAGCGGTTCGTTCGAAGACTCAAAAAAAAGGACCCGCGTCAGTTTGACCGACTTGAATTTCTTCCCGGAGAAGAGGCCCAGGTTGACTATGGAACAGGAGCGCCGACGCTTCATGACAGCGGAAAACATCGCCGGCCTCGCTTGTTTGTCATGGTGTTGAAATATTCCGGGCGGGCCTTCCGGAAAGTGGTGTGGAAATCGAGCAAGGAAACATGGTGCAGCTGCATGAGGAGCATTCCGGT
>ADZZ01000499.1 GCA_000179315.1 delta proteobacterium NaphS2
GGAGGATTGCTGATGAGGCGCTTGTAACGCTGATCGCGAGAGCGTTAAAAGCGGGAGTGATGGTAGATGGGAGATTGGAAAAGACAACCAAGGGGTGTCCCCAGGGTTCACCCGTATCACCGATGCTATCAAACATCGTGTTGAATGAACTGGATCAAGAGTTGGAAAGAAGAGGCCACCGGTATTGCCGATGGGCAGATGATTTTCTCATTCTGGTGAAATCGGAGAGAGCGGCCAGGCGGGTGATGGACGGGATAGTCAAATACCTGGAAGAAGAACTACGTTTACCAGTGAACAAAGAGAAAAGCATGACATCGCCAATCAAAGATGTCCCTTTTCTGGGGTTTCAAATTCTACGGGGAAAGATCCGTGTCAGTAATAAAGCACGGGCCAAATTCAAGGACAAAGTCCGAAGATTGACCCAAAGAAACAACCCCCTATCCATGTCCGAAAACATCCAGGAACTCAACAAATATCTTCAAGGATGGGTCGCCTATTTCGGGATTCAAGAGTTTAAGAAGATATTCGGGGAGCTGGATGCATGGATCAGGAATCGATTGAGGTCCATGCAATTGAAGAAGTGGAAGAACCCGCATAAATTCCAGCGGATCATGATCCAGTCAGGCTTCAAGCCCCAAGATGCACATAGGGTTTGGGTCAGTATGAACAAATGGCAGTCGGTGCACCGCAGGGCCGTCCGCTTTACCCTGAACCTCAAATGGTTCAGAGCGCAGGGACTTTTATTCCTGAATGATTTCACGAAGCGACCTCTTGAACTACCATTGTTCAGTCGCTAATCGAGGAGCGGCTTACCTGGCCGGTACGAGCCGTTCTGCCGGGAGGGGGTGGCCGTTTAGGCCACTTCCTACCCCGAATTCGAAGGAATAAGCAACTGGCATGCCAGTGGTAAGAACAATGGCTACGCCATGGATTAGTATCGAGAAAAAAAGAAATCTCCTACAATGAGAGAGCCAACTACTCAATGAGGGAGATTTCAAAATGGAACGTTTTCATAGATTATCACACTCAGTTTGGGATTGTAAGTACCATATCGTTTGGATCCCCAAGTATCGCCGAAAAGAGCTTTACGGGGACATAAATACGATCAAGCAATGGGCTCGAATCATAAGGAATAGAGATTATAGAAGGTCATGCGATGCCCGATCATATTCACCTTTGCGTTTCTATTCCACCCAAGTATGCGGTGGCGCATACCATCGGTCTTCTGAAAGGTAAAAGTGCGTCTGAAGTCATGAGTTTTGGAAACAAAAGTAGTCGAATGGTTCGTGGCAGAACGTTTTGAGCACGTGGTTACTGTGTCAGTACAGTAGGCCTTGATGAAGAAAAGATCCGGGAATATATCAGAAACCAAGAACATTTGGATATCCTCGCAGAGGAATCTGGACTGTAAAAAAATAGAAAGAGTGGTTGGTTGAGACCCCCCTTTAGGGGGGCTCACGATACCACCAGTTCAGTGGTGGTATTCATTTGAGTAAGACTGCGTCGACTACTGTGGTGTGTAAACCAGGAGATTTCATTTGAGGAGAAATCGGCTATGTCTGATGAATTTGGAGAAGCGGCACTCAAAAATATTTTGGTCTTTTACGAAGGAAAGAGAAGCGAATTGATTCCCATTCTGCAAGAGGCTCAAGGAATCAATGGGTGGCTGCCCAGGGAAGTAATGCAGTTAATTGCAGACTTTCTTCATATCAATGAAGGCGAGGTTCATTCAGTGGCATCTTTCTACAATCAGTTTCGATTAATGCCTTTGGGAAGGAAAATGGTCACAGTCTGCAGGGGCACTGCCTGCCACATTCGAGGTGCCCCCCAGATTCTTGTGGACATTGGTCAATCGCTCCGTTTGAAAGAGGGTGAGACTTCACCCGACTTGGAGTATACCCTCGAGAGTGTTGCCTGTATCGGCTGCTGTGCCTTGGCACCCGTTGTCAAGGTCAATCATAAAATTCACGGCGAAATGACTCGTGAAAGGGCCGTAACGCTTTTCCCGAAACTGAGTGAATAAAATTCAAACGTTGGAAATTGAGGAGTAAAAATAGATGTCTGCTAAATGTAATGCCCTTGTCTGTCTGGGAACCGGCTGTCAATCAGGGGGGGCCGAGGAGGTTCTATCTTCCTTAAAGGAGGAGATCGACAGACTGAGTTTGGGAGAGACCGTCCAAGTCAAGCAGACCGGGTGTCATGGGTTTTGTCAAAGAGGCCCTCTTGTCGTTATTGAACCGGAGGGAATTTTTTATTCAAAAGTGAGCCTCGATGACGTATCGGAGATCGCAAAATCGTTATTACCGGGAGAGCCCCCTGTTGACCGACTTTTTTACCGAGAACCTGCCACTGATACACCTCTGCCACACTATATGGAGATCCCCTTCTACAGTAAGCAGCAGCGTACAATACTAAGAAATTGTGGTCATATTGATCCGGAAGAGATTGAAGAGTACCTCGCTGCGGGTGGGTACCAGACTATCAAGAAGGTCCTCCTCGGGATGAGCCGGGAGGAAGTCATTGATGAGATCAAACGCTCGGGTCTTCGTGGTCTGGGCGGCGCCGGTTTCCCGACCGGTCGGAAATGGGAGGTTTGCTATAAGGCTCAAGGCCCGAAAAAATATGTGATATGTAATGGTGATGAAGGTGATCCGGGCGCCTTTCAAGACCGATCGGTCATGGAAGGAACCCCTCATTCTGTCTTGGAAGGAATGATGATTGCCGCTTATGCCATCGGGGCCCAACAGGGCTATATTTATGTGAGAGCCGAGTACCCACTTGCTGTGAAACGGTTAAGGATTGCAATCTCACAGGCAAAGCAGAAGGGATTTCTCGGTAAGGACATCCTGGGAAGCGGCTTTGATTTCAAGATAGCGCTTTTTCAAGGAGCGGGGGCCTTTGTCTGTGGTGAGGAGACAGCACTTATAGCGTCCGTTGAAGGTTTTCGCGGTATGCCGCGTTTGCGGCCCCCCTTTCCGGCCGAATCAGGTATGGAGGGAAAACCCACCATTATCGATAATGTCAAAACATTGGCCTCCATTCCCGTTATCATCGATCAAGGGGCTGAATCCTTTGCCCGTGTTGGCACGGAAAAGAGCAAGGGGACAGTTGTATTCGCTCTTACCGGAAAGGTCGAAAACAATGGACTCATAGAAGTGCCCATGGGGATGACGCTTCGGGAAATCATCTTTGATATTGGAGGCGGAATTCCTGATGGCAAGACCTTTAAAGCCGTTCAAACGGGGGGGCCTTCGGGTGGTTGCCTTCCGGAAAGTGCACTGGATATGCCCGTTGATTTTGACTCGCTGAAGGCCGCCGGTTCGATGATGGGATCCGGTGGGCTGGTCGTCATGGACGAGGATACCTGTATGGTTGACTTGGCTCGTTACTTCCTTGATTTTACGCAGAGAGAATCTTGCGGGCAATGTACCCCTTGCAGACTTGGGACGAAACAACTATTTGATATTCTGAATGATATCACGAAGGGTCAAGGTAGGCCAGAGGATATCGATCTGCTGTTGGAGATCAGTGAGGCGGTATCAACCCACTCTCTTTGCGCTCTCGGTAAAACCGCTCCCAAT
Source organism: delta proteobacterium NaphS2 (assembly GCA_000179315.1). Lineage (GTDB taxonomy): Bacteria > Desulfobacterota > DSM-4660 > Desulfatiglandales > Desulfatiglandaceae > NaphS2. The sequence continues at coordinate 3,582 of ADZZ01000499.1, forward strand.
CCGGTGATTACGACCATCCGTTATTTCAGGGATGAATATGAGGCGCACATCAATGAAAAACGTTGCCCGACTGGCGTGTGCGGGATGCTTGAAACTTAACAGAATGAGGTACTCATGAGCAAAGTCACTTTGACAATAGATGGATTGGATGTTGAAGCAGAAAAGGAAACAACTATTTTGCGGGCAGCGCTGGATAACGATATTTATATTCCCCATCTTTGTTATCATCCCGAGTTGAGTCCCTCCGGAATCTGTAGGCTATGTATGGTTAATGCTGATGGAGAAGTGGTCATGTCCTGCCAGACACCGGTGGACCAAGGGATGGTGGTTAAGACAAAAGATCCCGAGATTGACAGGCTGCGACGGACCAGTATTGAGATACTCGTCGCGAACCATCATGCCAGTTGCAGAGGGTGTCCCGGAAGCGGCCCCTGCGCACTGCAAAAAATAATGGCTTATATTCGCATTGATAGAAAAAGAGTTCGCAGATTACGGCTGCCAGAAGAGGATTTGCCCAAAGATCAGTCAAATCCGTATTTTGATTATGATCCAAACCATTGTGTGCTTTGTAACATTTGCGTTCAGACTTGTGAAAAGATTCAGGGTGCCCTCCACGTTATCGGCCGAGGCATTCGAACGCAAATTGCTTTTTATGGAAATAACGCTGACTGTCAATCGTGTATGGAGTGTGTTGCCAGATGCCCTGTTGGCGCACTGACAGCAAAGGAAAGTAGGTCCACGCATGGGTAGTCGTTTCTCCGGGGAGTCGCATGGAAATGGGGTCATGATCTGTCCACGAAAATTTCAGGGGAGATGCTTTGAAGATTTTTTTTTAAACAATTAAAGATTAAGGAGATGAGAAATTATGTTTGAGAACTTGAAAAAACCGGGAAAAATTGGGAACCTCACGGTAAAAAACAGAATGAAGTATGCCGCTACCGTGAATAATTTTTGCGATTATGAAACAGGTGAAGTGACTGAAAAGGAGATAGGTTATCTGCGAGAGAGATCTCAGGGTGGGTTTGGTATAGTCGTCAGTGCTGGTGCTTATCCTCATATCTTGGGCAAGGGTTATATAGGCCAAATGGGGGTGGATAAAGATGAGCTATTGCCGGGGCTGACGCGGTTGGCCCAAGCCATGAAAGTGGATGACGTCATAACCATCGGACAGGTCATGCACACGGGCAGATATGGCCATCTGTTCGAGTACGGCGTGAAAGAAGCAATAGCCGCCGGGAAAACGGTGCCTGGTCATCCCGTCGGTCCTACTGCCATGAAAAGTCCGATCAAGCGTTATACGCCCTGCCGTGAAATGAGCATTGAAGAAATAGAGGAGCAGGTGGAAATGCACGCGCAGGCCGCCCTGAGGTTTAAGAAGGCCGGATTTGACGGGGTGGAAATATGCGGTATCGCCGGGTATCTGATTCCCAACTTCCTGAGCCCCTGGACAAACAAACGCACGGATAGATATGGGGGGTCGCTGGAGAACAGGGCGAGGTTCCTTCTGGAGATTATAAAACGTAGTAAAGAATTGGTGGGAAAGGATTTCCCTTTTCTGCTAAGGCTGAATGGCACCGATCTCATAGATGGGGGGAATAAGGACGAAGAGTACATCGAAATCGCCCAGATGTGCGAAGAACTGGGCATAGACCTCTTCAGTGTAACCGTGGGCTGGCATGAATCTCCCAACGCGGCCATCACTGCGGAGAAAAAGCCGGGGGACTGGCTTTATCTTGCGGAAAACTGGAAAAAAGCCGGGATTAAGACGCCCATCTGTATGGCTTATCGCCTGAATAAACCGGAAGTGCCCGAAAAGGCCATTGCGGATGGAATTATTGATTACTGGGAAATGTGTCGCCCCGGGATTGCCGATCCGTTTCTCCCGAAGAAAATTCTCGAAGACCGGCCGGAGGATATCGTTGTCTGTCCGGCGGATAATCAGGGTTGCTTTTTGTATGTTTTCATCGATGTTCCCATGGGTTGCATGGTAAATCCCAGAGTGGGCAGGGAATGGGATTCAACGTACGACATCAGACCGGCGGAGAAAAAGAAAAAAGTCCTCGTTGTGGGTGGTGGGCCTGCCGGCATGGAAGCCGCACGGGTGGCAGCGTTAAGGGGGCATGATGTGACCCTGTACGAAAAAGGCGATGCTCTGGGCGGACAGATGCGGCTGGGAGCCAAAACACCCTTGCTGTATGATTGGACCGATGTTATTCAATCTTTTTCCACGCGGCTTTCCAAGGCTGGGGCCAAGGTGGAACTCGGAACAGAGGTTACCACCGATTTGATCAATAAAGAAAAACCTGACGCTCTTATTCTCGCCATGGGAGCCAAACCGGCAACCATCAAAGTCCCCGGCATTGAGGGAGACAACGTGACCGATGTTTACGAAGTTCTGGAAGGCAAGGCGACCTTGGGGGATAAAGTTGTCTTTTTGGGCGGCAATGAAATTGCCATTCAAACCGCTGAGTACGTCGCCGGATTGGGAAAAGAAGTGACCATCATTGAAAAGGGCAAAAAGATCGGAGCCGATCTGAACCTTTTCAACCTGCTGGCTCACAGGCGGCATCTTGACGCACTGAAAATCAAGTCGCTGGTCAATATCGAAGTGGAGAAGATTACCGATGAGGGCGTTGTTGGCGCAACGCTGGGAGGCCGGGAAGCAACCATACCTGCGGATACGGTGGTGAACGCCGAAGGCTTTCAAGCCGATCAGGCGCTTTCCGCTGCATTAGCTGCAAATACGGCGGTGGAAATTTATTCCATTGGAGACGCAGCGGGCTTTCGCAAGCTGTATGAAGCCATTCATGACGGCTACAAGGTAGGGGTCAAGGTATAGAAAGCGCAAGAACATTTGGGCCTCGGCAGGCAAGCAGGAGCTCTTTTGCCTGTCGAGGAGAGCCACAGAAGCGTCTATCTATAGCCTGTGAGCGTGGAAGGCGCTTTTGTGCTTTAGCGGTGGTAGTAATGAATTAAGGCAAGGAGGATGTGGAGTGGACCTTCAAAATGTTTTCAAACCGATAAACATCGCGGGGATTGACATCCCGAACCGGATTCGGATGTCTCCAATGGCGCTCGGTTATGCGGAAGATGGGAGATCAACAGAGCGTTTCGCCCGCTTTTTTGAAGAAAGAGCCAAAGGCGGAGTCGGTCTGATTGATTGGGCTTTGTGGCCGTATGAGACCGAGCATGGTTATTTCCCCTGGGTGACCGACGATAAATTCATCCCGGGGCTCAAAATGGTTGTTGATGCCGTTCACAAACATGGCACCAAAATAGTAGGGCAATTTGGTACGGGGTATGCCTGGGCCTTTCAGGGAGGACCGCTTGAGATAGTGGGCCCTTCCGGCGTAAATCTTCTTAAACGCCCCAGCACGCCCTTTCGGGTCGGCACGCCGACAAATCCTCGAAAACTCCTGGAAAGGCCCATGACCGCAGAAAACATCCACGAGATGGTTGAAGGTTACGGGGATGCATCGAGAAGGCTGAGAGAAGCGGAATTTGACGGCGTAGAGATCATGCTCGCAGCGGGATACACCCTGGCGCGGTTTATTTCACCCGAAACCAATAAGAGAACGGATGAATACGGCGGCAACCTTGATAACCGCCTTAGAATTGTTAGTGAAATCGTAAATGACATAAAGAAAAAAGCGGGCGCCGATTTTCCAGTTTTTGCAAAAATTTCCGGCGACACGTTTAGAAAAGAGGGATATACGCTCGAAGAATGTGCGGAAGAGATCGTGCCCAGACTCGAAGACATGGGCATATGCTGTGTCGATGTGGTGGTGGGCTGGCACGAAGGGGGCGAATTCGGGTTGACCAATTCCGCAGAACCGGGTCACTTCCTCTATCTTGCCGAGACTGTAAAGAAAAAGGCAAAGGTTCCCATCATAGGGGGATCAAGAACAAATGATTTGAGGCTGGCGGAATCCGTTCTCGCGGAAGGGAAAATAGATATGATTTCCCTTGGCCGGCAACTGCTTGCCGATCCCGAGACCCCGAACAAAGCCAGGGATGGCCGTTTTGATGATATTCGTCCCTGTTTGTGTTGTTGCTGGTGTCTTGAAACCGTTGATACCCCCGTCGTCTGTGGTGTAAATCCCCGGGTGGGAAAAGAATCCGAAATTTCATTTGAGCCCGCAAAGGGCGAAAAAAAGGTCCTGGTTATCGGCGGCGGACCGGGAGGCGTGGAAGCGGCGCTGTGTGCTTCTTGGAGGGGCCATAAGGTTACGCTCATGGAAAAAAATGCGGAGCTGGGCGGCATGCTTAAACCTGCTGCCGTCCCGCCATTCAAGGACGACCTTGGGTTGTTCCTCAACTATCAACGCCGCCAGATCGAAAAGAGCAATGTCGAAGTCGTCTATGAAAAGGAAGCCGGCATAAAGGAAGTCATTGAAAGAGGGCCTGACGTCGTAGTTGTGGCGACGGGCGGAAAGCCTTTCATACCTGATATTCCGGGGATCATCAGACCAAATGTCTCCCTGGCCGTTGATGTGCTTAACGGCGGAAAAGAAGTGGCGGACAATGTCGTCATTATCGGCGGCGGCCTGGTCGGTTGCGAACTGGCGGAATATCTGGCGGAAAAAGGCAAGCAGGTCACCATCCTCGAAATGCTGCCGAGACTGGCCAGTGATATGCCGCGTGCTCTGAGGGGGGATTTGCTCATGCGACTCAGAAGGGCGAAAATCCGGATAGAGACCGATGTTGAAGTAACCGGTTTGTCCGAATTCGGTGTCTGGGGCGTTCGCAGAAGTTTTAACTTTGGTCCCAACGCGGCCTTTTTTGAAGCTGACAGCATTGTGCTCGCCTCTGGCTATAGGCCGGAAAACAGCTTGGCAGAGGAACTTACAGGGAAGATTCCCGTTTACAATGTTGGCGACTCCAACACACCATCAAATGTTAAAGATGCCATACGGGAAGGGTTTCTTGCCGGTACGGCAATATAGTGTGAAGCCTTATCGGGTCCGTTTTTTTGAATTTACAAGGAGAATTTATATGCAACTTTATAGTGATAAAGCTTATTCGAGCCCGTATTGGAATGAGTATCTGGAGACTATGCCGCGGCAGCAGCTGGATCAACTTCATTTGCGTCGGCTTCAGAAGTTGATTAAATATGCATACGAAAATATCCCCATGTACGGCGATCTATACGATAAAGCCGGCGTAAAGCCGGAAGACATTAAAACATTAGACGATTTTGCCGAAAAGATTCCGTTAATCGATAAACCCGATCTCGTTAAATACCAAAGTTACGATCCTCCCTTTGGCGGCACTATTGTCAAAGACAGCGAAGATTATCTTACCTTCTATTTTCAAACATCCGGGACAACCGGCACACCGCTTAAAGAAATTGGGTATTACCGGGACATGTTGAGTACGGGATGGGTGTTCAAATGGTGGGCACATGGTATTCGTCCAAAAGACGTATTCTATTTCGCTTTTCCTTTTGGTACGTTCATGGCTTTCTGGTGTGCTTATTACGATGCTGTTGCCTTGGGTTCTCAAGTCATTACGGCCGGCGGATTAAATACGGAACAAAGGGTTAAGCAAATTCAGGAGCTTAAACCTACCGTTCTGGTGGCTACGCCCACTTATGCCATGAGGATTGCCGAAGTTGCCAGAGAAATGGGGGTTGATCCAGCTCAAACATCCATTAAATATATTACTTCTGCAGGAGAGCAAGGTTATGTTGTTCAGACCATTCGTGATGCAGCGGAAAAAGCATGGGGCGCCAAAGCGATAGATCTATATGGGCTTTCTGACCTATGGGGTTCCACATCATGGCATTGTCCTTCCAACGCTGATCGTATGCACCTGACTGAGTCCATCGCTTATGGTCTGGTATTGGATGATAATGGAAATGTCATGCCGGATGGCGGCAAAGGAGAATTCATACTCACCAATTACGCAACCGTAATGCCATTGATTAAATATCGCACCCATGATGTTGTGGAATGGCATAAGGAAGCATGCGACTGCGGCCGGACCTGGCTCTGGCTACGCGACGGCGTACTGGGGAGAACGGACCAAATGGTCACAATCAAAGGCACCAATGTATATCCCACCGCCATTCAGGGCATTATCGGGAATATTGATGGTCTTTCAGAACATTTGGAAATTCATTTTGATTCAGGTGAAGGAGGAGATAGTGTCAGTGTCAAAGTAGAAGCGGAACCCGATATAGCGACTGATAAATATGATGCTTTAAAAGAAAAACTGTCGGAAGATTTAAGGTATAGAATTGGTGTGGGGATGAAAATGGAGATATTGCCGCCGAAGTCCCTTCCCAGGTATGAGCTGAAAGCCAAAAGAGTATTTGACCATCGTGAAAAAAAGAAATAAAAAAAAGAAATAACCTGCAGTTGAAGGTTTTGAGCCGGTTGTGTTCCAAGTGGGTGACCAAAGTAGTTACAACCCGGAGACCGAAATATTGACACCAAGAGATCGCGTGTCTCCAGACCCAAGACCGCCACTTGTGGCGGAACTATCATGCCACCAGTTTACTGGTGGTATTGACGTGCGCCTGGCATGACGTAGACGCCGTCCTTCTGGCACGGGTTGCCGGAAGTAAAACTGCCCGCCGTTACCGGACGGAAGGGCTACGCCAACAGGGCAAGGGCAGTGCCAGAAATGGGCTGTCCGGAGGAAGCATGAGGCAGAACCCATGTACGTAGCGAACAGCGAACCAACTATATGGCAGCGGGGAGGAGGTCGAGCAGGCGTGGGAGAGCGAGACCTGATATCCGGAGAACCGAAGTGAAGTTGGACGGGATATGGGGAGGTGCTGCGTCTTACCCAGGGAAGCCCTCCTGACCTGACCTCGAATGCTGCGAGAGAGGCCAGAAAATCGAACCGATAAGGAAACCCCGAAACGGTTAGGGGTCAGAGGGTGGCAGATCCACGGATAGTACTGATAAGTCGGGACCGATGAAGCCCGGTAACGGAGTGGAGGAGAAAATCCCGACGACCAGTGAAGCAGCCTGGATGTCTTTTCAGCGCCGTTGAGACATGGGAAGCCGTGGACGAGAAGCTATGGTGACACCGTTGAGGAGTCGATATAGCGTTGCAGGAGAAAAGATGGAATCAGAAAACCGAAGGGGGACACCCGAATTCCAAGCCAGGAATGCCGCAAGAAGGAGTTTCTCGAAGGCCATAAGGGGTCCGGTTCCGGTCAAAAGGCCGTCTGCAACCCGGCAATCCTGAACGTGAGGAGGGGTAACGGAGGTTTCAAGTGAAGCAGGAAAGGGTGTTAGAAAGGGTCTACAGCCTGGGACGACTGCGAACGGCGTGGCAGCAGGTCAGGAGAAATGCCGGAGCAGCGGGGATAGACCAAATGACGGTAGATGCCTTTGATGAAAGGGCAGTAGAGCTTTTGAACCTCATTCATGAGAAGCTCAAAGCAGGAACCTACCGTTTCAAACCTGCCAGAAGGGTGCTGATCCCAAAGA